>PWYL01000051.1 GCA_003568315.1 Mollicutes bacterium | reverse complement strand
GAGCCCGCCGATATTCACGAGGCCGTCCTTTTTGGCGCTCATGAGGAAGAGGTCACCCAAGGCGAATTGTTCCTTGGCTATTTCCAGAAGGTCCTTATCCGCATAGCCTGTTTCACGCATCTTGATGAAATAGGCGTTTTCCGCATAGCGGGCGCCGTCGATGATGTAGAAGAGGCCGTACTTGTCGCAGATTTCTCTCACTTTCCGTTGATTCTCGAGACTCACGGGCTGGCCGCCCGCGGAGTTGTTGGTGATGGTGACGATGATGCCGGCGATGTTCTCTTTGCCATGTTCACAGATGAGTTTTTCGAGGCGGTCCAGGTCGAAATTGCCCTTGAAAGGGTGATATCTCTCCGTGTCGAAACACGCTTCTTGGACACAGTCGAGGGCTCTCCCGCCGGCGAGTTCGACATGGGCGCGGGTGGTGTCGAAATGCATGTTCGCGATGAAGTACATGCCCTTCCTTTTCACGAAATAGGGGAGAGCGACCTGTTCGGCCCCCCGGCCTTGGTGGGCGGGGAGGAAATGCTTGTAGCCGGTGATCCCTTTCACCACCGTTTCGAGTGTGTAGAAACTGCGCGAACCGGCATAGGCCTCATCGCCTCGCATGAGAGCGGACCATTGTCTGTCGCTCATGGCGCCGGTGCCGGAATCCGTGAGCATGTCGATATAGACATCCTCGCTTTTCAAACCGAAGATGTTGTATCCGGCCTCTTCGAGGAGGGCGATTCGTTCGTCTCTTGTCGTCGTGCGGATGGGCTCCACCATCTTGATACGGTAGGGTTCGGGGGCGAAATCGTTTTTCATGGTTTCATCCTTCCTGCGGCGAGTCATGCACCAAAACCGATTATAACCAAAAACCGGGCAAATGTAAACGGTTTCCAAATAGGCAAAGGACTTGACCGGATCCGGCACGATTGTCAAGACGGACACTGAAAGGTTATAATAGGAGAAGAAGCGGGAGGGATGCCCATGTATCAACTCGATGCGACCAAGTCGACGAAACTCGCCAAGAAACTCGGCGGACCGCCGGTGTTCCACGATGGTTTCCTCCGGCGCATCATTCTCGAAAGGGAGCGGGCCGTTCTCGAGATCGAGATCCTCTCCGATGTGAATCCCCGGTTGGAAAAGGACACCGTCGTCAACCTCATCCTCCGTGAAGTGGGAGCTTTCGCGTTCGAGGCCCGGGATTTTTCCAAAGAGCGTTTTGTCATCCATGATCTGGATTTCCGCCGCGAGGATGAGGGGATCAGGCTGTTCCTCGAGAGTGCACGCGGCGAGAAAGGCGAGATCACTTTCCAGTCGATCGAGCTCAAAGAGGTCGAACGGACATAAAAAAACGGGCGTCAATCGCGCCCGTTTTCATCGAAGTCCATCTTGGTGGCGGGAAAGCCCCCCTTCAGGACATAGACCTTTTTGTACCCTTTGTGGAGAAGCTTTCTTGCCGCTTTGTAGGACTTCTTCCCCGTATTGCAATAGATGTAGAGGGGGAGGTCCTTACGGACCTTGGTCTGGTATTTGCTTGTCAGGGCGCGTACGGGAAAGCGCCGCGCGCCCTTGATTTTCTCCTTCTCGACATCTTTCTCCTTGCGGATGTCGATGAGTTGCCCTTTCCGCATGTTGCGCTTGAATTCCGGCCATTCGCGGATGACAAGACGTTCGCTCTCTTCGAATTTCACTTCCCGGTTCCTGCGAACAAGGAAGAAACCGATGAACAAGCCGATGGCGATGGCGACAGCGTAGAAAAGGAAATCTCCCATGTGCTCACCCCCGTTCGCGAGTATTATAGGTGAGAGGCATGCCGGTTGTCAATGCGGACTCTCGCATAATTAGGATGGCTTCACGTTTTGTTCTCCGGGGAACTGTGATATAATAATGGCACTTGAAAGCATCTTGTCAGGGTGATGTCATGAAACGGCTACGGGACCACTATCCCTATACAATCGGTCTTTTGGTGGGGTTTTTCACCATTCCGACCTTCGCTTTGGGTTTCAACGCCGGTTTCGGGCGTTTCCCCCTTTTGGGGGATGTGCTCATGATCACGGCGATTCTCCTTTGGCCCGCCTTGATCGTCCTCGTTATCGTCCTCAATGTCTTCATCTATGGAGCGGAGGAGGCCAAAAGGAAAAAACAATGGCAAAGGACGCTCTTTCTTCCACCTTTTGGAGCCGTCTTGAGCCTTGCTTTTTTGACATTGCTCCATTCCATCATCGGTTGAGAGGGGGGGTTCCATGAACCATTTGATCAGGATCTATCTGAAAAAGACCAAACGACCCCTTTCCAACTATCGGGTCTTCAAACGCGCTGATTCCATCAGCAAATACGCCTATTTGTTCCTCGGGCTCTTTTTCATCATTCTCGTCTACTACTTTCTCGAGCTCATCAATGTGATGGAAACCGAAATCCTGCAGCCCTACCCGCAATATGTCGGTGTGGTGAGCGTTCCCTTGTTGGTGGGACCGCTACTCCATTTCCATCTGAAGACCACCTTCCGCGTCGTCGTAACCACGGATGCCTTCGCCAAGCAAAACTTCTTTTGGCGGTACCGCCTCTATTTGTTCAACGAGGTCGAGAAGGTCCGCCTCACAAAGAAGAACAAGCTCAAGATCCGCACCCGCAACGGGAACCTGGTCATCGCTCTGAAGCGTTATGAAGCGGATTTGGAGAAACTCAAGACCATCTTCAACTACGAAGGGCATTTCAAGCAACGGAAAAAACCCTACAAGGTTTTCATCGAGGGTGACGAGATCGACATCCAGGAGCTCGCTCCCGAATACAGCAAGACCACCCTCCGGCTCATGGACAGTTTCTCCGACGACTATGACCACTTGATGCCGGGGTATCTCGGAGACATCTCCCTCTACAACACCACCATCCACCGCGTCCGTTTCCTCGACAAGAAACACGCGGTGTTCGAACTCTCGCACGTCGACTTGAAGAAGAACCATCCGGAAAACACCTCGTTCAACGCCAAACAGACCGATGAAGCCGTCATGGTGTTCCAAAGCGTGAGCCATGTCGAGATCTTCAACCTCGACAAGGACCGCCCGCGCGATGTGGAACTTCTGGGGACCGATCTGGAGACATTGAAGAAGGTCGCCCGCCGCACGGAAGTTTTCGAAGCGAATATCAAGCCCCTCGAACAGCGGCTCTCGGTGGATCTGGTGCTCTCCCGCGGGGTACGCCGCCAACTCGTCCGTTTCACCTTCAAGGACGCCATGGTCGGCTTCAACAAACTCGTCAAAGACGCCTGGTTCGAAGAGACTTTCTGAAACAGACCATACATCTACAGGAGTGATGACCATGATCACAAGTAACGATTTCAAGACCGGCCTGACCATCCAACACGAAGGGAACCTCTATCAGATCATCGAGTTCCAGCACGTGAAACCCGGCAAGGGGAGCGCCTTCGTCAGAAGCAAGCTGAGAAACCTCCGCACCGGCGCCATCGTCGACAAGACCTGGCGAGCCGGGGAGAAGGTCGAGACGGCGATGATCGAAAGACGTCCCATGCAGTTCATCTATGCCGACGGTCCCTTGTATGTCTTCATGAGCAAAGAGACCTACGAACAAATCGAGATCAACGAAACCCAGCTCGAGGAGGAAAAAAAATTCCTCGTCGAGGGGATGGATGTCGAAGTGCGTTTCCACGAAGCGGAAATCCTGGGTGTCGACCTTCCCGAGAAGGTCACGCTCACCATCACCGAAACCGTTCCCGGCGTGCGCGGCAACACCGCCGCTCACACCACGAAGGATGCGACCCTCGAGACGGGTCACACCCTGCAGGTCCCCATGTTCATAAACGAAGGCGACAAGATCGTCGTCAACACCGCAACCGGCAAATACAGCACCAAAGCCTAGGAGGAGTGAGCCCTTTTGGACAGTCCCGCCAGTAACCTTGTCATCCTGGCCGTTGAAATCCCCCCGATGAACTTTGTGCTCCTCGCCGTCCTGCTCGGCATCTCGAGCTTTTTCTCCATGAGCGAAACGGTCTTTTCCAGTCTGAACCCGATCCGCATCAAGAATTTCATCGAGGAGGGCAAGAAAGGCAGCAAGAAAGCCTTTTGGATCCATGAGCGTTTCGACTACGCCCTTACCACGATCCTCGTCGGCAACAACCTCGCGAACGTCGCTTTGGCGACGGTCTCCGCCGGCATCTTCACGCGGATTTTCATCAACCAGGAGACGCTCGTCACCATTTTCAACACCGTGGTGATGACGACCGTCATCCTCATCTTCGGCGAGATCGTGCCGAAGAGTTTCGCCAAACGCCATTCCGAGACCATTGCCATCCGTATAAGCGGTGTGCTCTTTTGGACGATGCGGATTATGAAACCGGTCACCATCGTGTTTTTGAAAATCAAGAAACTCTTCTTGCGTGAAGACGCTCGCGTGACGATAAGCGTGAGCGAGAGCGAGCTCGAGACCATCATCGACACGATGGAGGAAGAAGGCTCGATCGACGAAGAAGAAGCGGAGATGTTGCAGAGTGTGCTCGACCTCGACGAGAAGAAGGTCTATGAGATCATGACCCCGCGGGTCGACATGGTAGCCATCGAGGTGAACGAGTCACACGACGCGATTGTCAAGAAGTTCTTCGACCACCAGTTCTCCCGCATTCCCGTCTATGAAAATGATCGCGACAACATCATCGGCATTCTGAACGAACGCGATTTCTTCACCCACATCATCCAAAAGAAACCCATCGATGTCAGAGCCATCATGAACCCGCCGGTCTTCGTGTCGAAGTCGATGCGCGCCGACACCCTGATCGAGACCTTGCAGCGTGAAAATTCGCATCTTGCCATCGTCAGCGACGAATTCGGCGGCACAAGCGGCATCGTCACGATGGAGGATGCCATCGAGGAACTCGTCGGGGAGATCTACGACGAACACGACGACATCGATGATGAATTCTTGAAACAGATCGATGAACATGTCTACGGGGTCAACGCCGACATCGAACTCGGCGACCTCTTCGAAGAGCTGGACCTGGGCAACCCCCCCGACAAAGAGGAAAAGACCCTGGGAAGCTGGCTCTTCGAACGGTTCGAATCCCTGCCTTCCGTCGACATGAAACACACCCTCCGCCAGACGATGGTGAACTACGAACATGAAGAGGAGACCCCCGTCTTCCTTCTCACCTTCGTCATCAAGGAGATACGGGAACGCCGCATCAAATATGTCCACCTCCACGTCCAAGCCGTCGAGGAAGAAGAGGAGGACTGAGTCTTGAAAGAACGGTTGCAGAAATTGATCGCCCAAAGCGGACTCTGTTCCCGCCGCAAAGCGGAAAAACTCATCACCGAGGGAAGGGTCGAAGTGAAAGGGCGACGCGTCACGACACTCGGGACCAAGGCGTCTTCGTCCGATCGTATCACGGTCGACGGAAAGCCCATCGTGCCCGAAGAGAAGGTCCACTACGTCTTCTACAAGCCCGAAGGGTGTGTATCGACCACCCGCGACGAAAAAGGGCGAAAGACCGTCGTCGACTACCTACCGAAAGAAAAAAGGCTCTTTCCCGTGGGCCGTCTCGACTATGACGCCTCGGGCGTGCTCCTCATGACGAACGACGGCGATCTCACGGCATCCCTCACCCATCCCCGCTACGACATCGAGAAGGAATACGAGGTCACCCTCGAGGGTTTCGTGCGCAAGACGACCTCGAAAGCGATCGCGCGCGGTGTGGAATTGGACGGCAGAAGAACGAAACCGGCGAAGATACGGCATGTGGTCTATGACAAGAAGAAAGCACGCACCAGACTCCATCTCGTCATCACCGAAGGGAAATACCACCATATCAAGGAACTCTTCGCCTCGTTCGACCATCCCGTCATCAAACTCAAACGTGTCCGTTTCGGGATTGTGACCTTGGATAATCTCGCCAAGGGGGAATACAGGCTTTTGAAAATCCATGAGTTGAAAAAGCTCCGTCTGCTCGTCGCGAAAGCGGAAAGCAAGGCTCGTCGCTGATTGCGGACGAGCCTTGTTCATAAGAGCGTTTTCAAGCCCTTTTCCCAGCGCAGACGGCAAAATTCCATGAACCATGGGCGAGAAGCGCGAAACCGTTTACCTTCAAAAGTCCCTTGCCGAAAATTTTTTCCATGTTACAATATTAGGCGGTGAGACGAGGTCAATCCCGGAAAGAAGGATGTCCATGTCCAGACTGAACACGTTCCAGAAGGACCTTTTGGTCCTTGTCGCAGCTTTCGTGCTCCATGTCGCGCTCACGGCCCTGTTCACGCCCACAAGCGATGGTGTCCTCCCCGCGGCGGAAATCATCGTGCAATGGTTCGCCTTCCGCATTGAAGACCTTGCGACCGGAGAAACGTTCACGTTCATTCCGGTCCTTCCACTCGTGTATGCCGTCATCATCGTTGTGCAACTGTTTTTGAAGGAGAAGTCCCTGACCCTCATCTATGGTCTCGCCATCGTCCTTTTCGCACAAATCACCTTCTACTCGCAGATTGTACAACTCGCGGGTGTCCATGAGCGAGTCCTCGTGGAAGGGTTCCTCTTCAAGCGGATCTATATCGATGACAATCTCGCGGCACAGGATGCGAGCGCCTATGTCATGTTGATCCTTCTTCTCATCGCGACGGCGATCGTCCTCCACGGACACATCAAGAAACGCCTCAGGGAACGGAAAGGATTTTCCGGTCGCGGCGACAACGTCCAGACCCTCTAGATTACGAATGACGGCTTCCGGGCAGGAAGCCGTCTTTTTAAAAAAAAGACGCCGGGAGGCGTCTTTTCGCATATTCAGAAGAGTGCGGCGAAAACGAGGCTGATGATCGCCATGAGTTTGATGAGGATGTTGATGGAGGGGCCGGAGGTGTCCTTGAAGGGATCGCCCACGGTGTCTCCCGTCACGCTCGCCTTGTGTGCGAAACCGCCGCTCGCGCCGTGATGCCCCTCTTCGATGAACTTTTTGGCGTTGTCCCAGGCACCGCCGGAGTTCGCCATGAAGATGGCCATGGATATGCCGCTGACCAGAGCGCCGGCCAAGAGCCCGCCCAAAGCGGCGGGACCCAGGATGAAACCGACGATGAGAGGGGACGACACAGCGAGAAGACCGGGGGCGATCATCTCTTTCAATGCCGCCTGGGTAGAAATATCCACACAACGGGCGTAATCGGGCTTCTCCGTCTTGTCCATGATGCCTTTGATCTCTTTGAACTGTCTTCTGACCTCGTCGATCATCTTGCCGGCGGCACGACCGACACTGCTCATGGTGAGCGAACTGAAAAGGTAGGGAAGCATAGCGCCGATCAAGAGACCGACGATGACTTTGGGCGTGGCGATGTCGATCGCCGAAAGGCCCGTCGCCGTGACGAAAGCGCTGAAGAGGGCGAGAGACGTGAGTGCGGCGCTACCGATCGCGAACCCTTTGCCGATCGCGGCGGTAGTGTTGCCGACGCTGTCGAGTTTGTCGGTGATCTCGCGCACCCTGGGATCGAGATTCGCCATCTCGGCGATCCCGCCGGCGTTGTCGGCGATGGGACCGTAGGCGTCGATCGCGATCGTCATGCCCGTCGTCGAGAGCATGCCGACAGCGGAAAGAGCGATGCCGTAGAGACCCGCGACCTGGTAGGCGATGATGATGACGATGCTGATGAGGATGATGGGGATCGCCGTGGATTCCATGCCGATGGAGAGTCCGCCGATGATGTTCGTCGCATGGCCGGTCTCCGACTGTTTGGCGATGCCTTTGACCTTCTTGTATTCACTGGAGGTGTAGATTTCCGTGATGAGTCCGATCATGAGACCGACGAAAAGTCCGGCGATGATGGCGATGAAAGGACCGAAATCTTCGAAATGGCCGTTTTGGAAATAGACGAAAGTGAGGAAGAAGGCAAAAAGCAAAAACAATCCCCCCGCCACGTACGTGCCCTGTTTCAGGACCTTGTGGGGGGTGTCGGCCTTCTTCGTCCGGATGGTGACGACCCCGAGCATGCTCGCGACGATACCGAATGAAGCGAGAAAGACGGGAAAGAGCGCATACTCGATGCCGATGACCGCTCCGAGGGCGATGGCGCTGATCAAGGAGCCGACGAAACTCTCGAAGAGGTCGGCGCCCATGCCGGCCACATCCCCGACGTTGTCGCCGACATTGTCGGCGATGACGGCCGGATTGCGGGGGTCGTCCTCGGGAATGCCCGCTTCGATCTTGCCGACGAGGTCGGCACCGACGTCGGCGGCTTTCGTGTAGATGCCGCCGCCCACGCGGCCGAAGAGTGCGATGCTCGAGGCGCCCAGTCCGAAACCGGTGAGCACTGTGGCCATATTGCCGATCTCGAGGCCGAAAAGGTGGGTGCCGATGAAATAATAGAGGATGAGACCCGTGAGACCGAGACCGACGACGCTCATGCCCATGACGGCGCCACCGCTGAAAGCGACGTCAAGAGCCTTGTTCATGCCTTCCTTGTCAGCGCTCGTCGCGGTGCGTGAGTTGGAGGCGACAGCGCCCCGCATACCCAAGTATCCTGCGAGACCGCTCAGGAAAGCGCCGAAAGCGAAAGCCCCCGCCGTCTGGAAGCCGATCACGAAACCGACGATGAAGAAGAGGACGACGACAAAGACCGCGAGGATCTTGTATTGCCTGCCCATGAAGGCCATGGCGCCCTCGCGTATATAGCCGGAGATCTCGATGACTCTCGGGATCCCTTTCTCGATACGCTTGATTTTCAAAAAAAGGACGAGTGCGTAGAGCATCGCCACGACGCTGAAGACAAGCGCTATGCTGATGAGTTGGTTCATGCCGAATATGTTCACAGTATCCACCCACCCGTGCTGATCGTTCGTCCACAATGTATTTTGGTGTATCGTAATATGATAGCAAACAGACTTGTGTAAAGTATACCAAAAAGCGTTTTCATTATCAAGGAATCTTTTTGTATAGGCCTTCATGGTCTCTCTTGGAGCGAGACACCAAAAAAACCGGCCAAACGGTGGACGGCGACGTCTTCGTCTGCTAAAATAGTCGGAGGTGCCTTGCGGTTTTCTCTTAAGGAGCCCGAAGCAAAAACGATTATCGAAAAGACGCCTTATGTGGTATAATGGTTTTGATTTTAGTGGGGTGGTCAGATGAAGACGACGCAGATTGCCATCGACGGTCCCGCCGGTGCGGGAAAAAGTACCATCGCCAGACTCGTGGCCGATTTGTTCGACTTCACCTACATAGACACTGGCGCGATGTATCGCGCCATTACATTGAAAGCGATGCGGATGAATGTCGAACTGACCGAAGAGGAGGCTTTCCGTTTCCTCGACGACACGGAATTCACCTATGTGGGGGGGAGACTCCACATGGACGGCCGCGATGTCAGTCGCGACATCCGCACCCGCGAAGTCTCGAACAATGTCTCGCTCGTCTCTTCGCACCGCCTTGTCAGAAAGAGACTCGTCGAACGCCAAAAGGGAATCGCCAAAGACCAAGACATCGTCATGGACGGCCGTGACATCGGCTACAACGTTCTCCCCGCGGCCGATTACAAGTTCTTTCTCACCGCGAACGTGAAGACCCGGGCCTTGCGACGTTTCAAAGAGAACGAAAAACAGGGTTTGCACATCCCCCTGGAAGATTTGGAAAAAGAGATCATCGCCCGCGACGATTTCGACACCAACCGCATCCACAGTCCCTTGAAACCCGCCCATGACGCGGTGATCATCGACACATCCAACATGAGAATCGAAGATGTAGTGAAAACCATAGAGTCCCTAGTGAAAGAGGTAGATTGCCATGAAGATCAAAAACATTGAGGAAGGCAAGGTCGTCACCGGAACGGTCTATGAAGTCAAGGACAACGAGGTCATCGTCGATATCGGCTACGCGACGGAAGGGACCATTTACCTCGAACGTCTGACCCGTCTCGACGCCCAGACCTGTCACGATGTCGTGAAAAAGGGCGATGAGATCCAAGCCGTCGTCCGGAAAAAGGACGACGAACAAGGAATCGTCCTTCTTTCCCGTGTCGAAATCGAACAGAAGGAACTGTTCGAGGAACTCCAGACCAAATTCGAAAACGACGAGATCATCGAGGCTGTCGTCAAGGATGTCGTGAAGGGCGGTTTGAAAGTCCGCGCCCACGGCTTCGACATGTTCATGCCTAGAAGCGAAGTCTCGATCAAATATGTCGAGGACCTCCGTTCCTATCTGCACGAGAAACTCCCCATCAAGATCATCGAGATCGGTCGCAAGAACAACCGCATCCGCATCGTTGTCAGCCGCAAGGCCGTCGAGAAAAGCAAGAAGGACCTCAAACGGCAAGAGGAGTTGAAAGACATCAATGTCGGCGACGTTCTGGAAGGAACCGTCACCAAGCTCGTCCCCTACGGGGCTTTCGTGCGTTTCGAACATGTCGAGGGATTGCTCCACATTTCCGAGATGAGCCATCACCGCATCAAGCAACCGAACGAAGTCGTCAAAGAAGGCGAGAAGATCGAGGTCAAGATCATCGGCGCCGACGGCGACAAGCGTTCACTCTCTCTGAAAGCCCTCCAGAAGAGCCCTTGGGCGAAATTCGCCGAAGAACACAAGGTGGGCGAAAAGGTCACGGGCAAGATCGTCAAGAAGATGCAATTCGGCATCCTCGTCGAGATCGAACGCGACGTGGCCGGTGTCGTTCACCGGAACGACTACTCCTGGGATCCCCGTTTCAATCTCGCCGGCAATGTCGAAGTCGGTGACGAGATCGAGGTGCAGATCCTCTCGATCGACGTCGAGAACCAGAAGATGCAACTTTCCAAGAAACATCTCGAATACAACCCCTGGGAAGATGTCAAGGTCAAAGTCGGCGAAGAAGTCTCCGGCGAGGTCAAGGAACTCCAAAGCCGCGGGGCTTTGGTCGAAATCCAGGGTGTCTATGGTTTCCTTCCCATCTCCGAGATTTCCGACGCCCATGTCGAGAATGTCTCCGACGCCCTCAAAGAGGGCGAAGTCATCAACGGCGTCGTCTTGAAGTTCAACCGCGAGAACTGGCAGATGGTCATAAGCAAGAAAGCCTACGAGAAGAAACGCATCCAGGATGAATACAAGAAACACCTGAAGAGTTCCAACAAGGATGAACATTCCCAGACCCTGGGCGAACTCTTCGCGGATAAATTCAAAGACATGAAGAAATGACCCGACGAGGGGGTGGCGGCCATGCTTCCATCCGTGGCCATCGTGGGCCGCCCGAACACGGGCAAGTCCACCCTTTTCAACCGTATTGTCGGTGAGCGCTTGGCGATCACCGACGAAACGCCGGGACTCACCCGCGACAGGCTCTATGCCCGGGCGGAGTGGCTCACACGCACCTTCAACCTCATCGACACCGGCGGCATCGATTTCGACGATGCCCCTTTTATTCATGAAATCAAGGCCCAGACGGAAATCGCCATCGACGAGGCGGACGTCATCATCTTCCTCGTCGATGTCCAAAGCGGCGTCACCGAACAGGATTCCTATGTCGCCCGCATGCTCTACAAGGCGGACACCCCCGTCGTCGTCGCCGTGAACAAGGTCGACGACTCTTCCCATCGAGATGAGCTCTATGAATTCTACTCGCTCGGGCTGGGTGATCCCACGCCTGTGAGTTCGACCCACGGCATCGGTGTCGGCGACCTTCTCGACCGCGTCGTCTCGATGCTTCCCGAGGCGGTGCCCGATCCTTACGAGGAAGACACGATCAGGCTCTCTCTCATTGGCCGACCCAATGTGGGGAAAAGCTCGCTCATGAACGCCCTCTTGGGGGAAGAGCGGGTCATCGTCAGCGAAATCGAAGGCACGACCCGCGACGCCGTCGACTCCGTCTTCGAAAGGAACGACCAGGAATACGTCGTCATCGACACCGCGGGCTTGAAAAAACGCGGAAAGGTCTATGAGGACGCGGAAAAATACAGTGTCCTCCGGGCGATGAGCGCCATCGAGCGTAGCGATGTGGCGATCGTCATCCTCGATGCCGTAGAGGGCATCATCGAGCAGGACAAGAAGATTGCCGGCTATGCGCTCGAAGCGGGCAAGGCGATCATCCTCGCCGTCAACAAGTGGGACCGCGTCGAAAAGGACGAACGCACGATGAACGAATGGGAAAAGAACATCCGGGCCCATTTTCAATTTCTATATGATACGCCCATCGTCTTTCTCTCCGCCAAGACGAAAGCCCGTCTCTCCACGCTTTTCCCCGTCATCGGCGAGGTCTATGACAGTTACAAGAAAAAAGTGCCCACGAGCGTGTTGAACGATGTCATAAGCGATGCGTTCGCCGCCAATCCCCCGAAATCTCACAAAGGCGGTGTCGTCAAAGGATACTACGCTACCCAGGTCGGTGTGAAACCGCCGTCCTTTGTACTCTTTGTCAACGATTTGCGTTTCATGCATTTCAGTTACGAGCGCTATCTCAAGAACCGGATCCGCGAGGCTTTCGGCTTCCGCGGCGTTCCCATCCATATCATGCTCAGGAGACGTGATTGAAGTGAAAGTGAGTATCGTGGGAGGCGGGTCCTGGGGACTCGCCCTGGCCAAGGTCCTATCCGATAACAATCATGAGACCCTCGTCTATGATGTCAACCCCGAGACTGTCAAGGCCATCAATGAAGAGCATCGCTGTCTGCAGCTCGACGAGGCGATCCCCGAGTCCGTCCGGGCGACGGGGAATGTGGAAGAGATCCTCGCCTTTTCCGACATCCTCCTCTTTGTCGTGCCGACAAAGGTCCTCAGGGAGGCAATCTGTTCCATCCTGCCCCATCTCGAAACGAAGAAACTCTTCATCAATGCCGCCAAGGGCATCGAGCCCGCGACCTTCAAGCGGGCGAGCGAGATATTCGCCGAGATGGTGCCTCCGGAATATCTCGAGGGATTCGTGGCCCTTTCGGGTCCGAGTCATGCCGAAGAAGTGATCAAGGGCATGATGACGGCCATCACGAGCGCGAGCGAGAACGAGGAGCATGCGTGTTTCGTGCAGTCCCTCTTCCACAACAAGACCTATTTCCGCGTCTATTCCTCGACCGATCTGAAGGGAGTCGAGCTGGGCGGGGCCCTCAAGAACATCTTCGCCCTCGCCGCCGGCATCGCCAAGGCGCAAGGCCACGGCGATAACGCCCTGGCCGCCCTCATCACCCGCGGGCTTGTCGAGATGGGCAAGATCTATGAACAACTCGACGCTTCGAAGGATGCGCTTCTCGGTCTTTCCGGCATCGGCGACCTTTTCGTCACTTGCACATCCGAGCACTCGCGAAACTACCGGGCGGGTTTGAAAATCGGTTCCGGCAAGAATCTCGACGAGACACTGGACTCGATAACGATGGTTGTCGAGGGGATTCGCACCACCGAAGCCGCTTATGAGCTCGCAAAACAGGCCGGAATCGACACGCCGATCATCAACGCCATCCATGATGTTGTTTTTGACCGCGTGGAGCCGAGTGAAGCCTTCGCGAAACTCTTGTCGCGCACCTCGAAACCGGAAAGAATGCCTTGAAAAGCCCTAAAAAAGCAACATTTTCGTCAAAACCCTTCTTAATCGCTTGCAAAGGTCATTGTGAGTTGCTATAATGAGCGTAGTTAAAACAAATTTTTGAGGAGGGAGTTGGATTCATGAACAAGACTGAACTTGTTGCAAAAGTTGCAGAAGTCTCCGGACTCACCAAGAAAGATGCAGAAGCAGCATTGAACGCCACTCTTGGCGCCGTTCAAGATTCACTCGTCAAAGGTGAAAAAGTTGTTCTGACCGGCTTCGGCACATTCGAAGTCAGAGAACGCAAGCCGCGTGTCGGCCACAACCCGAGGACAGGCGACTCGATTTCCATCCCGGCTCAGAAATCTCCCGCGTTCAAAGCAGGAAAAGTCCTCAAAGACGCCGTACGCTGAGATTGATCCAAAAAAAATACCACAGAAATGTGGTATTTTTTTTTGCATTGTGGTACTTTTGGAATTGGGGGGTGTCGCCTTTGGACTCAAAGGAATTCCTGGACGAGGCAATCTTGGATGCCATGCTGGAAGAAGACCTCGAAACCTTGGAGAGGTTCGACATATTCGCCATGGACTCCCGCCGCCAGAACCTGCTTTTCTATGCCATCAGGCAGAAAACGAAAGCGGTGTTTTTTTATCTTCTCGAACGCGGCCTCGACATCCAAAACGAGAACTATTTCCTTGACACCCCTCTCCATGTCGCGGCACACATGGGGGATGAAGAGATGGTGGTGGCGCTTCTCGAGAAAAAGGCCGACACGGACGCCAAGAACAAGAAGGGTCTCACCCCGTTGATGCTCGCGGCGAAACGGGGGGCGGAAGGGGTCGTCAAGAGCCTTCTCGACCACGGCGCCTCCCTCGTTCAGCGCGACAATGCGGGCGAGACGTGTCTTTTCCACGCCGTCCGGAGCAAAAGTGGAAGGACCCTTGACATCCTGCTCGAGAAAGGGGCGTTCCCCCACACCCGGAACGCCCAGGAAGAGACCCTCCATCATGTTGTTGCGAGGGAAGGGACGCGCTCCATGCAGGATTTCCTCTTTACCCGGGGACTCTCTCCCTACCTAAAAAACATCTATGGTCAGACACCTCTGCACGAGGCGGCGAAACGCGGCGATGCCGCCTTGGTGGAACGACTCGTCGCCTGTGGGCTCAGTGTCGTCAAGGAGGACAAATTCGGGAAATCCCCCCTTGAATACGCCGAGATGAATCCGGACGTCCAGACGATGCTGCTTCGCCGCCAGGCCGACTTGAAAATCGAGGCGGCCATGAAGAAGACACCTTTGCACAGAGCGCTAAGAGAAGGACGGTTCGATGAGGCGCTGGCTTTGATACGGGCGGACAAGTGTATCGGGATCAAGGACTGTTTCGAAAACACGGCGCTCTTTTATGCGATTCTCGAAGGAGACACCCTCATCACCGAACAACTCCTCGTCATCGGCGTCGACACCGCCGATGTCGATTTTCTCCATCATTCCGCGCTCTTTTATGCCATTTTCGAAAAAGACCCCGACCTGGTGAGAATCTTGCAGGAGAAGGGGTCAATACCTATACCTATTGACGGTGCTGCCGCCGGCCTTCTTGCGGAAGCGCCCGCGGAAATCAAAGAGATGCTTTCCGACTAGATTTCGCCCATCGTGACGAAAAGCAACGCGACCTGGACGAGGTTCCAAAGCATGTGGGCGCCGACGGCCACCATGATCCTATATCCGGATCGGTAGTAGAAATAGCCGATGATGAGGCCCAGAATGAAATAGGGGATGAGTGAGAGAAGCTGGTCGAATTCGCCCATGAAAAGCCTCGAGATCTCGTCCATGCCGTGGGCCAAGGCGAAGACGAGGCTGGATAGAACGACGCCCGCGACCAGACCGTAACGCCTTGCCAAGAGCCCCATCGCACCTTTTCGGAAGACGAGTTCCTCGACGACGGGTGCGAGAAGCACCGCGAAGACGAAAAGGGACGCCTGGACGGCCGGGGCGCTTTCCGCGAGCCTCTCGAGGTATTCCTGGTTGACGGCTGTCCGTTCGTGCCCGAGCCACATGAAGAACGCCCCTACCGCAACATTGGCGGCAAACATGAAAAAGAAGGCACCGAGAATGTTGCCGGCGATCTTTTTCTTGTCTTTGCCGAGGGAGGACAACTCGCCTTTGATGTATCTCCTGGCGATATAGAGGAGTCCGAGCGCGATCAGGACGTACCAGCCGAGATTCAGAAAGGCGGAAACCGCGAGGAAAGAACTTTCGTCCTCGGCGAGACCGGGAAGGGCTATGACGAGAATGGTCATGAACAGCGTGATGCCGACAAGACTCCAGATGTATGTCTTTACCAGACGCAATTCCAGATAACGATTTCCTTCAGCCATAATGATCCCCGCCTCCACTTTTGTCTATATCATTGTAACACAACCACATCGGTCAAGAAAGCGCGGTCACTCAAATCCATTGACAAAACGGGGCCCTGTGGTACTATGATATCAATGGCATCATCTTGTCTCAAGCCAGGAATACAACCTTTTCTGGGGGTGCGAACCATGGCCAAGAAGACGTTCGCCGTCATCGGCCTCGGACGTTTCGGTCTCTCCGTCGTCGAGGAGCTCATCAAGTCCAACCAGGAAGTCCTCGTCATCGACAACAACCAAGAACGGGTGTCCAAGATCGCCAAGATCGCGACCCATGCGGTCGTGCTCGACACCTCGGACGAAGCGGCGCTGAAAGAGGTCGGCATCCAGAGTATCGACCATGTCATCGTCGCCATCGGCAAGGACATCAAGAACAGCATCCTGACGACGCTCATCCTGAAAGAGCTCGGCGTCAAGAGAGTCACCGTCAAGGTGCAGAACGACTATCACGAGAAGGTCGTGAAATCCCTTGGCGCGGACGAGACCATCCAGCCCGAACAGATGATGGGGCGTCGCCTCGCCCACCAGGTCCTTTCCGACAACATTCTCGAGTTCTACGATTTGAGCGAACATCACAGTTTCGTCACCATCAAGACCGATCCCAAACTGGTCGAGACCACCGTCGCGAATCTGGATCTCAGGGAACGTTTCCATCTGAATCTCGTCGCCATCAAGAGGAAAGGCGAGGTCATCATCCCCAAGCCCGACGACATCTTCGAGGAGAACGACCAGCTCCTTTTGGTCGGTCATAACGACGATTTGCAGAAATTCACCGCATGGTGCCAAAAATAAGCCAATTCAATGGCTTATTTTTGTTTGATGTCTGGAGGGATAGTCATGCCCAGAATCGTGCTTGCCACCCGCAACAAGCACAAGGTCGAGGAAATCGCCCCGCCCTTGGAGAGTATCGGGTATGAAGTGGACAGCCTCCTCGATTTCGACGAGCATGTCGATGTCGAGGAAAATGGTGAGACCTTTTTGGAAAACGCCCGTAAAAAGGCCCGCGCCGTCCGCCGCATCACGACCTCGCCCATCCTCGCCGACGATTCGGGACTGGAAGTCGAGGCGTTGGATAAAGGACCGGGCGTACACTCGAAACGGTTCTCGAAAGAAGGGAGCGATCACGCCAACAATCGCCTCCTTCTCGAGAAGATGGCGAATGAGCGGAATCGTTCCGCTCTTTTCCGGACGGTCATGGTCCTCTTTTTGGAAGACGGGAGGGAGATGACTTTCGAGGGCACGCTCCCGGGCTACATCCACACCGCCGTCGAAGGGGACGAGGGGTTCGGTTACGATTCGGTCTTCATACCCGTCGGACATTCGGAGACTCTGGCCTCGCTCGGGGCCGATGTCAAGGGGCGGATTTCGCACAGGAAACGCTGTCTCGACAAGGTCATCGCCCATCTCCGCGACAAACGCTGAAGAAAGACGACCACGCTTTGCGCGAGACGAGCGGCATGCCACAATGGAAATCGAAGGCACGTTCAAAGCTTTCAAGGGAGGGGACACTCGTGAAGGTTGTCGTCATGAGCGACATCCACGGCGACGAGAAACGCTTCGAAAAAATCGTCGTCAAGCACAAGGAAGACGCCGACTACATCATCAGTCTCGGTGATTCCGAATTGAAACATAAACGTCTTTTGCGCCATGATGTTCTCGCCGTCAAAGGGAACTACCCTTTCGACGCCGGTTTCACCCGGGAACACGTCATGGAAATTGCCGGAAGGACGCTCCTTTTGACCCACGGACACCGCTACAAGGTGAAAAGCGGCTATGAAAGCCTCTATCACCGCATGTTGGACATACCGGTCGACATCGCCCTGCACGGCCACACGCACAATAGAAGTTCGCAAAAGATCGGCGAGAAACACGTCTTGAACCCCGGCGCCGTCGGGGATTTGCGGAAAGAAGAATCGACCTACATGGTCATGCGGTTCTTGCCGGACACCGTCGAGGTCGACTGGATGGACACGGACACCCATGAAATGATCGACCACGAGGTGCTTTTCATCTGAGAAACGGACAGGAAAAAAGCCGCCGTTTTCGGCGGCTTTTTTCAAAGGATGGCGATGTGTGAATCGGCGCGGGGGTCGGTGCCTCCCGCGAGAACGCCCGTATCCGGGTCGCGAAGGATGATCTGGCCCCGTCCGAAAAGCGCCGTTTTCTTTTCGACCTTCACGATGTGGCCCCGTTTCCGCAAGGCATCCACCAAGGAAGCGGGGAAGGATTTTTCGACGATGACATTCTTTTCTTCCGTCCACTGCCATCTGGGCGCATCGAGGGCCGCTTGGGGATTCATGCCGTAAGCGAGCAGATTCAAGACGACTTGCAAATGCCCCTGCGGCTGCATGAAACCGCCCATGACGCCGAAAGGTCCGACGGGGACGCCGTTTTTTGTGAAAAAGCCGGGGATGATCGTGTGGTAAGGGCGCTTTCCGCCTTCGAGACGGTTCGCCCGCTTCGCATCGAGCGAAAAGGAGACACCGCGGTTTTGAAGAGCGATACCGGTGCCGGGCACGACGAGTCCGGAGCCGAAACCCATGTAGTTGCTCTGGATGAAGGAGACCATGTTGCCTTCGTTGTCGGCGGTGGCGAGATAGACGGTCCCGCCCCGGGAAGGATTCCCCGGACGGGGGGTGATGGCTCTTTCGCCGATGAGCCGTCGTCTTCGGCCCAGATAGTCGTCATCCAGCAAGGTTTCAAGAGATACATCCATCTTCTTCGAATCCGTGATGAAGGCCCTGCCGTCGGTGAAGGCGAGTTTCAGCGCCTCGACTTGTCTGTGGAGGTCTTTCTCGTTCATCGTGGCTTTGATGTCGAAAGGCGCGAGCATCTTCAAAGCCGCCGAGGTGACGATGCCTTGCCCGTTGGGCGGGATCTCATGGATCTCGTATCCCTTGTAGGGGACCTTGATGGTCTCGACATAGAAGGCTTCATGGTCACAGAGGTCTTTTTTGGTGAGGAAACCACCCCGTTCTCGGACGAAATTCACTGTCTTTTCCGCGAGATCGCCCGTGTAGAAGGATTCGCCGCCACTTTCGGCGATGCTTTCGAGTGTGCGTGCATGATCCGGAGAGGAAAAGATCTCGCCAGCATGCGGCGGACGGCCTTTAGGCGCGAAAACGCGGAACCATTCGGCGAAGGATCCATCATCATTTTTCCGTTCGAGGACCGCGAACGCGTTCCGCCATGCCGCCGCGACGACGGGAGCGACGGGGAAACCTTCTTTCGCGAGACGGATGGCGGGAGCCAAAGTCTCTTGCAATGAGAGATTCCCGAACCGTTCGGAAGGCTCCGCCCAGGCCGAGGGCGTCCCGGGGACGGTCACGGGCAGGGCGCCATGCACGGGCATCTCCTTCAAGCCGCTTTGTACGAGTTTTCCCCGGTCGATGTCCGCGGGGCTTTTCCCGCTGGCGTTCAAAGCATGGAGTTTTCCTTCGGTGGAAAGGATGGCGAAGGCGTCGCCGCCGATACCGTTCGAAGTCGGCTCCGTGACAGTGAGGGCCGCCGCCGTCGCGATAGCCGCATCGATGGCGTTCCCCCCTTTGGCGAGAATCTCTCTTCCCGCTTCCGCGGCATGGGGCTCGCTTGTCGCGACCATGCCCTTCTTCGCATAGGTCAGACTGCGTCTTGAAGCATGGGGGTAGCTTTGAGGATCGTTCTTGACCAAGACGACCGACTCCTTGTCCTTCGTTTTCTCCATGATAACACAAGTATCCCTCCCCGGTGTAACATTGCCCGTTCATGCATCGTCTCTGGTCCGCTTGTTTCGGGGCAGGATACAGTAAATTTGCGAAAGGGGAGAGATGGGTTTTCCCTTTCTATTTCCGCTTGTTTATGATACACTTTTATTGACATACGCGACAGGTGAGGTCTATGACAAACGAAAGCGAAAAGCGCAAGAAGAAGCGACTCTCACGACGTGAAAGCCGGGTGAGGGCCGTCGAACTCCTCTACATGATGGACATCCATGAATCCTTCCGTTTCGACGCCGACAAAGTGCAAGAGGAGGAGTTCGTCGTCGAGATTCTCGAAGGCCTTTTACCCATGCGCGAAAAAATCGACGGGATCATAAGCGACCATCTCACGAACTACACGATCAAGCGGTTGAATTATGTCGACCGGGCCATCCTCCGGCTTGCGACCTACGAGCTCCTCACCACAGACATCCCCTCAGAGATCGTCATCGACGAGGCATTGGAGATCACCCACCTCCTTTCCGACGAGGGCGACAAGAAACACGTCTCCTTCAACAACCGCGTGCTCGACAATGTGAAAAACACGATCAGGAAAGCGTGATTCCATGAGTGAAAGAAAACCCTTGACCGTTTCCGCCCTGACGGACTACATCAAATACAAGTTCGACAACGACGCCCATCTCAAAGACGTCCATCTCGAAGGTGAGGTGTCGAACTTCAAGAAGAATGTCCGGGGGCATTTTTATTTCACACTGAAAGACGACAACGCCTCCATCTCGGCGGTGATGTTCCGGGGGAACGCCTGGAAAGTCCGCTTCACGCCGAAGGACGGCATGAGTGTCCTCGTGAGAGGCTATGTGAGCGTCTTCAAGGTCGCGGGAAGCTATCAGATTTATGTCGAAGAGATGCAGGAAGTGGGTCTCGGCAACCTCTACAGGCGCTATCTCGAACTGAAGGAAGAACTCGAGAAGAAGGGCTATTTCGACGAAGGCAGGAAGAAGGAACTCCCCGCCTTCCCGAAACAGGTGGCCGTGTTGACGAGCGCCACCGGGGCGGCCGTCAGAGACATCATCCACATCATCAACCGCCGTTACCCGCTCGTGAAAATCCTGGTGTATCCGACCACCGTGCAGGGCGAAGCCGCCAAGGAGGAAATCCGCGACAATTTGCGAAAAGCCGGCGCGAATCCCGAAAACGACGTCATCATCCTCGGCCGCGGCGGCGGCAGCATCGAGGACCTCTGGGCCTTCAACGAAGAGATGGTGGCCGAGGCCATCTATCATTGTCCGATCCCCGTGATAAGCGCCGTCGGTCATGAGACCGACTTCACCATCGCCGATTTTGTCGCGGACAAAAGGGCCCCCACCCCGTCGGGCGCGGCCGAGATCGCCGTTCCCGACCAGAAAGCTCTCCACCGCGACATCGACAAGATGAAGGTGTCGCTTTTTGACAGTCTGCAGCGGCTTGTCGACAGGAAGAGAAAGACGGTGGAAGAACTCCGCGAACGCTACGTCATGAAGGATCCCGCCCGTCTCCTCATGCCGTTCGAGCGGAGGCTCGAACATCTCCGGGACAATTTGCGGATCCTCTCGCCGGCGCACAAGACGCTTGAGGCCAAGAAGAATCTCCAACATCTCGAAAAGAGTCTTTCCAAAATGTTCGCCATTTTTCTTTCCGACAAGCGTCGTTCGCTTTCCCTCCCAAGCGACAAACTCCCTTTCGTCGATCCGAGGCGGCTCATGGAGAAAGGCTACACCCTGGCCAAGAAGAAGGGTGAAATCATCAAAAGCGTGCAAGCGGTCGATACGGGCGACCGTCTGGAGATGGAGTTCTTCGACGGTTCGCTCGAAGTCGAAGTGTTGAGCAAGAAGGAGAAGGATAGAAATGGATAAGCAATCGTTCGAAGAAGCCCTGGAAAAACTCGAGGGCATCGTCAAGGAGCTCGAAAGCGGCGAACTCCCCTTGGAAGAGGCCGTGAAGAAATACGAGGAGGGAACGAAGCTCGCCAAACACTGCCACAACCTCCTCGAGAACGCCGAGAAAGCCTTGACGAAAAAAATGAAAAACGGCGGAGAAATAGACTTCGAAACCCCGGACGAAGAAGACGGGGAGTAATTTCCGATGAGATTGAAAGACATCAAGGACCCTTCTTTCCTGAAGGCCTTGTCCGTTCCGGAATGCGCCGAACTCGCCTCCGAGATCCGGACCTTCCTCGTCGAGAATGTCGCCAAGACCGGCGGACACCTCTCCAGCAACCTCGGTGTGGTCGAACTCACCATCGCTCTCCACAAGATGTTCGATTCCCCGCAAGACAAGATCATCTTCGATGTCGGCCACCAGGGCTATGTCCACAAAATCCTGACCGGACGGGCCGGGGATTTTTCGCGTCTCAGGAAAATCGACGGACTCTCCGGTTTCTTGAAGCGTGACGAGAGCGTCCACGACGTCTTCGAGGCCGGGCACTCCTCGACGAGCCTCGCCGCGGCGGCGGGCATGCTTTTCGCGAAAAACCACAACAAGGACATCGGGCACGTGGTCGCCGTCATCGGCGATGGCGCTCTTGCCAGCGGTATGGCGCTCGAGTCCTTGAATTTCCTCGGTCATCATCCCGACTTGAACCCCGTCATCATCCTGAACGACAACGAGATGTCGATCAGCGAGAACGTGGGGCATCTGGCGAGGATGCTGACGAGGCTCCGGATGAAAAGGAGTTACCGCTCGTTCCGCCGGCGCGCAGCCAAACTCGTGCCCGGCCGTTTCCGCAAACTGACGACGAAAATCGAAAACCGCGTGAAGGGCTTTCTCACGGGGACGACCTATTTCGAATCCCTGGGCTACCGCTACTACGGCCCCTTGGACGGACACGACCTCAAAGGCCTTTGCAAGGCTTTCGAGGTCGTGAAAAGGAATCCTTCGCCGACCGTCATCCATGTGCGGACGAAGAAGGGCAAGGGCTATCCGCCCGCCGAGAACGACAACCGCGGTCTTTGGCACGGTGTTCCGCCTTTCGATGTCGAAAGCGGAGCGTTCAAAAAGACCGCCCGGGACGATTCGCTCTCCTATTCCGAGATCGTCGCCCGTTATCTGGAAAGCCACGCCGAAAAGAACAAGGCCTTCTACGTCCTCACCCCGGCGATGGCCGAGGGATCGGCCCTCACGGATTTTTGTGACAAGTTTCCCGACCAGTTCATCGACACAGGTATAGCCGAAGCGACGGCGGTCACGCTCGCGGGATCGTTAGCTCTCTTTGGCGTGAAACCCTTCCTTTCCATCTATTCGACCTTTTTGCAGCGGGCCTACGACCAGGTCCTCCATGATGTGGCCCGCCAGAAAGCGCCCGTCATCTTCGGCATCGACAGAAGCGGCATCGTCGGTGGCGACGGCGAGACGCATCAAGGGATCTATGACATCCCCATGCTCTCGCACATTCCGAACGTGACGATCGCCCATCCGCGTAACGCCGAAGAGCTTTTAGGCATTCTCCGCCATGCTTTCACACACGAAAAGGGTCCCTTCTTCGTGCGCTATGCCAAGATGACGACCCGTTTTTCGGACGAGTGGCTCGACCATGAAGAGAAGATTACACCTTCGTGGAAAGAGATCCTACCCGGAAAAGATGCCACCGTCATCGCCTTCGGCGAGATGGTGAACGAACTGGAAAAGCGGATCAAGGCCTCCGGACGCTCCATCCGTCTCATCGACGCCCGTTATCTGAAACCTCTGGATGAAGAGACCCTCGAAAGGGTCGATGTCGATCGTCCCCTCGTCGTGCACGAGGAATCGACACTTTCGGGAGGACTCGGTGAACGTGTGCTTTCCCATTTGGCCGCCCGCGACCGGGTACCTGCCCGCTTTAGCGCTTTAGGCTTCCGTGATGCCTACATCGGTCAAGGAAGCCGCAAGGAGATCCTCGTCCGTCAAAATCTCGATGCCGATAGCGTCATCGCGACCGTGAAGAGGATGCTCGATGCGTCTTGACACATACCTTCGCGAGCGGATGGGATATCGTTCCCGTCACCATGCGCGACAAGAGATCAAGGCGGGAAGCATCCTCGTCAACGGAGAGACCGTCAAGAAACCTTCCTTCGCAGTGAATGAGGAAGATCGTGTGGAAACACGCTCTTTTGCCATACCCTATGTGTCCTTTGGCGGCGTGAAACTCACGCGGGCACTCGCGTCTTTCGCCATCGACCTTGAAGGAAGGATTGTCCTCGATGTCGGCGCCTCGACGGGCGGATTCACCGACTGTGCCCTGCAAGGAGGCGCGAAACGGGTCTATGCGGTCGATGTCGGCAAAGAGCAATTCGCCGACAAGCTGAAAGCGGACGGACGTGTGGTCCTGAAAGAGAGCACGAACTTTCTCGACACGGAAAAAGAGGATTTTCCCGGGGTGGAGATGGTCCTCATGGATGTCAGTTTCACCTCGAACATCCCTTTGCTTTGTCATATGCGCGACATGTTCGAGGACGCTGTCGCGGTGGTCCTTTTCAAACCGCAGTTCGAAGGGGCGAACGTCTCCCGCTCCGGCATCGTCAAAAACGAAAGAGACATCCTGGAAACGTTTGCCAAATATCTCAAAACCCTGGAACGCGAAGGCTTTCATCTTGTTGGTGTTACGCTTTCACCCCGGCAGGAAGAAAGAGCCAACCGGGAGATTTTCGTCCACATCGACAAAAGACAAGAGCCCGTCGCTCCTGATGGACTCGTGAAAAGCATCGCCGAAAGCCTGGAAGAAGAGGGGGACTCATTATGCTCAGACATCTGATCGTCAAGAATTTCGCCATCCTCGAGGAACTCGAGGTCTCTTTCGAAGACGGCATGAATGTCCTCACAGGCGAGACCGGTGCGGGGAAGAGTCTCCTCATCGGGGCGATCGGGCTTCTGCTCGGGGACAGGGCCGATACAGACGTTGTCCGCACAGGAGCCGAGAGCGCCGAGGTCAGCGGACTCTTCTCCCCCCTGAACAAAGCGGTGGAAGAAGTCCTCACGAAACAGGGCATCTCTCTCGAAGAGGACGGTCTTTTGATCAAACGCCGCGTGAGCAAGGACAAAGGCAACCTCATCAAGGTGAACGGCGAGGCCGTGACCTTGGCGGAACTCCGCAAGATCACCCGTCGTCTCGCCGACATCCACACCCAGCATGACACGAAACGTTTGATCAACCCCGAGACCTATCTCGCTTTGCTCGATGGCTATGATGAGACCATCAGTGGACTTTTGGAGGCATACCGCACCGTTCGTAAAGACTACCTCGAAGCCTACGAAGCCCATGAAGGTTTGCTCCAAAAACGGCAAGCGACCGAAGAGAAGGCGGACCTTCTGCGTTTCCAGGCCGACGAGCTCCACTCGCACGAGCTGAAAAAGGGCGAAGAGGAAGAACTCGAAAACCGTCTGAAGGCGCTCAAGAATTTCGACG
Organism: Mollicutes bacterium; assembly: GCA_003568315.1. Lineage (GTDB taxonomy): Bacteria > Bacillota_I > Bacilli_A > Izemoplasmatales > Izemoplasmataceae > T1SED10-81. The sequence continues at coordinate 4,279 of PWYL01000051.1, read as the reverse complement.
AGATCTATCGTTCACTCGCGAAGGCGAGTTCCGCTCTCGATGAGAAGGGGGCGCTCGAGAACATCTATGAAGCCAAGGATGCGTTGGAAGAGGCCGCCCGCTACGACAAGGGCCAGCTTGAAAAAGCCCAAAGGATAGAGAGCGCCTATCTTGAACTCGACGACATCCGGCAAAGCCTTGCCGACGAACTCGCCTCCCTCGATTTCGACCCCGGAGAACTCGACCGTCTCGAAACCAGAAAACACACCCTCGAGACTCTGAAACGGAAATACCAAAAAACCGTCGACGAACTTGTCGACTACCAAGAAGAGATCGCCGAGACGCTTTCCGATGCCGAGACTTTCGACGAACGGATCACCGCCGCCGAAAAAAGGCTCAAAGCATCTCATGCGGATATCAGGAAAAAAGCCGAGCATTTGAGCGAGGCCCGTAAAAAAGCGGCACGCGCCATCGAGACGAGGATGGAAGATGAACTCTCCGTCCTCGAGCTCCAAGAGGCCGCTTTCGAGATCCGTCTCACCCGGGAACTTCCCGAGGATGAAAGAAATCGCGACGCCTTCCGCTCCGAAGGCATCGACCGCGTCGACTTCCTCCTTTCCACGAACAAGGGCGAACCTCGGAAACCCTTGCGTCAGATTGCCTCAGGCGGCGAACTCTCACGGATCATGCTCGCCTTGAAGACACTCCTCGTCAAGCAGGAGACCTTGAACCTGATGGTCTTCGACGAGATCGACACCGGCGTGAGCGGCTTTGTCGCGGCGCAAGTCGCGAAAAAGATGCACGAACTCGCAAAAGACGTGCAGGTCCTTTCCATCACACACCTCCCCCAGGTGGCCGCCGCCGCGGACACCCACTATCTCATCCACAAGGAAAGCGGGGAAGAAAGGACGGCCGCCCATGTCCGCCCGCTCGATGAAACGGGCCGCATCGACGAACTGGCGAAGATGATCTCGGGCGACGAGGTCACCGAAAGGGCGAAAGCGAGCGCCAAGGACCTTTTGAAATAAAAAAAAGCGCCGGAGCGCTTTTTCATCGATCAGGAGAATACCGCTTGCCACATGATCACGATGGTCGTGGCCACAAGACCGAGCAGAAACGCCACGACAAGAATCAAAACGACGATCTTCCCCCATTTTCGTTTCAGCGGATTCACATAGATCGTTTCCGGTTCTTCCTGTGGCTTTTTCTTGCGCTTTCTGCTTTCGGGCATCATATCACCTCTTTATGTTGTTGGGACAGGATGTTCACGGGTGTTCGCAGGTATCATTATACTAAATCTATGACAAAAAGGAAAGTGCGACCATGAAGAAATACCGCGTCATCTTCCATATCGATCTGAACGCCTTCTTCGCGAGTTGCGAGGCGGCCGAAGACAAGAGCCTCCTTGACAAGCCCATCGGCATCGGTCCGAAAAGCGAGCGGGGGATCCTCACCACGGCGAACTATGAGGCCAGGAAATACGGCGTCAGAAGCGCCATGCCCGTGAGCGAGGCGAGACGCTTGTGTCCGAAACTCCGCGTTCTGCCCGTGAACTTCCCCCTCTATGAAAAATACAGCCGTCTATTCTTCGAATACCTTTCTGAATATACCGACATGTTGGAGCCCGCCTCGATCGACGAGGGCTATCTCGACATGACCGATGCTTTGGAGAAAAGACATCCCCAGTCCGTGGCGAAAAGGATCCAGAAGGACCTCTTGAAGACACACGACCTGCCTGTCTCCATCGGCATCGCCCCCAACATGTTCTTGGCGAAGATGGCTTCCGACATGAAAAAGCCCCTCGGCATCACGATACTCCGCAAGCGCGATGTGGAGAAAAAACTTTGGCCGCTACCGATCGAGAGTCTCCATGGCATCGGCAAGAAGACGGTCCCCGATTTGAAACTCCTGGAAATCGAAACGATCGGCGACCTTGCGAATTTCCAAGACAAAGAGAAGCTCCGGGCCTTCCTCGGCAACCAGACGGATTCTTTCATCGCCAAGGCGCAAGGCCACGACGATAGACGCGTCGACCCGGACCGCCGGGACAAGCACCAATCCCTCGGCAACTCCAAGACTTACGAGGGTTTCCTGCATGAACACGCGGAAATCCTCGCCGAACTCGAACGGTTGACGGCGAAGGTCTCCGACCGCATGAAGGAGGAGAACCTCGCCGCCAAGACCTTTGCGGTGCAAATCCGCCACAACGATTATGAGAACCGTTCCAAGCACATCACGCTGCCGCATCACACCAACGATTTTTCCACCATGTTCGCCGAGGCGGAGCGACTCTTCGACGAACTCTACGAGGACCGTCCCGTCCATCTTGTCGGCGTGAGCGCCTCGAACATCATCAAAGGGGAGCGTTTCTTCCGCCAACTCTCGATTTTCGAGCTCGATGCGGAAAAAAAGAGCGACGAAGCCATCGAGAGGGTTCTCGAAAGCATCAACCGCCATTATGAGAAACCCCTCTTGCACAAAGGTTTCGCGGATAAAGGTGAAAACCGCTGATTGTGGGGCTTGTACGTTTGTGATAAAATGAAGTCATTCAAAGCAATGAAGATTGTAGGGGAGTGTGGGTCATGAAAAGAGTTGCGCTGTTATTGTTCTTCATATTTTTTTCGGGTATGCTCGCCGCTTGCGACGATGAACTGATCGAGGATGTCACGCCGCCGTCTTTCGAGCGTCTCGAGATCAACGGAGAAGTCCCGTTCGAGGATGATGAACACATCCCCGCGGTTGTCGAGAAACAGGACTCCATCCGTATCGATGTGCATTTCGACAACCCTTCCGACCTTGATATCAACCTGCTGCGCATCCATGACCGGACAATCCGCGCCAGCCGGTTCGAGGAGGAAAGCACGAACGAACACGTGATTTTCTACATTTCCGCCGGCTCGATCCCCGGTGAGACCCGCTATGTGTTCGAGGAGTTCGAATACATCCACGACGGCGTGCAAAGCGTGGATGTGACCGCAAACAACACCTATGACATCCTTGTCCTCGAGACCCTCCCCGAGGCCGATATCGTTTCCATAGACGCCCATGAAGACCGACTCGAAGTCTCTTTGGCTCTCAACGATCCCGACGACACCGTTGTCGAGGGGCGTATCGAGCTTGTCCACGGGGATGATGTCGTCGCCGATCGCGACCTCTACGCCGGCGACCATGTCTTCGAGGGACTCTTCAGCGACCAGGAATACACACTTCGCATACTCGCCGATTATGAACGCAACGACGGCGAAGGGCTCCGCGAGGATGCCGTTCTTGTCGAGAGTGATCCCGTTTCGACACTTGTACAAGCGCCCCCCACCGCCACAGTAGAAGACGAGACGGTCGGCGAGACCGATTTCACCTTCTCGCTCTCATTCAAGGATACCCATGATGTCCTTCTTGAAGAGGGGCTGAGAGCGCAAATCATCATGGACGAGACCGTTGAAAAGGAACTCCTTCTCGATGTGGATCACTTGCAAGACATCCACATAGAAGGCCTCCTCAACAACAACACCTACACATTGCGGATCATAGGCGATTACGATTTGAACGATCGTGAAGGACCACAAATCGACGTCATTCTCGCAGAAACGACCTTCACGACCCTGCAGAAGGATCTGCCTCCCATCGCGGTCGATGTTTTGAGCATATCCGAGAAGAGAGTCGCTTTCGCCATCGACACGAGTGCGCTGGAAGGCGTCGTTCTGCCTAAGACCATGCGCGCCCGACTCTATAACGAGGTCGATGAGGAGAAGGGCGTCAAGAGCCTTCTCATCACGGACAGGGTGGTTTTTGATGTCGATGGACTCTTCGCGGATAACGCCTATCGTCTGGAGATCACCGCCGAGTATGACCTTGGCGACGGTGAGGGCGTACGCGAAGGTATCATATATGAAGAGACCGTGCATACGCCTGCCAACCAAAAGCCCGCGGGCGAAGTGACGAATGTCGAGTTGAGCCAGACGGGTGTCCTATTCACCACGAATGTGAGCGACCCCGACAACACCATAAAGGAAGGAACGCTCATCGCCCATCTTTATGAACTGAATGAAGACGAGACCTTCGACCCCGACCAACTCGACCCGGATCGTGTCAAGGTCATAGACGGTAGTGGCACATTCACTTTCGAAGATGTGGCGGTCGACTATAAGAAGGCCTACGCCGTGGAAATCCTCACCGACTATGACCTCCGCGACAAGGCGGGCACGGTGGAAGGGTTCTATCTCGATTCCCACTACATCCGCGCCACGAAGACACCCAAAGCGCCCATCGGCGAGATTTCGGATATCCGTCCGACCTTTGAGGG
>PWYL01000070.1 GCA_003568315.1 Mollicutes bacterium | reverse complement strand
GGTGCGGCAGGAGTTTCGCCAAGGCCTTTTCGCGTTCTTCCTTGGTTTCGGCGATGATCATTTCGCGGACGTTCGTCACGCGGTCGCCTTCGAAGAACATGTGCTCGGTCCGGGCGAGGCCGATGCCTTCGGCCCCGAACTTGACCGCGGTCGAAGCGTCCTTCTCGTTGTCGGCGTTCGCCTTGACGCCGAGACGCTTGATCTCTTTGGCCCATTCGAGGATGGTCTCGAACTCTTCGCTGAACTCGGGCATCTTGGTGTCGATCTTGCCGGCATACACCTTGCCCGTGGAACCGTCGATGCTGAAGAATTCGCCTTCCTTGTAGGTTTTGCCGGCGATGGCGAGGGTCTTTTCGGCTTCCTTGATGGAAAGCGCGCTCGCGCCGGCGACACAGGATTTGCCCATGCCGCGGGCCACAACGGCCGCGTGCGAGGTCATACCGCCAAGCTGGGTCACGAAACCTTCGGCGGCGATCATGCCTTCGATGTCCTCGGGGCTCGTCTCGCGGCGCACCAGGAGGACCTTTTCGCCTTCTTCGGCCATCTCTGCGGCGCGCTCACTCGTGAAGACGATCCTTCCCGTGGCGGCCCCGGGGCTCGCCGCCAGGCCTTCGGCGACGAATTCGGCCTTTTTAAGGGCCTCTTCGTCGAAGACGGGATGGAGGAGTTGGTCGATCTGGGCGGTGTCGACCCGCATCAAAGCTTCCTTCTTGTCGAGGATGCCGTCTTTTTGCATGTCGACAGCGATCTTCACGGCGGCGTGGGCCGTGCGTTTGCCGGTACGGGTCTGCAGGATGAAGAGCTTGCCGTCTTCGATCGTGAATTCGACATCCTGCATGTCCTTGTAGTGTTCTTCGAGCTTGTTCAGATTGGCGATGAGTTCTTCATAGATCTTCGGGCGTTTGTCGTCGAGCTCTTTCAAGTCGAGCGGGGTGCGGACGCCGGCGACGATATCCTCGCCTTGCGCGTTGAAGAGGAATTCGCCGAACACCTCGTTGGCGCCGGTTTTCGGGTCACGGGTGAAAAGCACGCCGGTGCCGGAGTCTTCGCCCGTGTTCCCAAAGACCATCTCTTGCACGTTCACCGCGGTGCCGAGGTCATGGGGAATCTTGTTGTGTTCGCGATAGACTCTCGCTCTCGGGGTGTCCCAGCTTCTGAACACGGCATCGATGGACATGTAGAGCTGTTTCATGGGGTCCGTGGGGAAGTCTTCGCCGACAGCCTTCTTGTAGAATTTCTTGAATTCTTCGGTGATCTCTTGCCAATCGTCCGCGGTGATGTCCACTTCGGATGCATAGCCCTTCTTCTCCTGCAGTTTCTCGATATAATCGTTGAAGGGTTTCATGTCGACGCCGAGGACGACATCGGCGAACATCTGGATGAGTCGGCGATACGAGTCGTAGACGAAACGGGGGTTTTTCGTCTTTTCGACCATGCCTTCGGCGACCTCGTCGTTCATGCCGAGGTTCAAGACGGTGTCCATCATGCCGGGCATGGAGACTTTCGCGCCCGAACGCACACTGACGAGGAGGGGGTTTTCCTTGTCGCCGAAGTCCTTTCCGGTCTCTTCTTCGAGTTTTTGGACGTAAGTCTTCACGTCCTCGATGAGTTCCGGCGAGTTCTTCTGGTCGTTCTTGTAGTACTCGAGGCACATTTCCGTGGTGATGGTGAACCCGGCGGGTACGGGGATGCCGAGACGTTTCATCTCGGAAAGGTTCGCGCCTTTTCCGCCGAGGAGTTCCTTTTGGTGCTGTCGGCCTTCGCCGAACATGTAGATGCGTTTCATATGCTTCACCTTCCGTTCTGGTTTTGTTCAATTCGCGCAAGGACATTATAGCATTCCCACCACCCTTTTTCAATAAAAACGGGCGGGGGCGAGGGCTTGGATAGGCGTTCCAACACTGATAACGCTTTCAAAGGAAAGCCCCGGTCCTCCGGGGCTCACTTTTCGACCTTGATGACGTTGCCGTCTTTGTCGGGATGATCTTTGAGATATTTGATGATCTCTTTGTAGGTCTTCTCATTGGCGGGCTTGCAGACGGAGAGGTTTTTCACTTCGCCTTCGACGATGGCTTCGGCGAAGGCGTTGCAGCCCGGATAGCCGCAGGCGCCGCAGTTGGCACCGGGGAGGAGTTTCTCGATATCTTGGACGCGTTTGTCGGGCTCGACCTTCAAGACTTCCGCCGCGATGGCGAGGCCCAAGCCCAAGAGGGCGCCGAGGATGCCCAGTGTCAATATGGCGGCCATGTCAATCCCCCCTTGTCTCTTCGATTTTATAGCGGCAGCTGTAGTTCATGCAGGCTGTGCAGGACTCCTTGTCGACGACCTCTTCGGCCTCCAGAGGTTCGGGCGTGCGCTTGTTCATGATGTATGTTCCGAAGAACAAAGAGACGACAAGCATCGTCACGACGATTGCCGGTACCATCAGACGATCCCCTCCAGTCCGAGGAAGGCGAGCGCCATGATGCCGGCGACGATCAAGGAGATCGGGATGCCCTTCCAGGCGGCGGGCACATTGGCGGCTTCAAGCCTCTCGCGGATGCTCGAGAAAGCGAAGATGACGAGCGTGAAACCGAGGGCCGCGCCGAAGGCGCTTGCCGCGGCGACACCGAGGCCGCTCATGACGCCGAACTCTTCGGCGTATCCTTCGCGGATGTTCGTTTCCGCGACACCGAGGATCGCGCAGTTCGTGACGATGAGCGGAAGATAGATGCCTAAGGCCTTGTAGAGTTTCTTGCTCACTTTCTTGATGAACATCTCCACAAGCTGCACGAGGGAAGCGATGACGAGGATGAAGGCGATGGTCGAGATGTAGGTGATCTCGAAGGGTTCCAAGACATAATAGTAGATGAGATAGGTGAGGACACTTCCCACGACCATGACGAAGGTCACGGCGCCGCCCATGCCGAGGGCGGTCTCCGAGCGTTTGGAAACGCCCAAAAAGGGGCAGACCCCGAGGAATCGCAACAACACCACGTTGTTTATGAGCATGGCCGAGATGATGGCCACGAAGAAGACGGTCGGACTCATGCGCTACCACCTGCACTTTCCATGGCTTTGCGGCGTTTTCTTTCCGCCGCCTCTTTTTTCTTCTTCTCGATCCAGCGGTCGCGGGCTTCCTTCTTCTTGCGCTTGTTGTAGAGTTCGAAAGCTTTGAAGACCGCGAGCCAGAAACCGATGACGATGAAACCGCCGGCGGGTCCCACGAAGACCTCCATCTGGAAGAGGGTGAGTCCCGCGTTGATGATGGACCCTTCCAAGGGGAGGGGGAGATAGACGCCGTAGGCGAGAGCGCCCGTCGCCAAGAACTCCCGCGTTCCCCCGATGAGCATCAAGGCCAGCATGAAGCCGAGGGCCACACCGATGCCGTCGATGGCGCTAAGCACGACGTTGTTCTTGGAGGCGAAATTGTTCGCGCGCTCCATGATGAGGCAGTTCACGACGATGAGCGGGATGAAGATGCCCAAGGATTCATGTAGGGCGGGCGCAAAGGCTTCCGTCAAGAGTCCCACGATCGTCACGAAGGTCGCGATGACGACGATGTAGGCGGGAATGCGGATCTCTTCGGGGATGGCCTTGCGGATGAGACTCACGACGATGTTCGATAATGTCAAGACGAAGATGACGAGCAGTCCCATGCCGAACCCCGTCTCGAGCGAACTCGTGACGGCGAGGGCGGGACACATGCCCAAAAGCAGCACGAACAGGGAGTTTTCCCGGATGATACCCCGGGTGAAGACGGCGAGGGCGTGCAGATCCTTTTTGCGCTTGCCCTTCTTGGCGGTCTGTTTTTGCGCCATGGTCAATCACCCTCCCTTGCATCTTCGTAATCCAATGCGGCCTCGACAATCGCGTTCAGACCGGTCGCACTCGTGGTCGAGCCGCTGAAAGCGTCCGCAAGTTCATCTTCATCCATGTCTTCGGAACGTGTGAAGAAGACGCGGATGTTCTCTTCCAATGTGCGCACGGCGAAATCGCTCTCTTCACTTGAAAGAAGGTGCACACTGCTTATCGTGCCGTCAGTGAAAACGGCCACGGCGACTTCCATGATGCCGCCGTCATAGGCGTCCGTGAGATCCGAGGTGTCGTATTCGCCATAATAGACATGGCCTATGAGGTCGTTTTCTTCGTCATAGTGGGCCTGGTAACTTTGGAGGATGTCATGGTCGATATCGGCCGTTTCGTCTTGTTCATGGCTCCAAAGGAAGAATTCGCGCATCTCGCGTTCGTGGTCGGATTCTTGGCAGCGGATGATCGCCTGGGTGACGAGACGGTTGATGGAGGGATCATAGGCCGTTTCGTCGAAGTCGACTTCGACTTCGCCGATCGGCGAACCATCCAACTCCTCGTATTTTTCCAGCGCCTGCAAGAGCTCTTCCGAAGCCCTGTCGTCCGGTCTTGCCGCGCGCACGCCTTTGAAGATGCCTTCGCTTATCGCGATGTTCAAGGCGATCTCTTCATGGTCGTTTGCGTAGCGGGCGGGATAGACATGACCCAAAAGCTCGTCATCGCCGTCATAGACCGCGATACGGGCGTCGATGCAGCCGAGGGTGTAATCGAAGACCCTTTCGTAGCTTTCCGCCTCGGGATAGAAGACCCGGTAGTCGGTAAGCGCCCTGTCGTCCACGACATTGTCCGCGGTCGCATTCACGGCGTGGATGATACTGCCGTAGGTCGAGGTGGCGCCGGTGCGACCGTCATAGAAGGAGACATCGTTGATGTCTTGTCCTTGGAAGGGCTCGAGGTGGTTGTCGATGATCCTTCTCGCATAGTTCGGCGTGTTCTCGTGACGGGCGATGCGGACTTCGACAATCTCGTTTTCCGCATCCAAAGCGACAAGCGTCACGACCAGGCCGTAGGTGTTCGTGTGGTCGACACGGAAGACCTTGCCGAGGAAGTTCCCTTCCTTGTCGAAGATTTCCGCGCGTTCGTGGACGCGGTCGTCATCCACACAATAGGTGTGAATCTCGCCGATACGGTTCCGCTCGGAATCATAGCCGGCGGCTTCCCAACGGCAATAGATGTCTCTGGGCTCATCGTCGCGGTCGAAACTGGCGGGCTTTTCAAGACCATAGAGGTCGAAATAGATCTCGAGTTCCTCCCGTATGCGGTTTTGTTCGATGATGTCCTCGGTGAAGGAGTTCACCGCCACGATGCCGAGGCCGCTCGCGGCCCCGATGATACAGAGAATCAAGGCCATTCTCAGTTTATCCAACATAATGGACCCCCACATTCGTAATGATTACAGCCGCCACGACCACCATGGCGAAAATGACGGCGGCACGGGCGGAAAAACGGTTTTTCGCCCATCTCGGATAATCCAGGGCGGGAACGAACATGTTCATGATGAGGATCGCGAACACGACCCCCTCGGGAAGATTGCCGAAGATGCGGATGAGGAAGGTCACGACACCGAGCCCGAAAGCGAAATAGACTCTCCCGGGTCGTGTCACGGGACTCGTGATGGGATCGGTCGCCATGAAGACGGCACCGAAGAGGAGGCCGCCCCCGAAAAGGTGCACGAGGGGAAACCAGAAATCCAGTCCCTGAGAAAACATGACAGTCAAGGAAAGCAGGAACACGGTGCCGATATAGGTCAAGGGGACGACGGGGTCGAACGAACGACGTAAAGCGAGATAGAGCCCGCCGACGAGGATGAGCAACGCGCTCGTCTCGCCGAGGCTGCCGGGAAGTCCGATGCCCGAGAAAAGCGTCCAGATGCCGTAGTGGTCCGTCACCGAAGAATCGAAGATGTACTCGTTCAAGAAAGTCATCGGGGTCGCGCCGGCGGCACCGTCGGCGACGAAGGCTTCATAGGAAAGGAGAGTGCCGAACGAGAGCACGACGAACACCCGGGCGAAGGCGGCGGGGTTGAAGATGTTCTGTCCCATGCCGCCGAAGATGAGTTTCGCGAGGAGTAGGCCCACCGCACCGCCGATCATGACGACGGCGAGGGGGATTGCATCGGGAAGCGTGAGACCATAGATCACACCGCTCGTCACGACGCTGAAATTGGTGAGCGTGAAACCGCTATTCCAAAGACGGAAGGACTTGTTCTCCTCGGTCGGGGCCGTCTTGTTCTCTTCCTTGCGTTTCTCCTTCAAGGGCGCGAGTTTCTCCTTGTAGGTGGAAAGGAAGGATTCATAGGCCTCTTTGGTTTCTTCCGTCTTCTTCTTTCGCGCTTCGGCGCGGAGTTCCTTCTTCTCGGCCCGCAAATCGCGGATGCTTTCTTCCGTTTCGCTCTTGGCCTCCCGCATCCTCTCGAGCAAGTCCATGACCTGATAGAAGATGTATTCGGTGGCCGTCATCGAGAAGACGGCGGCGAGGAGGATCCAAAGCGCCGTGAGTCCGTGTTGGACAATGGCGAAGATGACGAGCGGCAAAAGCGCGATGCTCACATCACGCATCATCCTTGTCACACGGGCCTGGGGCCGGCGCAGATGAGGACTGCTTTTTGTCACGATCTCCATGGTATCACCCTATCATTTGGTTTCTGTCAACGCTTTGCCTTTTCGGACATAGTCGGTCACATGGATCTTGGAGGTGCACACATACGCGCAAAGACCGCATTCGATACATCTGTCGGCCCGGAGTTCTTGGGCGGCCTTTTCGTCATTGCGCTTCACGGCGTTCATGATGGAGACGGGCTGGATATCGACGGGGCAGCTGTAGACGCATGACGCGCAACGCACGCAGGGTTCCTCGATGTGGTCCGTGCTTTCGAAGACGAGGACGGATGTCGTCGTCTGGGTGACGATGGCATCGTCATCGGGGATGCTTTTCCCCATCATCGGGCCGCCGAGGATGACCTCGACCGCTTTTGCGTCCGCACGGTAACCGTCGCAGAGCTCGATGAGTTCCTTGACACTCGTGCCCACACGGGCGCGGATGTTTTGCGGGAATTTCACGGCGTCGCCGTTCACGGTCAGATGCCGCTTGATGACGGGAAGGTTGTGTTTTACCGCCTCGTAGATCGCGGCGCACGTGGAGACGTTGAAACCGAGAATGCCCTTTTCCATGGGGAGTGTGCCGACATCGACCTTGATGCCGATGGCCTTCTCGAAGGTGGCGTTCTCCCAACCTTGCGGATAGTAGTCGTCGAGCTTGGCGATCCGGATATCTTTGTCGGCGAAACGGCCCTGTTCACGCTCCAAGACCTCGATGAGCTCCCGCTTCGTCTTCTTGACGGCGATGACGCCGCGGTCGGCCTCTATTGCCTGCATGACATAGGAGAGCCCTTTGAAGATGTCTTCGGGCTGGTCCTTGATGAGGCGGTAGTCGCTCGAAAGGTAGGGTTCGCATTCGACGGCGTTGATGACGACGGTGTGGATGTCCTTGTCGGTGTCGAGCTTGATGTAGGAGGGGAAGGCGGCGCCGCCGAGTCCCACGAGACCCTTGTCTTTGAGAATCTCGACGAAGTCCTTCTTCTTGAAGTCGGCGATGACGCTGTCGGGGCGGTCGGTGATGCTTTCATGATAGGTGTCCTGATAATCGTTCTTGATGACGAGACACTCGATCTTTTCGCCCGAGGCGTCGGTCTTTTCGGTCGTGCCTTCTACGGTGCCGCTCACGGTCGAATAGATGGGCTGTTTGAAAAAGCCCCCGTCGCGCTCGCCGAGAATCTCGCCCAGTTTGACCTTGGCGCCCTTTTCCACATGGACGGTGTATTTCGGACACCTTTCGCCGGGAAGGTTGATATAGACCCTTTCGGGGTCGACATGGCGGAGGGTGGGCAGTTCTTTCATGAGTTGTTTGTAATCGCTGACTCTTCTCGATCCGGTGATCATAAGGATGCACCTTCCGTATCATTCGTTTTGGCGGATTCCACGATCGCAGAGATTTCTTCTTCCATCTTGTCCAAAAGGCCGTCGGCTTCTTCTTTCGTGTCACCCTTGACGTTGAGATAGATTTTCAGCTTCGGCTCCGTGCCGCTGGGACGGAGCACAAACCAGAGGTCCTTCGCGAAGATGAACTTGACGACGTCCGATGAGGGATGGGGCAGTCTCTCTTTCCCCGCTTCGCTCCTGCGGATGCCTTCAAGGTAGTCCTCTTTGGCGAGGAGTCTCCTGCCGAGAAGGCTTTTTGGTTCATAGGAGCGGAACGTCTCCATGATGCGGCGGATATGTTTTTCACCTTGTAAGCCTTCGAGTTTCAGATTCAAAAGCCGATCGCGATAGTAGCCGTAACGGTCGTAGAGTTCCTCGAGGTAGTCTATGAGGGTCTTTCCTCGCAATTTCCAGTGGTTCGCCATCTCGGCGGCGAGCAAGGTCGCCTGCACGCCGTCCTTGTCGCGGGTGATGTCTTTCAGCACATAGCCGTAGCTTTCTTCATAGCCCATGACGAAAGTCTTCCCCGCTTCTTCGAGATGACGCATCTTCTCGCCGATGAACTTGAAGCCGGTGAGCGTGCTTTCCACTTCCATGCCGTGGGCTTTCGCGATGGCCGCGCCGAACTCGCTCGTCACGACCGTGTTGAAGACGATGCCTTTTTCGGGGAGCGTGCCTTTTTCTTCCATGGCCGAAAGCATGTAGTCGATGAACATGGCGCCCGTCTGGTTTCCGGTCAAAAAGACATATTCGCCTTCATGAAGACACATGAGGCCCAGCCTGTCGCCATCGGGATCCGTGGCGACAAGCAAATCCGCATGGGTCTTTTCGCCGAGCTTTTTCGCGAGCGCGAAGGCCGCTTCGTTCTCGGGGTTCGGACTCTCCACGGTCTTGAAGGCGGGGTCGGGCACGAGCTGTTCTTCGACGGCTTCGACATCGAAGCCGCTTTCTTCGAGCACACGGGGGATGATTTCTCTTCCCGTCCCGTGCAAAGGCGAGAAGACGAGCTTGATGCGTTTTTCTTCCCCGGGACGGAAGGAAAGGTCTTTCACGGCTTCGAGATAGGCTTCGTCGAGATTTTCTCCCAACGGCTCGAAGAGGCCCTGTTCTTTCGCTTCGGACTTTTCCATCTCCTTGATCGCGAAAGGGTTCGCGATGGCTTCCACCCGGCCAATCACTTCGTCGGCCAAAGCGGGCACGAGCTGACAGCCCGTCTCATCATACATCTTGACGCCGTTGTATTCCGGAGGATTGTGCGAGGCCGTCACCATGATGCCGCCCGCGGCGGAAAGGTGCCGCACGGTGAAAGAGAGCAGGGGGGTGGGGCGGATGTCGGAGAAGACATAGGCCTTTATGCCCTTCTCGGCGAGCACGCCGAGGGCCGTTTCCGCGAAGGCGGAAGACTTGTTGCGGTTGTCGTAGGCGATGACGACGCCCTTCTTCGAGGCCATCTCATCCCTATCCATAAGAAAATCCGCGTATCCCGCCACGGCTTTCCGTACGGTGTAGCGGTTCAAACGGTTGGTGCCCGCGCCGACGATACCGCGCATGCCGCCGGTGCCGAAGGCGAGGTCCTTCCGGAAGGCGTCCTCGATCCCCTCTTTTGTCATGTTCTGCAGTTCATGGCGGGTCTCTTCGTCCAAAGAGGGCTCTTCGAGCCATATCCGATAGTGTTCGTTCAATCGCTCCAACCCCTTTCCGTGCCGTTTTTCAAACACATGTATTATAACTTAACACGGGGCATTTTTCAATATCGACCGGGTATTTTCCAAACAAGCCGGAAAGCGTCCAAATAAAAAACGCTCCGGTTTCCCGAAGCGTCTTTTGCGGGTCAATCCTTGTCGTCGCCGACGAATCCTTCGCCCGGCTTCCAGTTGCAGGGCACGAGTTTCCCTTCGACTTCATGCTGGAAGACCTCGAGGGTCCTGAGCACCTCGTCGACGTTCCTTCCGCCTTCGCCGTGGTTCACATGGGCGCTCTTCAGGATGCCGTTCGGAGCGATGATGAAGGTGCCCCGCCAGGCGACCCCCTTCTCTTCGTCCAACACACCGTAGGCCTCGCTCACCGTGTGGTTGTTGTCGGAAGCGTGGATGTGCCCAAGCCGGCCCAAGGAGCCCACCTCTTGCCAAGAGAGATGGGAGAAGACCGAATCGGTCGAGGCGGCGATGAGCGCGGCACCCTTGTCCGCGAAAGCCTCATGCAGTTCGTCGAAACGCCGGATCTCTGTGGGACAGACGAATGTGAAGTCGAGGGGATAGAAATAGAGCACGACCCATTTCCCCTCATTGAGAAAATCGTCAAGGCGGATTCTGCCGAAACGTTCTCTCCCTTCGCCTTTTGGCATGACGGCGTCCATCTCGAAACGGGGAGCTTGCCTGCCGACCTTGGCGCCGGTCACATAGAACTCATTGTCATATTTCTTCATTCTTTGCACCTCCGGTTATTGTCTTCTTCAAAGATAACGAATACCCTACACTTTTCAAAAGATGTGCTCGCGATCATCGATAGAAAAACGCTTCAGCTTCCAGATGTCTTTGACATAGTCCTCGATGGTCCTGTCGCTCGAGAAATACCCGCTTTTGGCGATGTTGACGACAACGCTCCTCTGCCAGGATTCAGCGTCCTTGTAGCGTTCGTTCATCCTTTCGTGCGCTTTCGCATAGCTTCTGAGGTCTTGTAACAGGAAATAGCGGTCTTCGCGGAGGAGCTTGTCGCGGATCTCTGTGAACTCGTCCTTCCGCACACCGGGGAAGAACCCGCTCGTCAACATGTCCACGACATTTTTGATCTCCTTGTCGTTCTCATAGACCGTTCTCGGGTCGTAATCGCCCTTTTCGTAACGGGCGTTCACTTCGTCGGCGTCCATGCCGAAAATCTCGATGTGTTCGTCGCCCACAAGCTCGGCGATCTCCACATTGGCGCCATCGAGCGTGCCGAGGGTCAAAGCGCCGTTCATCATGAACTTCATGTTGCCGGTGCCGGAGGCCTCTTTGGAAGCGGTCGAGATCTGCTCGCTGATGTCGGTGGCGGGGATGATGTCTTCGGCGTAGGTGACGTTGTAGTTCTCGACGAAGACGACTTGCAAAAGGTCTTTGGTGTCTTCGTCCGCGTTCACGACGCGGGCGATGGAATTCAAGAGTTTGATGATCTTCTTCGCGTAATGATAGGCCCCCGCGGCCTTCGCCCCGAAGATGAAACTGTGGGGGACATATTGTTTCTTGAAGGCCATATCCGTCTTCAGCCGGTTGTAGACCATGAGGATGTGGAGGGCGTTCATGAGTTGGCGCTTGTATTCGTGGAGGCGCTTGATTTGCACATCGAAGATGCTTTCGGGATCGAGTGTGATGCCTTGTTCTCTCTTTATCCTTTCGGCGAGACGCTTCTTGTTCTCTTTCTTGATGCGGGCGAGTTCCGCGCGCATCTTCTTGTCGTCTTTTTTCTTCAAGAACCCTGCGAGTTTCATGGGATCCTTGTCCCATCCCGGCACGGCCTCGTCGAGGCGTGCGGAAAGTTCAGGGTTGATGTGTTTCAGGAAACGTCGGTGCGTGACGCCGTTCGTCTTGGCGTTGAACTTGTCGGGATAGAGTGCATAGAATTCCTTCATCTCGTGTTTTTTCAAAATCTCCGTGTGCAGCTTCGCCACACCGTTGACGCTGAAACTGCCCACGATGGCCAGATGCGCCATCCTGACCTCGCCGTCGTTGATGATGGCAAGACGGCGGACCTTTTTTTCGTCATAGCCCAACTCGTCCAAAAGATGCGCGCAATAGCGGCGGTTGATCTCTTCGATGATTTGATGGATTCTCGGGAGCGTGGGTTGGAAGAAGGACACGGGCCATCTTTCCAAGGCCTCGGCGAGAATCGTGTGGTTGGTGTAGGCGGAGACTCCATTCGTGATGTTCCAGGCTTTCTCCCAAGAAAGCTCGTAGTCGTCCACAAGCGTGCGCATGAGTTCGGGGATGATGAGGGCGGGATGGGTGTCGTTGATCTGGAAGACATGATAGTCGGGAAGGTTCTCCAAGGTGCGGTGTCTCTCGAAATGTTTCTTCAGGATGCTTCGGACACCGGCGGCGGTGAAGAAGTACTGTTGTTTGATGCGGAGGATCTTGCCCTCCTCGGTGGTGTCGTCCGGATAGAGGAAAGCGCTGATGTTGCGGATCTCCTCGTTGTAGGCGATGGGGTCTTTGTCTTTCGGCAGGGTGTCGCTCGGCTCGGCGTTCCAAAGCCTGAGCGTGTTCACGATGCCGTTCTTCTCGCCGGGGATGGGGATGTCGTAGGGAGTGGCGCGGATCTTTTCTTCCGGTTCATAGCGGGCTTTTCCGTTTTCATGGAAGACCTCCCCGCCGAGAGGGATGTCCAGAGCTTCTTCGTCCCGGCGGATCTCGTAGGCGAAACGGTCTTTCAGCCAATCATCCGGTTTCTCGACCTGATAGCCGTTCTCGATGGCCTGCTCGAAAAAACCGTAACGGTAGCGGATACCATTGCCGTGCCCTTTGTAGGAAAGTGAGGCGAGGGAATCGAGAAAACAGGCGGCAAGACGGCCGAGGCCGCCGTTTCCGAGACCGGGGTCGACCTCTTGGCGTTCGATCCTTTCCAAGTCGAGACCGAAATCGTGGAAAGCCTCGCGGACGAGCTCGCGGAGGCCCATGTTGGCGAGATTCGTGGTGATGAGCCTTCCCGTGAGGAACTCCATCGAGAAGTAGTGCACTTCTTTTTGTGGCTTTTCTTGTGTCTTTTCGAGGTTCTTCCGCCATTGGACGTTCAACGCTTCGCTCAAGAGGTCGGCGAGGACCTGGTAGGCCTGCCTTTCGGAGGCCTCGTCCAAGCTCGCGACGTAGCGCTTCATCAGGCGGTCTTCGAAATGTTTTTTGAATGTCTCTTTGTCTTTGAAGGCGTTCATGCTCCGGATCATCCTTTCGTCGTCCGCTTCAATCGGACAAGATGCTCTGATAGATCTCCAATATCTTCCTGGCTTGTCGTTCCAGGCTGAAATCGGCCTGCATGGCTTGTCTCATGATGGCTTCCCAGTCTTCTTTTCTCTCCTTGAAGATGCGGTGCGCGTCCTTCAGACGCTCCTCGAGCACACGGGAATCGTAATGGAAAAAGGTGAAGCCGTTGCCCTTCTTGGTCACGGGGTCGAAATCCGTCACGCTGTCGGCGAGACCGCCGGTCTTGCGGACGATGGGGACGGTGCCATAGCGCATGGCGATCATCTGCGAGAGTCCGCAAGGCTCGACCCTTGACGGCATGAGGAAAGCGTCGGCGCCGGCATAGATCTCGTTCGGGATCGCCGAATCGAACCCGATGTTCAAACGCATCCGACGAGGGTATGTGTCCGCGATGGCTTCGAGTCTTGCGATGAATGCTTCATCCCCTTGACCCAAGAGGACGAACTCGACGTCGGGGTGTTCTGCGAGGAAACTCTTCAGACAATCGAAAAGGATCGGGAACCCTTTCTGTTCGGCGATCCGGCTCACCATGCCGATGACGAACTTGTCGTCTCCGGGCGAGAGCCGCATCCTCTTCTGCAAGGCGCGCTTGTTCAGCCGCTTCTTCTCGAGACTCGAGATGTCGTAAGGGGTGGCGATCAAAGCGTCGTTCGCGGGATTCAACTTCTTCGAGATGCCGTTCAACACCCCATAGAAGTCCCTGTCCCTCCGCAAAAGGGCGTCGGTGAGGTTCTTTCCGTAGTATTCGTAACGGAGTTCGTCGCGATAGGTCGGAGAGACGGTGGCGAGTTTCGTCGCCGTCTGGATGCCCTCCTCGAGGAAATTCACGTTGTACTTTTGACCCAAGAGGGGATAGAGGCCTTCGAGGAGATCCCGCGTGCAGACCCCCTGATAGTCGATGTTGTGGATGGAAAGCAATGTGGGCGGGGCGTCTTTTTCTTGTTGCAATATCCCCGGAAGGAGTCCCGTGTGCCAATCATGCAGATGCAAGAGGTCGAAGGGACCGATTGTTTGCAGGATCGTCGCCACGGCATGGGCGAAAAAGGCGAAACGGAGACAATCGTCCTCGTATCCGTAGATTTCTTCGCGTTCAAAGAAACGGAAATGCTCGATGAAGAAGAAATTGACCTTGCCCCGCTGGATGAGATAGACACGGATCTTTTCTTTCTCCCCCCGGAAATCGAACGTCTCGGTCGTGACATACCGGTAGGTTTCCGAATAGGTGTCCTTGACGGACTTGTAGAGGGGAAGCACGACCGCGGTCTCGATGCCTTGCTTGCTTTGGGCGCGCGAGAGGCCTTCGATCACGTCGGCGAGACCGCCCGTCTTCACGAAAGGATGCGCTTCGGCGGCGACATGCAGCACGGAGAAGCCGCTCTGGTCGGTGACGATTTGTTTTTTCTCCGTCACATAGGGTTGTTGCGGGGTGCCTTCGACGAGGGTCCTTTTCTTGACGACGGTCTCTTTGTCCAACACGGCGTGCTTGATGACGGCACCCTCTTCGACGACGACGTTGTTCATGAGGAAGGAGCTCTCAATCCGGGCGTTTTTCTTGACGATGACATCCCGGCTCACGACACTGTCTTTGATATTCCCCTGAATCAGACAGCCGCTCGCGACCAGCGTGTTCTCGACTTCGGACTCCGAGAGGTAACGGGCCGGAGGCGCGGTCTTTTCCTTGCTGACGATGGGGGTGTCGAGCGAGAAGACGGTCCGGCCGATCTCGAACTTCAACATGTCGAGGTTGGCGGCAAGATAGTTCGCCGGATTCGTGACCATCCGCGCATAGCCTTCGTGAAAGATGGTTTTCACCTTGACGCGCTCATCCCTGTCGACAAGGTCGGAAATGGTCTTGTAGGGGATGATGTCATATTCCGCGATCCTTCTCATGAGGAAATCCCGGCTCATGATGAAGGTCTGGAGACGGCCTCTTTCCGTGCGGACCTCGCTCACTTCCGCCTGGCTCGCGATGTGCTTTTCGACAATGTCGTCCAGATCGGCGTTCCAGACGATCGAGGCCGGGGTGAAGAGGAAATATTTCTGCATGCTTCTGCGAAAGAATTCGATGTGTTCGTGCATGCGCTGGAAGGTGAGCGAATCCTCCGTCGGCAACATCATGTTCTTGGGCGGGAGGATGAAAAGGCCGTCGCGACGGCGGTCGAGATTCCACCGTTTGCCGCTTCCGATATGGTCCTGCAGGGAACGATAGTTCCCCCAGGGGAAGATGGCCACATTCACCACGCCGGCGTTTTTCGCGTTGGAAAGGGCGAAATCGATGAGACGGTACTTCCCGGCGAAAGGGAGGGCCCCGGGCATCCTGTGCTGGGTGAGCTTTTCGAAAGCGCCGTGGCTCGTGGCGTCGATGACGAGCGAAAGGTCACGCACGACGACCCCCCCCGAGGTCCCAGAGACGTTCGTTGTCGATGACGGTGGGGGTTTCGAAGACGAGTTCGGTATCGGGGAGGATGACCGTCTCTTCCAAGACGATCGCGTTCTTCACTTTCGCGCCCTCGCCGACAACGACGCCCGCGAAAAGGAGGCTTCCCTCGACCGAGGCGCCGCTCTTGACGATGACACTCCCCGAGAGGACACTGCGTCTGATTTTCCCCTCGATCATGCAGCCGTCGCTTATCAAAGCGTCGGCGATGCCGTGCTTTTTGATGACGTGATGGGGCGAGAGGTTGCTCGAACGGGTGAAGACGGGAAGGTTCTTGTAATCATTCAACATCAAACGCTCGGGGTGGTCGATCAAGTCCATGTTCGCTTCATACAGGCTCTCGATCGTCCCCACATCCCGGAAATACCCCTGGAACTCGTGGGCGCCGATGGTGTATTTTTCCGCAATCGCCTTGGGGATGATGTCCCTGCCGAAATCGAACCCCTCTTCGAGACCGTTGGCAAGGATCTTTTCCAGTGTGTCCCGGTTGAAGAGATAGATGCCCATCGAGGCGTAATCACCTCGCGGCTCGTCCGGTTTCTCCTCGAAACCCTCGACAAAGCCCTCTTTGTCGAGGGTGAGCACCCCGTAGCGGGAGAGACTGTCATGCGGGGTGAAGATGCCGATCGTGAAATCGGCCCCCTTCTTCTCGTGGGTCTTTATGAGATCGCGATAGTCCATCTTGTAGATGTGGTCGCCCGAAAGGACGAGCACATATGCGGGATCATGCGTCCGGACGAAATGGAGATGCTGGCGGATGGCGTGTGCCGTGCCCTTCTGCCACTTCTCTCCGTCGATGTCCGTGTAGGGGGTGAGAAAATGCACGCCGCCTTCTGCCACGTCGAGGTCCCAGCTGCTGCCGAGGCCGATGTAATCCATGAGCGAGTGCGGTTCATACTGTGTGATGATGCCGACGGTGTTGATCATGGTGTTGGCGAGATTGCTCAAGACGAAATCGACAAGGCGGTATTTCCCCGCGAACGTGACGGCCGGTTTGGCCTTCCTTTCGGTGATGGGGCGGAGGCGGCTGCCTTTACCGCCCACGAGCACCATGGCGATGGTCTCCGTTTTCATCTCATCCCTCCCGTTTCAAAATGGACAAGGCCAAGGGCGGGAGTTTCATCCTGACAGCCTGGTCCCTTCCGTGTGATGGTCGTTTCAGGGTTTTGCGTGTGGTGTTCACGATGCCGCTTCCACCGTAGGTCGATTTGTCGCTGTTCATGATCTCCTTGTAGGTGCCGGCTTCGGGGACACCGAGAAGGAAGTCGTCATGCGTCTTCGGCGTCAAGTTCAAGACGCAGACGAGTGCCCGCCCCCGCTTGTCCTTCCGGAGATAGGCGAGCACGCTTTGTGTCGCGTTGTCGGCATCGATCCATTCGAAACCCGCCTCATCATGGTCGGCCTCGTGCAAAGCGGGCTCATCATGCATGAGCGCGTTCAGATCCTTCACATAACGGCGGATGGAATCGTGCATGGGGAAGGTCAAAAGATTCCAGTCGAGTTCGTCCCATTCTTTCCATTCGTCCATCTGGGCGAACTCTTGGCCCATGAAGAGGAGTTTCTTGCCCGGATGGGTGAAGAGCCAGCCGAGAAGGGCGCGGTAGTTCGCGAACTTCTGCCAATAGTCCCCGGGCATCTTCTTTACGAGTGTCTTCTTGCCGTGCACGACCTCGTCATGCGAGAAGGGCAGGATGAAATTCTCGCGGAAAGCATACATCAAAGAGAAGGTGATCTCGTCGTGGTGGTGTTTTCTGTGGACGGGGTCCCTTTGGAAATACTTCAGCGTGTCGTTCATCCAGCCCATATTCCATTTGTAGTTGAAGCCGAGGCCGCCGCTTTCGACCGGGTGGGTCACGAGGGGATGGGCGGTCGAATCCTCGGCGGCGAGGATCGCTTGTTCGTGGCGGGCGAAGACCGAAAGGGTGAACTTTCGCAAAAAGGCGATCCCGCCCTCGTTCAGACCGCGGGAAGAATCCCCGAGATGATGGATGATGTTCGCGACGGCATCGACACGGATGCCGTCGATGTGATATTTCTCCAAGAAGAAGATTGCGTTCGAGACGAGGAAACTCTGTGTCTCCCCTTTGCCCAAGTCGAGATTCGCCGTGCCCCAGATTTCGTTCTCGCGGATGTCTTCATCGGCATACTCGTAAAGGTGGGTGCCGTCGAAACGGTAGAGTCCGTGGCCGTCTTTGGCGATATGCCCGGGCACCCAGTCCAAGATGACGCCGATTTTCTCCTTGTGGCAAGCATCCACGAACCGCATGAAGTCCGTGGGTTCTCCATAACGGGAGGTGATGCTGTAGTAGCCCGTTCCCTGATAACCCCAGGAGCCGTCGAAGGGGTGTTCGTAGACGGGCATGAGTTCGATGTGGGTGAAGCCGAGCTCTTGGACATGGGGTATGAGCCTTTCGGCGAGTTCTTTGTAGGTGTGGAAGGCGCCGTCGGGCTTTCGCATCCAGCTTCCGAGATGCACTTCATAGATGGAGACGGGCGTATCATAGGGCTTTCTTCCGCGCCGTTCTTCCATGTAGTCGCCATCTTGCCACACGTGGGTGTCAAGATCCGTGACGCGGGAAGGGGTGTCGGGGCGGAAGGCGCTCGCGAAAGCGAAAGGGTCGCTCTTGTGGATCATGTCTCCCTGTTTCGTGTGGATGAGGTATTTGTACAGATGACCGCGCAGGTCCTTTTCGATCTCCATGCGGAAAAATCCGTCTCCGAGGGGACGCATCACATGGGTGCGGGGGGCATAATCGTTGAAGGTGCCGACGATATCGACGGCTTTGGCATTGGGCGCATACACGGTGAAACGGACAAAACGGACTTGGCCCGTGTCGTCTTTTACGACATGGGCGCCGAAATGTTGGAAAGCGTCTTCCATCCCGCCGGATAGGAACTGTCGTTTCACTTTTTCTTCCAGGGCCCTCACCCCCTCTCAATCCAGGTGTTTTCGCACAAGCTCGTAGGGAAAACCTTCCCGGAGGAGTTTCTTCATGAATCTGTCCTTCGTCTTGTGGTCTTTTCCAAGGTATTTCCCTTTCAGGACGGAGATTCTTTCGAGAAGGAGATTCTCGATATCCGTCTCTTCTTCGAGTCGCACTCTCGCTTCGCTCGCCAAAGGTTTCAAGACATCATAATCGAAACCCTGGCGGAGAGCTGTCGCTAGCAGCTTCTCCTCCGCTTTTCTCGGCGTCAAGCGCGGCAGGGTGCGCAGAGTCTTCTCGAAGAGCTCGCGGACTTTCCTTCTTTGGGTCGCTTCATCATAGGCGGAGAGGACCTCGTCGACGAGGTCCTTGGGGAAACCGTCCTTCAGGAAACGCTCGCGCAGCTTCTTCGGACCCTGCAGGCTGAAAGCGAGCGCATCCTCGAAATGGATGCGTAGCGTCTTCTCGTCGTCGACATAGTTCGTCTCTCGCAGATGGTCGAGGACCCGCTGCACCGTCTTGTGTCCGTGCGAAGCGAGTTTTTGCGCGAGCGAGGCCGCCGAATAGTCGCGTCGGGAGAGAAAATCGAAGGCTTTCGCCAAGGCTTTGTGGTAGGCGTCATCCGCCTTGATCGTCTCGAGTTCTTTTTCGTCCAGGCTTTCTTTTCCGAAAAGGCCGTGTTGGGCGATGGTCTCTTCCCGGAGTGTGAGGGTCATCTCTTCGGCAGCACTTCCGAGAACGACCGTGAAGGTCTTCTTTCCCGCCGCGCGGATGTCTTTCAGCCTCATCATTCTCGGAACTCGTCGCGGGCGACGGAAAGTTGCGTGTCGGTCTCGTGGTCGGTGCGATAGACGAGCAGGAATTCCGAAAGGGCGAGCGCGGTCGCTTCATCGACCTTGCCCGTCACGGGCAGGTCGTTCTCTTCTTGGAAATCCTCGACGGCGAGTTCGGTGGCCGAATCGAAATAGCCGTCCGTACGGATGTCATAACCGTAGGCGGAAAGGATCTTTTGCATGTTGGCGACTTTCGTGGAGACGAGGTCGTATTCGAGAACCTCGCCTTCGGTAAGATGGACGCTGTAGGCGTAGTGGTAGGGGTTCTGTTCGATCTCGATTGTCGGTTGGACATGTTCCATGTCGCCGCCGTCGAAATGGATCCAGTTGCCTTCGGGGGTGAACCAGCGACCGGCCGAGATGTGCAGTTGGCTCTCGTCTTCGAGATGGACGGGAATCTGCATCGTGCCCTTGCCGTAAGAAGGCGTGCCGATGACATCGTAGCCGCCCTTTTCCATCATCGCCATGGCGAAGACCTCGGCGGCGCTGGCGCTGTAAGAGTTGATGAGAACCTTGATGTCGTAGGGTTTCGTCTCCGTGCCGCTCGCTTCATAATCCTCTTTGATCGGCGTGCCGGCAAAGACCTGTTCGATGGAAAACATCGGCAGTTCCCCTTCCGCGAGGAACATGTCGAGGATTTCCTTGACACTGGTGAGATAGCCGCCGGTGTTGTCGCGGACGTCGATGATGAGACCGTCGATGCCCTTCTCGTCCTCGAATTCGGCAAGCGTACTCTCGACGAGTCCGGCGGTCTTTTCGCCGAATTGGTTGATTTTCAGATAGCCGATGGTGCGATTCTCGATTTCGAATATCTCATGGGTCACGCTCGGATTGGGAATCCGCTCCCTTTCCATGGTGAAAGTGAGGATCTCCTCGAGGCCCGGTCGGCGGACGCCGAGCTCGATTGTGCTCCCTTCTTCGCCGACGAGGGCGGTGATGGTGTCGAGATAGGATTTGTGGCGGAAATCCTCGCCGTCGATATGGGTCACGGTGTCACCGGGTCGCATACCGGCGGCCTCGGCGGGAGAGTCCGTCCAGACTTTCCGGACGACGACGTTGTTGTCGACGTTCTCGACGGTCACCCCGACGCCGACGAACTCTTCCCCGAGACCCTCGCGGAACTGTTGGGCCTCCTCTTTTGTCATATAGCGGCTGAAGGGGTCGTCCAACGCGTTGAAAAGCCCGCGGATGGCGGCCTCATAGAGTTCATCGCGAGAGATGTCCTTGTAGAAGTTGCTATCGATGCCTTCCAGGGCCTCTTCGAAGAGGGCCTGGTTCGGATCCTTCTCGGAGGGTTCTGCGAGTTCACAGCCCGAGAGCGTGAACACGAAAACCACAAAAATGCCTGCTGCGATGTGACGGAAAATACGCATGATTCAATCATCCTCCCAATGGGTGGTGAAATCGCCTTGTATCTCGGTAGCCGGGGACGCGAAGACGAACGCCTCTTCGTCGACCGCGGCGATGATGTCGCGGATGCGGTGGTACTCGTCGCGGGTGATGACGGATAGCACGATGGTCTTTTGGCGCATGCTGTAGCCGCCCTTCATCGGGATGAGGCTCACGCCGCGCTCCAAGGCCTCATAGATGAGCTGTTTGATGCGGTCGGGTTTCTCGGTGACGATGTGCACGGCTTTCAATGTGTTGGAGCCGATGATGACGAAATCGGCCACCCGGCCACTGATGACCATGGTGAGGAGGGCATAAAGCCCCGCGGTGACTCCTCTTTCGGCATATAAAGCGATGACGCCGGAGAGGATGATCGCGCCGTCGACCAAATATATGGAAAAGCTCAAGGGGAGCTTGAGCCGCTTGTGCAGAATCTTGATGGGAATGTCCGTTCCGCCGCTCGTGCCGCCGTATTTGATGACATAGCCGAAGCCGATCCCGAGCAGAAACCCGCCGAATGTCGTATAGAGGAGGAAATCGGGTTCCATGTCGAGTGGAGGGCTGAATTCCTCCAAAAGAAAGAGGATGAGCGGAAACATCAAAGAGCCATAGATGCTCCGTACGAAACTCTTGAAACCGAGAAAGAGCCATCCGAACCCCAACAACACCACATTCAGCACGAGCACGACAAGCGAGACCCGGATGGCGAAGAGTTCGGAAAAGAGGACGCCGACACCGCTCACGCCCCCGATGACCAAGGCCGCGGGCATGATGAAGTAATAGAAACCCGCCACCATGAGAAAGATTCCGAGAGTGATCATGAAATAGCGGTTTGATAGCGAGAGTTTTCTAAGCGTCTTTCGCATCCCGTTCACGCTCCTTGGAGACCTGTTTCAAATGTCCCAGGATGAAATCGTCGATTTCGCCGTCGAGGACTTTCTGCACCTGGGCGGTCTCCACCTCGGTGCGATGGTCCTTGACCATGTTGTAGGGATGGAGGACGTAGGAGCGGATTTGGCTGCCGAAAGCGTTGGCCAAGCCCTCCCCCTTGATCTGCATGATCTCTTCTTGTTTCTTTTCCTTTTCGAGGCGGAAGATTTTCGCCTTCAAGATTTTCATCGCCTGTTCGCGGTTTTTGATCTGCGAGCGTTCGTTCTGGCAAGTCACGGTGACCTCGGTGGGAAGGTGTGTTATGCGCACGGCCGAATCGGTGGTGTTGACATGTTGGCCGCCGGCGCCGCTCGAACGGTAGGTGTCGATGCGGAGGTCGGCATCCTTCAACTCGATGTCGATCTCGTCTTCGACCGCGGGGATGACGGTGACGGCCGCGAAACTCGTGTGACGTCGGGAAGAAGAATCGAAAGGCGAAATCCGGACGAGCCTGTGGACACCGTGTTCGTTTTTCAAAAGACCGTAGGCGTGTTCGCCCTTGATGGTGACGGTCGCGGCCTTGAGTCCCGCCTCGCCGCCTTCGAGATAGTCGTTCACGATGAAAGAAAAGCCCCGCCTCTCGGCGTAGCGCTTATACATCCTATAGAGCATCATGGCCCAATCGTGGCTTTCCGTTCCGCCCGCACCGGGGTGGATTTCCAAGATGGCCGGGGCATTGTCGTATTCCTCGGAGAGGAAGAGCATCGTCTCCAATTTGTCGAAGGCGCGCTCGAGAAAGGCGATGTCGTCTTCGACGCCCGCGGCGGACTCTTCCATCTCGATGAGTTCGAGCGCGACCTCGAGGTTCTCGAGACCGCTCTCGAGTTTTCGGTAGGCTGCGAGCCGGCTCTTCTTCTCTTTCAAGCGCTTGATGATGCTCTGGGCCTTCTTGTGGTCGTCCCAGAAACCGTTCTCGTACGTCTCGGCCTCGATTTCTTCGATCGATTCCTCGAGTCTATCGATATCAAGCAGGTTGTGGATGTCTTCGAGACGACGCTCGAAGGATTCCTTGGCTTGGCGGATCTCATAGGCTTCCATCTTCATCACCCGTTTTCGGCCTAACGGCCGTGGCAGTGTTTGTATTTTTTACCGCTGCCGCAGGGGCAGGGCTCGTTGCGTCCGATTTTTTTGCGGCGGACGGGTTTCTTCTTTTTCTCTTCCTCTTTGCCCGAGGAGGTCTTGGTCGGCTTGGCGACCTGCACGCGCTGCAGGTTGTCGCGCACACGGGCACGGAGGATGTAGCGGGTCGTGTCGCGCTCGATGGCGACGACCATGTCCTCGAAGAGGGTGAATCCCATCTCCTGGTATTCACGCAGGGGGTTCTGCTGGCCGTAGGATTGCAGCCCGACACTCTGGCGCAGTTCGCTCATCTGGTCGATGTGCTGCACCCAATGGGTGTCGACCACACGCAAAACGACCGCTTTCAAAAACTCGTTGAATTTTTCCCGGTTGAACTGTTCTTCCTTCTTCGAAAAATCGTCATCGAGGACTTCTTCAAGGTGGGCGTAGGTCTTTTCGGGGTCTTCGCTGATTTTCTCACGCTCGATGCGGTCCACGGGAATCAACTTGCCATAGACGGCATCGAGTAAACTCTCTTTGTCCAGTCTCGGCGGTTTTTTCGCACGATCCGTGTGTTCCTCGACAAGACGGTCGAGATGCCGTTTGGTCATCGGCTTCACGATGTCGACGATGTCTTCCTTGAGGAGGATGTCACGGCGTTGGCCGTAGATGATCTCGCGTTGTTTCCGGAGCACTTCGTCGTATTGGAGGACGGTCTTTCTTCTATCATAGTTCGCGCCTTCGATCTGGCGCTGGGCGCGTTTGATCTGGCGGGCGAAGAATTTGCTTTGGAGGGGGTTTTTCTCCTTCTTGTCCCGGGTGCGGGAGAGGTATTCGAGTTGTTGTTGGAAGCGGTCGCCGCCGAAACGGCGCACGAGGTCGTCATCGCCCGAGAGGAAGAACTTGGAATAGCCCGGGTCACCCTGGCGGCCGCTCCTACCCCGGAGCTGGTCGTCGATGCGGCGGGCCTCGTGACGCTCGGTGCCGATGACGGCGAGGCCGCCGAGATCCGTGACACCGGCACCGAGTTTGATGTCGGTACCGCGTCCGGCCATGTTGGTGGCGATAGTGACGGAGCCCTTCTGCCCCGCGTCCTCGATGATCTGCGCTTCCCGTTCGTGGTTCTTGGCGTTCAACACGTCATGCTTGACGCCTTTTTGCTTCAACAGTTTCGAGATGCGTTCGCTGCTTTCGATGGAGATCGTGCCCACGAGGACGGGCTGGCCCTTCTTGTTGCGCTTGGCGATTTCAGCGGCCAAGGCCTTGTATTTGCTTTCCATGTCGGGATAGAGCGCGTCGGTGTCATCATAGCGGATCATGGGCTCGTTCGTGGGAATCTGGATGACGAACATGTTGTAGATGTTTTGGAATTCCTCTTCCTCGGTCTTGGCGGTGCCGGTCATGCCGGAAAGTTTGTTGTACATGCGGAAAAAGTTCTGGAAGGTGATCGAGGCGAGGGTCGTCGTCTCCTTCTTGATCTCGACGCCCTCTTTCGCTTCCAATGCTTGATGCAAACCGCCCGAGTATTGGCGTCCCGGCATCAACCGACCGGTGAACTGGTCGACGAGCACCACTTCGCCCTCTTTGACGACATAGTCGACATCGAGTTCCATGATGAAGTTCGCGGCGACGGCGTTGTTGATGTGGTGGAGCAAGGTCACATGCTCGAGGTCGTAGAGGTTGTCGATGCCGAAATACCTCTCGGCCTTCCGCATGCCCCCACTTGTCAAGGTCGCATGGCGGGCCTTCAAGTCGATCGAGTAGTCGTCTTCTTCGAGCGTCTTCGCGAAGGCGTTCGCCTGCTTGTAGAGGTTCGCGGTCTGTTTCGCCCCGCCGGAGATGATGAGGGGGGTCCGCGCTTCGTCGATGAGGATGGAATCCACCTCGTCGATGATGGCGAAATGCAAATCGCGTTGGACCATCGAATCCTTGTAGATGGCCATGTTGTCGCGGAGATAGTCGAAACCGACCTCGTTGTTGGTCGAATACATCACATCGGAATTGTAGGCCTCTTTCTTCTCTTCGGGCGTCAAATCGCGATGGTTCAAGCCGCAGGTGAGGCCAAGAAAGCGGAAGATGTCGCCGATCTCGCCTTCGGCCTCACGGCGGGCGAGATAATCGTTCACGGTGATGATGTGCACACCTTTGCCCGTGAGGGCGTTCAAATAAGCCGGCATGACGGCGGTCAGGGTTTTACCTTCCCCCGTCTTCATCTCGGCGATGTCGCCTTCGTGGATGACTTTCGCGCCCATGACCTGTACCAAGAAAGGGGTCAGGCCCGTCACGCGGGTCGAGGCTTCACGCACGACGGCGTAGGCTTCCTTTTCCAGATCATCGAGGGACTCACCATCTTCGAGACGTTTCCTGAACTCATCGGTCTTGGCCTTGAGTTCGTCATCGCTCAAATGTTTGATTTTCTCCTCATGCAAAGCGATGATTTCCTCGCTGAAAGCGCGAAGTCGCTTTTGGGCCCGGCGGCTCGGGTCGAAGAATCTTTTCAGCATACAGTCACCTCATTCAATCATGAATATCATATCACAAAGGCCTTCCATAAAAAAGGATTGGGCCCGGCGCAACGCAAAAAAGATGCGCGATCGGCCGATCGCGCATCTTTCCGTCATTCGGTCTCGATCACGGCGTAATCGCCGTCTTTTCGGAGATAGAGCACATGCACCTTGTCGGTCTCTTCGTCGCGGTAGATATAGAAGTCGTGTCCGAGCATCTCCATCGCGGTGATGGCTTCGTCGGTCGTCATCTTCTCGAGCTTGTGCGTCTTCTTCTTGACGGGGCGGCCGACGAGTTCGCGTTCGAGGGCTTCGAGGTCCACATCCTCGTTGAAGACGTCCTTGACGCCCTCCCGTTTTCTGAGGCTTCTGTTCACTTTCGTCTTGTTCTTGCGGATCTGGCGTTCGAGCTTGTCGATGGCGATGTCGATCGCCGCGTACATATCTTCTTCTCCGACCTCGGCGCGCATGGTGAAGAGTTTGGTCGGGATCGTGATTTCCACTTTGTGATGGTCGCTGTAAGTTTTGCAGACGACAACGGCGTCCAGTTCCTCCTTGAAGTAGCGTTCGAGTTTCGAGAGTTTCTCCTTCGCGTAGTTCTCGATGGCCTCTGTCACGGTGAAGCCGTTCTTGCCGCGTACCTCGACGATCATCTCGATCAACTCCCTCTCTTTGATACTAACATTATATCATATTTATCGGCAGGCATAATCCCGGTCGCTAAAAATTTGTGGGGGCGGAATCCAATCCTTCAAGAAGTGTGCCGATCTCGTCCATGGTGAAGAACTCCGCACGATACAGGCTCACCGGCGTGAAAAGGGCGGCAAGATGCGCAAGCGCCACACCGTCTTTCAAAAGCCCTTTTTCGACAAAGACGATCTGGGTCTTTTCGCGTGCCATCAGGGCGAAGACTCTCGCTCGGAACACGGGATGGTCGTCTTGGTGGAAACTGTAAAGATGACATTCCTTCCCGAAAAGGGGCAAGACCTCCCTGTGCAGGGGGAGGTTTTGGAGACGCCGGCAACGAGGACAGACCTTGTCGAGGCGGAAAAGGTCCGCGAAGGTCTGACGCGGAAAAAAGAGCGTTTGACAATAGAGACAATCAACCATGGAAAACACCGCCTGCACGTGTATGGTTCGCGCAGGCGGTGTGTTTTTCTTTTTGGTCAGTACTCTTTCGCTTCGGTCTTTCCTTCGAGCAAGGCTTCCATGTTGAAAGCCATGGCTTCGAGTTCGTTCTCCCCGGGGAAGAGGCGGATGTCTCCCAAGTGGTCGATCATCTCCAAAAGAGGCTGGATGATGTCTTGGTTGTAGGCGAGACCGCCCGTGAGAAGGATCGCGTCCATCTGGCCCTGTGTGAGGGCGTGGAGGGCGCCGATCTCTTTGGCAATCTGGTGCACCATGGCGTCGACGACTTTCACGGCCTCGACACGGTTCTCGTTCAACATGTCGCTCACGACCTCGGCGTCCTTGGTGTTCAAGTAGCTGAACATGCCGCCGTAATGCCGCACGAGTTTCAAAAACTCTTCTTTGGTGTGGGAGCCGTAGGCCATGTCGATGACCGAAGAGACGGGGAGGCTTCCCGTCCGTTCGGGACTCATCGGCCCATCCCCGTCCAGGGCGTTGTTCACATCGACAACCCGGCCCAGTTTGTGATAGCCCACACTGATGCCGCCGCCGAGATGGGCGACGATGAGATGGAGTTCTTCGTAGGGGACCTTCACCTCTCGGGCGTATTTCCGGGCCACGGCCTTGTGGTTCAGAGCGTGAAAGAGACTCCGGCGGGTGATGCCGTTCAGACCGCTCATCTTGGCGACCTCGTCCATCTCGTCGACGACGACGGGATCGGCGATGTAGGCCTCTTTGCCGGCTTTCTTGGCCAAGGCGCAAGCGATGAGCCCGCCGAGGTTCGAGGCGTGTTCACCGTGAATGTTCGACTGCAATTCTTCGATCATGGCTTCGTTGACACGATACAAACCGCTCGCCAACGGGCGGAGCAGGCCGCCGCGGCCGATGAAACCGTCGATGGAAGAAAGCTCGACGTCATATTCCTCGAGAAAGTCCAAGACCAGTTGTTTGCGGCGGGGCAACTGTTCGGCGAGCGTCTCCAACTTCAAGATGTTGCTGCCCTCGTGACGGATGGTCGTCTTGGCGAAGGGTCTGAGTTTTCTCCATTTGTCGAATACGGCCACCTTGGTGCTCGTGGATCCGGGGTTGATAACGAGGATCCGCATGCGGATCACCACCTTCGGTCTGTCAAGAAACCCGGTTCCCGACAGCCTGGATGCCGGCCTCGAGCGCCTGTTTGTTCAAGTCGATGAGCTCGCTCTTCTTGCCGGTGAAGATCTGTTCGAAAACAGCGAACATCTCGTCTTGGGAAAAGACACCGGTGGCGGCGATATAGGCGCCCAGCATGACCATGTTCGCCACGCGCAGATTGCCGATCTCGAGCGCCTTCTTGTTGGCGTCGACTTCGTAGACCTTGATGTCATCGCGATAGTCGGCATCGGGAATCTGGCTCTTGTTGGCGATGAGGACGCCGCCCTTTTTCAGTTTCTTTTGGAACTTGTCGAGTGAGGGCTGGTTCATGACGACCAAGGAATCGGGAACACTCACGACGGGGGAATTGATCCGTTCTTTCCCGATGGTCACGGCACAGTTCGCCGTGCCGCCCCGGGTCTCGGGGCCGTAGGAAGGGATCCAGGTCGTGTTCAGATCGGCGATCGTGGCGGCATGGGAGAGGATCTGCCCCATGAGCATGACGCCCTGTCCGCCGAAGCCGGCGATGATGACTTTTTCCTCATTCATCGTTATCACCCTTCGTCTTGTCCTTGAAGACTTTCAAGGGATAGTAGGGAATCATGTTCTCCTTGGCCCATTCGATGGACTCCATCGGGTTCATACCCCAGTTCACGGGACAAGTGGAGATGAACTCGATCATGGAGAAACCCTGTTTTTTCATTTGCACATCGAAGGCCTTCTCGATGGATTTCTTCGCCTTGCGGATGTGTTTCGGGTCATGCACGCTCACCCGTTCGAGATAGGCCGCACCGGGAATGGTGGCGAGCATCTCGGAGATGCGCAAAGGTTCACCGGTGAGCGTCTTGTCGCGTCCGAAGGGGGACGTGGTGGTCTTTTGGCCGATGAGGGTCGTCGGGGCCATCTGGCCGCCGGTCATGCCGTAGATGGCGTTATTGACGAAAATGACGGTGATGTTCTCGCCGCGATGCGCCGCATGGACGATCTCGGCGGTGCCGATGGAGGCGAGGTCGCCATCACCCTGATAGGTGAAGACGGCGCTGTCGGGACGGACCCGCTTGATCCCCGTGGCGACGGCCGGCGCCCTGCCGTGGGGAGCCTGGTGTGCATCGCAGTTGAAATATTCATAGCTGAAGACGCTGCAGCCGACACTCGCGACAGCGACGGATTTTTCCAGCAGTCCCTTTTCCACGAGGACTTCCGCCACGAGTTTGTGGATGATGCCGTGGGTGCAGCCGGGACAATAGTGGAATTCTCTTTCCGTCAAGCCTTTCGTGGGTTCATATACGGTCTTCGTGTTCACGAGGAACCCTCCTTTTCCAACATGCGCTTGACATGGTCGATGATTTCCTCGGGCTCGGGGACGACGCCGCCCGTCCGACCGTAGAAATCGAGTTGGAAACGGCCGTTGTTGGCGGCCCGGACGTCTTCATGCATCTGGCCGAGGCTCATCTCGAGCGTGAGCAGGGTCTTCACGCTCTTTGACAGCTCGTCGAAAGCTTTCTCGGGAAAGGGCCAGATGGTGACCGGACGGATCATGCCGACCTTGATTCCCTCTTCGCGGAGTGTCTTCACGGCGCTTCTGGCGATGCGGGCCATGGAACCGTAGGCGACGAAGACGATGTCCGCATCGTCGGTCTCGATCATCTCGTAGCGTTGTTCTTTCGCTCTCATCTCGTCGTATTTCTTCTTCAGCTTGAGGTTGTGTTGCTCGAGTTCGAGCGGGTCGAGATGGATCGAGGTGATGACATTGCGTCCGCCTTCACGGTCCGAGTTGCCGTCCGCGGCCCATTTCTTCTCTTTCGCATCTTCAGTCTTGGGTGCGGCTTCGAGGTCGACGGGTTCCATCATCTGTCCGAGGAGTCCGTCAACGGCGATGATGACCGGGTTCCGATAGTAATCGGCGAGGTCGAAACTCTCCTTGATGATGTTCACGGTCTCTTGCAGATTCTCCGGGGCGAAGGCGAGAAGATGGTAGTCGCCGTTGCCGCCGCCTTTGGTCACCTGGTTGTAGTCCGCTTGCGAGGGCTGGATGCCGCCGAGACCGGGTCCGCCCCGCATGACGTTGATGATGACGCAGGGCAGTTCGCTGCCGGCGATATAGCTGATGCCTTCCTGTTTCAAGGCGATGCCCGGGCTCGAGGAACTCGTGAGAGCACGGGCACCGGCGCCGGCGGCGCCATAGACCATGTTGATCGCGGCGACTTCGCTCTCGGCCTGCACGAAGACGCGTCCTTTCTCCCCCATGTGGCGGGAGAGGTATTCGGGAATCTCGTTCTGCGGGGTGATGGGGTAGCCGAAGAAGGCGTCACAACCGCCCTCGATGGCGGCCAAGGCCATAGCTTCGTTACCCTTCATCAAGACTTTTGCCATGTTTTCACTCCTTTAGGATTTCGAAAATCTCTCGACGGTGATGACATTGTCCGGACAGATCATAGCGCAAAACGCACAAGCGATGCACTTGTCGGGGTCGGTCACCATGAGGGGGGTGTAGCCTTTCTTGTTGGTGCGCGAGGTGTCGAGAGCGAGGATGTCGACGGGGCAATGATGCACACAGAGATCACAGCCCTTGCATTTGTCCTCGTTGATGATGATTCTGCCTTTAGCCATAAAATCCTCCTATAACCATTTCTTGGCGAGATAACGCCGCAAGAGGCGGGTCTCTCCGGAAAAGGTCCCCTTGAGGGGGACACTTTCCTCGTGAAAGGTGTAACGGATCGGGATATTCCGCGCGGAGGCCACTTCGGTCAAGACGCCTTCGCCCTTCTCGATGTGTTCCGCGCGGGTCTCTTTGATGAGGTTCGAGTTGTTGATGAGGCCGGTCGCCTTCAGATCGGCGGCCGTCTCAAGGGTGTCGATGAGGTGGTGGATTTTCTCGGCGTCAGTTGTTTCGGGACGGAAAACGTTCACCACGACGAGGAAATCCACGGCATCGTCCGCTGCGAAGAGGTGACGGTATTGTTGGACGAGTTTCGCCCCCTCTCTCGTGCCGCCAAGATCATAGATCGCGGAAAGGCTCTTGTCGTGGAAAGGCACGGCACCTTTGGCGCTGATCACGGGGAGATCGCTGTTTGGCGCTTTCTCGATGGAGCTTTCCACGAGCGTGACACCTTCGGCCGCCAACCGTTCGTGAACACTGCGGGAGCGGAAATAGGGATTGATGACATCGAGGTCGACAAGATAGTCGATGCCGCAATCGATGGCGAGATTCACGGCGATCTCCGATTTGCCCGACCCGTAGTGCCCGCAAAGGAAGGTGATCCGTCTCATCTTCTACTTCTTGATGTAGTTGGCATGGATTTTGTCGATTCGCTCGATGCGGCGCTCGGCGAAGATTTTCGCCGCTTGGGTCGTGGTGACCTTGTCCTCCTTGGCGACCTGATAGATTTCCAACAGGCGGTCGTAGATTTGCTCGATCTCGTTGAAGGCTTTCTTTTTCTCATAGCCCGTGAGTTCGTGGCTGACATTGATGAGACCGCCGGCGTTGATGACGAAGTCGGGAGCATAGAGGATGCCTTGATCTTGGACGGCCTTGCCGTGTTTGTCCTCGTCTTCGAGGACGTTGTTCGCCGTACCGGCAACAATCGGGGCCTTGATCTTTTTCAAGGTCTTGTCGTTGATGACGGCGCCCAGGGCGCAAGGTGCGAACACGTCGACTTCGAGTCCGTAGATGTCGTCGGGGTCGACGAATTCGACATCGGGATACTTCTTCTTGATTTTCTCGATGTGCTTGTCGTTGATCTCGGTGAAATAGATCTTCTTCGCGTTCGCTTCGCGCAGATAGCCGATCAGGAAGTCGCCCGTCTGGCCGGCGCCCTGCACGGCGTAGGTGTATTGGGAGATGTCGTCGTCACCGAACTTCTCTTTCAATGAGGCACGGATGCCGTGGAACGCGCCCCAGGCGGTGGCGGGGGAGGGGTTGCCGCTCTTTTCGGGGATGGCGACGACCGAATCGGTCTCCAGGTTGATGAATTTCATGTCCTTGGCGCTCGTGTTGACATCGGGCGCGGTGATGTAGCGGCCGCCCAACGTCTGGACATAACGTCCGAAGGCGCGGAAATACGCTTCGCTCTTGACCTTCTCGGGATCGCCGATGAGGACGGACTTGCCGCCGCCGAGGTTCAACCCCGAGGCCGCCGCCTTGTAGGTCATGCCCCGGGCGAGACGGAGTACATCGAGGGTGGCTTCTTCCTCGGTCTCGTAGTTCCAGAGTCTCGTGCCGCCGAGAGAGGGCCCGAGCGTGGTGTTGTGGATGCAGGTGATGCCTTTGAGGCCGGTGCTCTCGTCATGGAAGAACACCAATTGTTCGTAACCGTATTTCTCCATGTAGTCGAACTTCTTCATGAAAAAATGCCTCCTTTTCAGAATTGGCGAGCATAAATTTAAACGCCATGTAAGCGTTTTTACACATGGGATTATATCACGTTTGTCATACAGATGCAACATGAAAAGGGAGTCCGCCTGCCGAAAACAACGAAAGAAGCCCTCCGGCGAAGTGTCTGCCGGAGGGCGCGATTCACTTGGCGACGACGTTCACGAGACGGCCCGGGACGACCACCACCTTGACGATGGTTTTGCCTTCAATGAATTTCTTGACCCGTTCGTTCTCGAGAGCCATTTTTTCGAGTTCGTCCTTGCCGATGTCCTTTTGAACTTCCCGCTTGTCGCGGACTTTGCCGTTCACGCTGAAGACGATGGTGATCCGTTCTTCTTCGAGAAGACGTTCATCGACCTCGGGCCAGGAGCTTTTCACGAGGGGCTCACGATGGCCCAGACGCTCGTTCAGTTCTTCGGCGATGTGGGGAGCGAAGGGATTCAGGAGTTTCAAAAACGTCAAAAAGGTGTCTTTCGTGATGCCCTCGCTTTTCGCCGCCTCGTTCGCGAAGGTCATGAGCTTGGCGATGGCGGTGTTGAATTTCGTCTCCTCGATGTCTGTGTCGACAGCTTCGATGGTCTTGTGCAAAAGCGTCTCAATCTCTTTGTCGTCCTTTTTCGCATGCGCTTTTTCCTGCAGGCGCCAGACCTTGTCGAGGAAACGGCGGCAGCCCTTGAGTCCGTTCTCGTTCCAGGGCGTGGCCTGCTCGTAGTCGCCGATGAAGAGGATGTAGAGACGGAGTGTGTCCGCACCGCAGGTGTCGATGATCTCGGCGGGATCGACCACGTTGCCTTTGGACTTGCTCATCTTGTCGCCGTCGGAACCGAGGATGAGACCTTGCGCGGTCCGTTTCTTGAAGGGCTCTCTCGAGGGGACCACGCCGATGTCGTAGAGAAACTGGTGCCAAAAACGGCTGTAGATGACATGGCGGGTGACATGCTCCATGCCGCCGTTGTACCAATCAACCCCGAGCCAGTATTTGAGCTTGTGGTAGTTGGCGAGCTCGCTATCGTTACCGGGGTCGATATAGCGGAGGAAATACCAGCTGCTTCCCGCCCATTGCGGCATCGTGTCGGTCTCCCGTCGGGCTTTGCCGCCGCAAGAGGGACAGGTCGTTTCCACGAACGATTCGATGTTCGCGAGGGGACTTTCGCCTTCGCGGTTCGGCGCGAAGCGTTCGAGATCGGGAAGGCGGATTGGGAGGTCCTCTTCCTTCACGCCGACCATGCCGCATTTTTCACAATGGACGATGGGGATGGGCTCACCCCAGTAGCGCTGGCGGTTGAAGGCCCAATCTTTCATCTTGTAGCTCGTAACGGCACCGCCGAGGCCCTCTTTCTTTAATCGTTCGTTCATTTTCTCTATCGCTTGTTTCACAAAGAGACCGTCTAAAAAAAAGCTGTTGACGAGAGTGCCGTTCTCGACGTCGGTGTAGGCCTCCTTGTCGACATCGCCGCCCGCGATGACCTCTTTGATCCCGAGACCGTATTTTTTCGCGAAGGCGTGGTCTCTTTCATCATGGCCCGGCACGGCCATGATGGCACCGGTGCCGTAATCCATCATGACATAATCGGCCACGAATATGGGGAGTCTCGCTTTTGTGAAGGGATGAAGAGCCTGCACGCCCTCAATCCGGATGCCTTCTTTCTCGCGCGTCTCGTCGGCGCGTTCCATCTCCGATTTCTTCTCCGCTTTCTTCCGATAAGAGCGGATTTCATCCATGTTGGTGATCTTTCCTTCCAGCTTGTCGAGCACGGGGTGTTCCGGGGCGACCACCATGAAAGTCACACCGAACAAGGTGTCCGAACGGGTCGTGAAGACCTTCAGCTTGTCGTTTGCGCCTTCTATGGGAAAGAGGATTTCCGCCCCTTCGCTCTTGCCGATCCAGTTCTCCTGCTCGGTCTTGATGCGGGGCAGGGTCTCGAGCTCCTCGAGTCCTTCGAGGAGCCGCTCGGCGTATTTCGTGATGCGGAGGAACCACACGTCTTTCTCCTTCTTCTCGACCGTGCTTCCGCAACGGTCGCACACGCCGCCTTGGCTCTCTTCGTTCGAGAGTACCACCCGGCAGTCGGGACAGAAGTTGACCTTCGTCTTGTCGCGGTAGGCGAGGCCGTGCTCGAACATCTTCAAAAAGATCCATTGCGTCCACTTGTAATAGTCGGGATCGGTCGTGTCGACGATGCGGCTGAAATCGAAGGAGAAGCCCGTGCGCTTGATCTGCTCGGTGAAGATCTCGATGTTTTGGTCGGTGACCTTGCGGGGATGGACCCCCCTTTGCATCGCGTAATTCTCCGTGGGGAGGCCGAACGCGTCGAACCCGATCGGGAAGAGGACGTTGTAGCCTTCCATGCGGCGTTTGCGGCTGACGACCTCGAGCGAGGTGTAAGCCCGGAAATGGCCGACATGCATGCCCGTGCCCGAAGGGTAGGGAAACTCCACCAGGGCGTAGTATTTGGGCTTTTCGCCGAAATCCTCGGCCTTGAAGAAATCGCGCGAATACCAATAGTCCTGCCATTTCTTCTCGATTCTCTCGGAATTGTAATCCATGGGGATCACTTCCTTCATGTGATGGAATAAAAAACGTCCTTGAAAGGATTCAAGGACGAAGAATCTCCGCGGTACCACCTTGGTTCGTGCGCGCTCTTTCCCTTAACGCGGGATGGGCGTCGCGGCTTTTCTTCCGCGCGGCTCTCCGGACGAGTTCACATCGTGCGCTTCCCGGTTTCCACCGACCACCGGGTCTCTAACAAGCGCGAGCGATGCTACTGCTTCCGGTTCCTCGCCTTTGTGACATCAATGTTACCATAGAATCCCCGCCGTGGCAAGTCAATCTCCGCCGCGGATGAGGCGCTGGATCTCCATGACGAGACGGCTCGTCTGCCGGAACGCGAGGAAAAGCAGGACGAAAAGCAAAATCATGGAAAAATCGAGCATCCCGTGGAAGACGATCACGACATAGAGGAGGGTGGAAGCATAGGCCATCATCACGAACATCTGGCGGAATCGCACTTTGGGAATGAATAGCGTCATCAAGAAAGCGTTCATGATAACGAAACCAAAAAAGATGGCGAGACTTCCCAGGATACGGAGAAGGATGAAGGGCGTTCCCCAAAGAAGGCGTTGGGCGTCGATTTCGGCGTCGATGACGGAAAAGAGGTGGCCGAAGAAAGCGTCCTCCTCATCGCGATCATCCGGATCGAACGTGAAAGAAAGGCTCTCGGGATCGCCCGCGAGTTCGGAAAGGGGCATCTCGTGACTGACGGTCCCGAAGAAGTTCGTGACATCCACACGCAACGTGTCGTCATGCACCACGAAATGAAAAGGTTTCGTGACGGCATAGGCCTCATCGGCGGTGTTCGCCGCATCGATCGTGAAGGCGAAAAACCCTTCGGCGAAGACGGTGTGGCTGATCTCTTCATCGCAGACGAGCCTCTCCGACTCGATTGCGCAAGCTGCCGGCGGGCTTTGGTAGTTCTCTCTTATCTCTTGACGGTAAGCGAGGGGCAGACCGTCGAAAGTGGCGACCTGGATGATGGTCCCCGTCGCCGAGATCAAAGCGAAAAACAGCATATAGAGGAGGACCGGGAACACCCGGTCATTCCGGTAGGCGACCAATTGTTGCGGGGCGATGATCGATTTGCGGATCTTTTCCAACATATCCATGTACACTCGCTTTCCGGCAGGCTAACAGAGACATTGTATCATGAAAGGCACGATTTTTCCCAACTTATGGTAAAATGACCGCGGGAGGGATTCTCATGGCGGACTTCAAGGACAAACGTTACCACACTCTCGACGCCTTCTTCAAGGAGAAGTTCGGTTCCAAGGTCTTCAAGGTGCCCTTGGATGCCCGCTTCACCTGCCCGAACAAGGACGGGACGAAAGGCGTGGGCGGCTGCATCTATTGCGCCGAAGGGGGCGGCGGCGCCGGCAGCGACAAAACCCTCCCCCTGAGAGAACAATACGCCGCCACGAAAGCGAGACTCCTCGCAAAATGGCCCACCGCGAAGACGATTCCCTACTTCCAGGCCAACTCGAACACCTACGCCGCCGCAGAAAGACTAAAACGGCTCTATCACGAAGCCCTTTCCCTCGATGACGATATCGTGGGCCTCGCCATTGCGACCCGCCCCGACTGTCTCGAGGAGGAGACCCTCGACCTGTTGGAAAACTTGAACAAGAAGACCTGTCTCCAAGTCGAACTCGGCTTGCAGACGATCCACGAAGAGACGGCCGAAAGAATCAACCGCGGCCATGACCTCGCCTGTTTCGAGGCGGCTTTGCACGCTTTGCGAAAAAGAGACATCGACACTGTCGTCCACATCATCAACGGCCTTCCCGGCGAAAGTGCGGCGGATATGATCGATACCGCCCGCTATCTCGCAAAAAAAGACATCCGGGGTGTGAAGATTCACATGCTCCACGTCTTGCAAAACACGCCCCTCGAAAAACTCCATGAGCAAGGCGCGTTCGATCTTCTCACGAGGGACGAGTATGTCGACATCGTCGTGCGGCAGTTAGAACTCTTGCCTTGGGATGTCGTCATCCATCGCCTCACGGGGGATGCGCCGAAAGAACTCCTCGTCGCGCCGAGATGGACATTGAAGAAGTTCGTGGTCTTGAACGGGATCGACAAGCGCATGCGCAAAGAGGACACATGGCAGGGAAGAAAGTATCCGACATGAAAACATCGCCGCCGGGCGATGTTTTTTTCAGATACCGTCATTGTTGCTTTTTCCGTCTCATGGGGCCTTCGCGAAGAAGGCTTTGAACTCCCGGGTGTTTTTGCCATTCTCTTGTGCGAAGGTCCACCGGTAAGGGGGATTCATTCGCCCGCAGCGAGCTCATCTATGGGCTCCATGTCCGGAAACGAGCGATAGATCCGCTCGTCGTCATAGACACGGTCGTAGAACTCGCCGATCGGGGTCAAGGGCTCGACTCCCCTGTGGCGCATGCCCTGGCGGAGAAGCGCCGTGTAGGAGATGGCCATGTTCACACAGAGAAACACAAATAGCGTCATCGTCACGGCCTTGCCGATATACGGCGGGATCTTCTCGATGAGGTCGGAAAGGACGGGATAGACGATTTTGACCATGACATAGCCCAAAATCCCCCAAAAGATCATGTAGGGGATGGTCGTGCGGCCGTGGATGTTCAAGAAACGCCCGTGATAGTTCCATGATATTTGCCCCGTGAAGAATTCCTGCCCCAAAGAGAGCATGTATTCGAACATGCCGCCGAAAACCGCCCCGACGGCGATGACCACATACCAACGGGAAAAACGGGAAAGAAAAAGAATCATCAAAAGATACCCGGCGCCATACACCGGGTTGAAGGGCCCATAGAGGACCCCGCTTCTGCTTTCGTGGAAGCCGTGTCGCACATAGTGGAGGATTTCTTCATACCAAGTACCCACGAGACAGCCGATGATGAAGATGAGGGCCATTTTGTAGAAGGATCTTCCCGGGGCGAAACAGATATCTTCCTGTCTCACAGAGGTCTCGGTTCTCGTCACATAATCCATGGGTCACCCCTCCCGACATGCCGATCGTATCCATCATATCAAAGTCCATTATACCAAAGCGTGCGTGTCCGTGTCATCCCCGCTTTCTGTGCGAAAAAGATGGACACTGCGTGCAAAAAAGAAAGAGAGCGCCAAGAGGTCGGCCGCCCCGCCCGGGGAGACACCTCGTCTTTTCAGACAAAGAGACCATTCGCGAAGCTCTTGCAAATCCTTTTCGGCGTGCAGCCGCGCTTCCTTCCTGATGGCGCGAAGGTCTTCTCCCTCACCCGCATAGAGGGTCGTGTCATGGGTTCTCGCCATGATGCGGGCGAGTCTCCGCAAAGGATGCGCTGCGGAATCAAAGAGCCCTTCAATCACGGCGGGAAAGCCTTGCGCCGCTTCTTCACGCACACCGCCGAAGCCCGTGGAAAGATAGACTCTCTCCCCCCGTGTTCGCGGCGTTCTTTTGGAGAGGTCTTGGAAATCCTCGTCCCACATGTTTTGGGCGGTCTTTTTCAGGTCTTCGAGGAAAGCCGCGAAACTCTTCCCCCGCAAGAGCGCATCGGTCTGATGATAGAGGACGAGGCCGAATATGTAGTTCGCCCCCTTGTGGGTGTTCACCCCGCCCGTTTGCGCAAACATCCGTTTTTCGGCCGCGCGGCCTTCTTCCCTGAGCTCTCGGATACTCCCCCTTTGCGCGCCGAGGCGCGCATAGACACGGAAGGGGGACTCGAGCGCGCGCAAAGAGGCCAAAAAATGGGAGATGTTCATGTCGGTGTGACACCCGGAATCGCGTGCCGAGACCAAGCCGAAGGAAGGGTAGGTGAAGACCTCCTTCCGCAATGCATCAATGGCCGCTGCGGCCAAAAGCGCGGGGATCTTTTCTTGGAGGGCCGCTTCCATCCGCGAAAGGAGCTCCTCTCGGCCGTGTCTCTCCGCCCGCGCACACGTCTTGGCCTCATCCCCGCAAAGCCAGCACGGCCTTGGCGGAAATCCGAGGTCCACACGGGAAAGGGCCCCTTCTTTTGTGTGGACATCGATGTCCACAAAAGGGCCCAAGGGGTGTTCTTCCTCGAGAAAGACAGCTGTCCTTTTCACGTGGACGGCGTCCGTTTCGGACACATAGATGTAGTGGTCGCCATCGGCCGAGGCCACGAACTTGCCTTTCTTTGGGAAAAGCCGGCTGAGGATTCCGTCAAACAGCCTGAGTATGAGTCCTCCGGCCTCCATGTTTTTCATCGGGCCGGGTACATTCGCCTTCAATGCGCAA
This sequence comes from Mollicutes bacterium, assembly GCA_003568315.1. Classification (GTDB taxonomy): domain Bacteria; phylum Bacillota_I; class Bacilli_A; order Izemoplasmatales; family Izemoplasmataceae; genus T1SED10-81. The sequence goes on along the minus strand of PWYL01000070.1, from coordinate 90,470 downwards.
ACGACGCCTTCCGTCTTTGCCAGACGCGCGAGGGATTCCGCCCGCTGCGTCCGGGCGGCGAGGATACGGTCAATGTCTTTGGTCATGGCCTTTGATGGTCTTCAGGATTTTTCGGCCCTTCTCGCTCTCGAGATAGCGGAGTGTCGCCTCGGGGACATAGGGCTTCACGGCGGAAACATCCCTTTTTTCCAAAAGGGTGCGCACGGTGGAGGCGCTGATCGGTTTCTCGTCGACGGTCTTTCGCTCGATGACTCGCAGATCGTTTCCGAGATAGTGCCGCATGGTCTTGTTGTAGGTGTCGGTCATGGGGCTGTAGGGCTCATCACCCACATAGCGCGCGACGATGTTGAAGATCTTCATGTAGTGCTGCTTGAAGGTGAACACATCGATCAACGCGTGCTCTTCGCGGATTTTCTCCTCGCGTTTTTGGAAGTACTTGGGGAAGGTCGCGAAACTGACGAGATAGTCCTTCGTCGGGAGGACGACGACATCCCTGTCGGCGGCGAGCGCCTCTTGGACGATGGCGAAACGGTCGGCGAAGGGGAAGAACGAGCGGTCCTCGCTCACAACGAAAACAAGGAGGGTGTCGTGGTTTTCCTTCGCCTTCCGGACAAGATGCAGATGTCCTTTCGTGAGCGGGTTCGCGTTCACGACAACGGCGCCTTTGGGGCGGTTGTCGAGATCATACTCCTTTTTGAGGGCGGTGAGCGTCCTTTGGATGTCGCCGCCTTGTTCGAGGAAGGAGATGTTCATCGTCTGCACGATGGGCTTGAAGCCGAGGTTTTGAAAGACCTCGTCGTGTTCGGGCCAGGCATAGACATAGATATGGTGTTTCCCTTCCTCGTTCAAGCGCTTGATCAAAGCGCTCATCAAGGTGGAAAGGTGGTTTTGGCTCCGGAACTCGGGGTCCACGGCGACACATTTCACGATGTTTTTCGCCGCGGAAGCCGTGGCGACGAGGCGGTCTTCTTCATAGAGGGCGAGGGTCTTGTCGATGTCTTCTTCGAAAACGATATGGAACTTTTTGAGGAAGCGCGCCATCTCGGCGCGTTCTTCCTCGAGGATGACATCCCGGATGTCCATCTTCATTCCTCCTTGATCTTGTGGAGGCTGTCGAGTTCTTCTTTGTGCCGGCTTTCCACATAACCGATTCTTTCTTTTCTTTCCGCTTCCACGGGACGTCCCGTGAAACGGTGGGAGATTTCCTGCAACTCTTCGATGGAATAAAAAGGAAACCCTTTCTCGCAAAGAATCTCCATGAGGTCTTTGCGAGAAGGATGGATGGCGATGCCTCTTTCCGTCACGAGGCAGTCCACATCTCTTCCCGGCGTGGTGATCGTGCGCACCCTGTCGGCGATGAGCGGGGTGCGCCCCCTGAAGAGTGGACCCACGATGACGGAGAGTTTCGCGTCTTCGGCGGTGTCGGCGTGGCCACCGCTGCCGCCGATGATTTTTCCATAAGAGTCGGTCGTCACGTTCACGTTGAAGTCGCGATCGATCTGGCTTGCCCCGAGGATGACGACATCGAGGTCTTTGATGATGCGTCCGGTGTTCTCTGGATTCGCATAGCGGCTCGCGCTGATGGCGATGTGGCGCTCATTCTTCGCGAGACTTTCTACCGCCGCATCGTCGAAACACTGCACATCGTAGAGTCTTTCGACGAGCCCCTTCTCCAAGGCTTCGACGTGATAACGGGTGATGCCGCCCGAAAAGAAGGAGGCGGTGAGTTTCCGTTCTTCGAGTATGCGGTTGAACCCTTCGGTGATGGCGAGACTCACCCCGCCGGCGCCGCTTTGGAAGGAAACGCCGTCTTGGAAGACGCCGAGGGCGTCGAGGAGCCGGACGGCATCGCGGGCGATCCGTTTGCCCACGGGATCCTTCGTCACTTCCAGTGTCCCGCTCATGATGCCTTTCGCATCCCCGATGGCAGCGACGACGAGATGATGGTCGATATCCTGGGCCGAAATCTCCGGTTCGGACAAGGTCTTATCAAGCACGGTGTCGGTCACGATGACGGTCACGGCCGCATGTTTCGCGTCCTCCACGGCATAGCCCATGCTGCCGAAGGGGTTCTTGCCGAAGCTTCCCGTGGCGTTCCCGTCGCGATCGATGGCGCTCGCGGCGAGAAAGGCGATGTCGACGGGCCTTTCTTTGTTGATGAGGCTTCGCGCCCGGCCGCCGTGTGTCTGCATGACAATCCCGCCCGCGAGATACCCCTTGGATACCAAGGACGCCGCGGGACCGTTCATATAGTTCGTGGTGACATCCTTGATCCTTCCTTCCCTGATCGCTTCCGCCGCCGCGGTGTGGACGGGAAAGAGGGCCGAGGCGCTAAGATGGATGTCTTTGAGGCCTCTTTCCTTGAGGGCTTCCAACACCATGTTCATGACGGCATCGCCGTCACGGAGATGATGGTGGAAAGAGACCGTGAGGCCGTCTTGCAAGGGGAGTTTGTCAAGAAGGGTGGCAAGCGAAGTCTCTCTCATCGGTCGTCCTCCGAATCCGTCATGCCGTAAAGACGCGCCTTCTCGAGAAGTCTTTTCGCCCGTTCGATGATGGGTCTGTCGACCATCTTCCCATCAAGGCTGAAGCGCATGCTGCCTTCCTCCTCATGGCGTTTGAGGATTCGTTTGGCTTCGCGGATCTCCTTCTTGGCAGGAGAGAAAATCCGGTTGATCGAAGCAATCTGGTCGGGATGGATCGCGCTCTTGGCGTCGAAACCGAGGGCCTTCCCTCTTCGGCAGTCTTCTTCGAGCCCTGCTTCTTTCAGGCTCGTGAACGGGGTGTCGATGGCCGTGATATCGTTCGCTTTCGCGGCGAGGACGACCATGTTCCTCGCGAAGAGGAGCTCTTCGGCGTTTTCGGTCCTTTCCGCCCCGATGGCGGTGCGGAAATCCTCGCCGCCGAGAAAGAGGGCGTGGACCCGTTCATGGGCGGCGATTTCCCCGAGTTCGAAGAAAGCGGCGGGGGTTTCCACGAGAGCGATCACCGGAAAGGGCTCTTTGTCGGAAAAGAGTTTCTCATAAAGGGAAAGCGTGGCGCGCGAAGCCTTGGGAAGGACGATACCGTCGACGTCTTTCCCCTTCAAGGCTTCGCTGTCCTTCGCGATGAGTTCTTCATCGCTGTTTATGCGCACATAGACGCGAGTGTTCTCGGGACGGTGGCTTTCGAGATAGGCGATTGTCAATTCGCGGGCCTCGTCCTTCTCGTTCGCATGGATCGCATCCTCCCAATCGATGATGAGCGCATCCGCCTCGAACACGTCGGCGTTCGTGAGCATCCTGGGCACATTGCCCGGGATGAAGAGATAGCTCCTAGCCATGGCCTTCCTCCTTGAATTTTCTCAACGCCACTTGCAAACGGGCCTTGATGGTGTAGTCCAAAGCCCCCTGGTCCTTGCATGTGATACGGACTCGCTTTGCTCCTTCGGCTTTCGCGGTCTCTTCGAGGAGGTTTTTGATGTGCTCGTAAAACCCCTCGCGGACGACGGTCTCGAGTTCGATCTCCAATTTTTCCGCGGGAGATACCCTGATGAGACAATCACTCGATTCCAGACTGCCGGTGATGATCTCTTTTTTCATGATCCGCCCTTCTTCCTTCGGTTTTCGATTAGGGCGAGCGTCCTCTGCATATGGTTCTTCACGATCATGATGCCCTCATCGGAGCCCATGCCCGGTTTGGCGAGACATTGTTTGGCGTTGGTCGCCATGGCGATCGAGGTCGTCACCTCGGCGCTGATGTTCGTCTCGTTGCAGGAGCCGCCGCTGTAGGCGCCCACACCCTTTTTCAGACAATAGCGCAGGGCCTCGATGGAGTTGTTCACGCCGCCGAGGTCGGGTGTTTTCACCTGCACCATGTGGGCGGCGTCGTTGTCGGCGAAATATTTGACATCCTCCAAGGTGTTGCACCATTCATCGGCGACAATCTCGACATGGCAGTCGTCATCGGCGTCGATGCGTTCTTTCAAGGCTTTCAAAGCGAGCATCGTATCTTCGCGGTTCCCCTTGTCGATGGGGCCTTCGATGCGGAGGCTGAAGGGCTCTGCCGTGTCGGAAAGCGCCTTCAAGTACCTATAGCTCGCCTCGATGTCCTCGTCGAAAATCATGCCGATCGTGCCATAGACGTCGAGATGGAGAATCGGGTGGTAATCTTCACGCAGACGTTTCTGCAGTATGCGGTTGCGGAGCCAGCGGACGTATTCTTTCAGGAGTTCGCCCTTTTGGCCGAGTTTGTGCCGGACGCTGTTGATGAGGGCGTGCGGAAGCACCTCGACCTCCTTGATGATCATCTTGTCGACGTTCGTGTAGCGGTCGTCCCCGCTTTGGGCAAAGATGGGGATCAAGCGGTATTCGTCGTCTTCAATCCGGTATTCTTTGCGGACGATCTCGCACATGGTGAGGCCTTTGGCCTTGGCGGTGGCTTCAAGCAGCGCCTGGGTTATGCCGTAGCGGAGGGCGGTGTGGATACGTTCCCCCTCGATGAGGAGACGGTCGAAGTGTTCCGCGTTCTGGCGGAAATGGTCCACATCGAGGCCTATGAATCGTTCTTTCAAGTGTTCGTGGAAATAGGCCTCCTGGTCCAGAGCGTCAAAAAGCCTGTCGCGGCCCGCGGCACCGGAATACTGCACGGCGCAGGCGTCTCCGTAAGCGGTCATGCCGTTTTCGAGCACGAGCATGATCGAGAGCGCCTCACCCGCTTGGCGGATGGCCTTGAAATGGGGAGTCACGGCCTCCCCTTCATAGGTGAAATGGTCTTGTTCGGCCCCGGCCTTGATTGCGGCCTGGTCATCGAAATAGAAGCCGGTGAACCCCGGGGCGGTGATCACATCAACAATCTTCATGGGGTATCGAATCCTTTCGGCAATTCTTCACCGCCGACGAGTCTGCCCCTGCTGACGGCATAGATGTCGTCGATGGTCATCTGGAAGGAGACTTCACGCTTCTCCTTCTTCGCTCTCCGCTCGAGGCATTGGCGGTGATAGGTCTTGATGTCGTCGCCGAAGGGGAGCTGACCGAATTCGTGGATACGGATGTTGCCAAGGTCGTCCCGGGCGGGAAGGACCAAACCCCGGTTCATCTCGCTCGGGGCGAAGGGGACATCGAGAATTCCGGCCTCGAAGGCACGCACCGCGCCTTCGGCGAAATCCCCCTTGCCGATGTTCAAGGTCGCATAGAGGAGAGAATGGACCTCCTTCTTGATGAGTTCTTCTTCGGTCTCGAGCGTCTTCGCTTTGGGGAAGGTCTGTTCTTTCAAGAGGCGGGTGACGATCTTGGAGGCGCGCAAGCCTTCCGCGTTCGCTTCCTTCGTGGGAATACCCTGTGACTCATGCGGGCTTTTCGTGATCATCTTCGTCGCGCCTCCCAAGGCCGCGACCGCCGAAGCCAAAGAGATGATGCCCATCGCTTTCGCTTCGTCGGCGGGGAAACCGCCCATCCATTGATGGAAGACCGTCGTCACGAAGACGTCCTCATAGCCGAAGAGCTTGAGATAGTAGTTCGTGAGGGAATCAAGGGTCCGGAGCGCCGCCACGTCTTGCACGACATTACCGCATTGTCCATAGCCCACTGTGATGTTTTTGACTCCCTGCTCGGCGGCGAGGATGGCCTCGATGATGGCCACGGTGTGGGTGATGGAAGGCGGAACGAGTGTTCCCGTCAAGGGGCCGAAGGGCTCGCGGTTGATCTCGATGCCGTTTTCGGCATAGATGCCCACAAGACGGTCCACATATTGCCAATAGCGGATGCTGTCCTCGAGGCTGATGTTCTTGGCGTAGGGGATGTTGTAAGAGACGCCGCCGCCTTCGTTCGAGGTCCAGCCGGCCGCATGGATGATCTCGGATAGGAGTCGCGCGTCGGGGGTGCCGTGACGAGCCTGCACGGGAACGGGCACTTCGTCCTGCACGCGCTTGCAAGCCTCAACGCCGTGGTTCACGGCGGGAAAACCGTTCAAGAGCGAGCGCTTCTGCTTCTCGGATTGTCTTATGGCATCTTCGGCGCTGCTGTGACGGTTCTGGCGGGTGTAGGAGTCGATCGTCGTGGGCAAAAGGTCCGCCTCGCCCTCCTTGGCGAGGAAGTTCAAGAGTTCGATGTGCTCGTCCACGAGTGCGACCCCGGCCCTGGGTTGCGTGAGGGTGAGGCCTTCCGCTTTCGCGACGCGGAGCTTCTTTGAAAAATCCTTCTCCCTCGGGATGGATTGCAAACGCTCGATTGAGCGTTCAAACTCCAAATCCTCGGAGAGTCCCGTCGGCCATTGCTCGCGGACGTCACGGCGTATGCGTTCGAATTCCTCGCGGGAAACCTTCTTGTTCTTGACCATATCTATCTCCCCGGTCCAGTCTATTTCAAATGGCGTTTCAAGAGTCTCAAGGCGAGTTTCGGATGTTTCTGCCCCAAGAGTCCCATGGCGGACATGATGTATTTCTCGTCAATCAAGGGCTCCGAGTCCGTGGGACGGAGTTCGAGCTTCTTGTCACTTTTGTGCTGGACCTCCCGGAGGATGGCTTTCGGGTCCTCGTTGAAGATGAGGACACCGCCCGTTCCGATGACATACTTCATGCCCGTGAGGTCCTTGCCGGTCTGATAGTACATGTTGCCCAAGGGGGTGTGGACGACTTCGACGGAGCCGACGTGCCGGCTCATGGAATAATCGGTGCAGATTCTCGCGAGCGCCCGGTCGAAGGCTCTCTCCTCGTCACTGTCGGGAAGGTAGTCGATTTGTTCCTGACGCTTCTTGACGCCGCTTTCGAAGAAATCGTCGTCCAGATCGTCTTCATCAATCGTATCGGGTTCCCGATAATACTTGCGGAAACCGAAGGGACTGACGATGGAAAGGAGGGCGTTGGCGCTGTGACGGACACCGAGATCCCCTTCGACCGTGCGTTTGGCGAAAGGTTCCTGCAGACCCTTCAGGATGACCTCGGTGCGTTTGGGAAGCCCCCGCCCGATGGTATGGACGTCGGTCGTGGCGCCGCCGATGTCGATCACCATGAGTTCGCCGAGTCCTTCCTCGTCCTCATGACCTTTGGCAAGGAGCTCGGCGGCCTGCAACACCGCCTCCGGTGTGGGCATGATGATCTCACCGGTCTTCTCTTCCGCCTTCTTGATGCCCTTGCCTTCGATAATCTTCGTGATGAAGATCTTGCGGATGACCTCTTTGGCCGACTCCACATTCAATTGTCGCAGTTTCGGCATCACGTTGTCGACGATATAGTATTCCGTGTCGGAAGCGGAGAGGATTTCGTCAATCTCGTCCTCGGCGTCCTTGTTGCCGGCGACGATGATGGGGACATCGAGTTTTGCCTCGGCGAGTTTCTTGGCATTGTGGATGATGCATTCCTTGTTCCCGCCGTTCGTGCCACCGGCCAAGAGGATGATGTCGATATTCGCCTGCTGGAGCTCTTTGATCTCCTTTTTGGCAAGATGATGCGAATACACGTGGTTCACAAGCGCTCCCGCTCCGAGGCAGGCCCGTTTCGCGGCCTCGGCGGTGAGTTCCTCGACAAGACCGATGGCAGCCATCTTGAGACCTCCGGCAGCACTCGAACAAGCGGAGATGGCGGTAATCTCCGCCATATCGGGGTGGGCTTTATCGAGTTTTTCCAAAGCCAGATCGAAACCCTCGAGCACATCCGTCTTGACGGTCGTCATCGAGCGTGAGGTTCCGACGATTTCCTCCTTTTCGAGGTCGACGGCCACGAGTTTGGTGTAGGTGGAACCGAAATCGACAAGCAGGTGGACACTCATGGGCTACCGAGGTCCTCCTTGAGTTGTTCGACGGCTTCCTCGATGTCCGCTCCGGGCGGATACACCCTGTCGAAACCCATCTTCTTGAAGCGAGCCTCTACCTCCTTGAAATCCTGTTTGCCGACGACGATGTTGCCGCCGACATAGAGTTTCACATGGCCGAGTCCGGCCTCTTCACAATTCTCTTTCATATACTTGCAGTCCATCTCTCCGTGTCCGTAGAGTGAGCTGACGAGGATGGCTTTCGCGTCGGTCTCGATCGCGGCGTTGATGAAATCCTCCTGCGAACTCAACACACCGATGTTGACGACGTTGAAGCCACGTTTTTTGAGCACATGCTCGATGATTTTGTTGCCGACGGCATGCACGTCGGCGCCGATGACACCAATCACTACTGTATGCACGCTAACCATCCTCTCGAAGAACTTTCGGACACAATAAAAAGGACAAATTCATGATGGAATCCATCCCTTTTTTTACGGTGGATAAAAGACGCTCAACACGGCAACAAGGCCGTCTGACGCGGTTTTTTGATGAACGGAAACGGTCCTGGAGTCCTTCGTTTTCATCGTTGGAACCCTCGATTTTACCGTCATTTTGTAAACGCTTTCTACATTTTCATTATACGCTGATTTGCGTGAAAATCAATACGTGGAGCGGATAAATTTCAAATTTTTCCCCAGCTGTTCCGGGGGGTTTTCGGTCTCTGTCTCTCTCTTTGAAAAATGCTTCGAACATGATGAGACAAAAAGCGGGATTTTTTGCTCGTCCCGCATGCAAAAAGGCGCTTGAAAAGGGGCTCAAACGCCTCTGACTCTCTGTGCCGCCAAAGAAGGGCACGGTCTCTTCTTTTTGCATTCTTGCGATTGTGGACGTTCACTCCAGACGGAGCGTCGTTAGGCAAGTCGGGGAGTCGGCATATGTGGTGATGGTCGCACTCGCCTCGTATTCGCCTTGGGAGACGTGGATCGTGGCTTCCCTGTCGCGATCGAGCCAGATGCCCTTGAAGCCGTTGTCCCGGGTGGTCACCGTCCCCTCGAACAGGATTTCGCCCTCGCTCTCCACAAGCACCTCGAAGGGTTCGTTAGTCAATTCACCTTGGCATGTGGTGAGATTGTGTGTTGCGCAAGGATGGGTAGCAATGCGGTAGGGAGCGAAAGAAAGATAGAACATGTCGTTCTCAATTGGGAGTTTGATAGTCTCTTTTTCCGTGACGAGATACAGTTTCTCTCCGTCAACCGCGGCCACGAGCTCTTCGGAATCGAGCGTGGTCGCTTCGAGGTGTTCGACCATCTCGGATATCTCCATGCCGTCAAGGCCGTGTTTTGCAAGCACATCTTCCGTCGACCGGTCAAATGCGGCGAAAAGGATGGCGACGATCGTGACACCAAAAACCGCCATCAAGCCGAAAATTGTGCTCCATTTCACCGTCTCTCATCCAGTGTGCGTTTGATCTCGAGATATGTCTCCTTGTCGATCTCGCCCCGGGCGTAGCGGCGCTCCGCCACTTCCGTGGTGTCTTCAGGGGTCTTTTCATACGATGTCTTGAAAATGGTGACGACCACCGTGAGGACAAGTCCCCAGAATACCACCATGCCGAAAGCGTGCAACGGGAACCATGCGCCGTGCATCATGCCATAAAACGTCCCCGGGGAGAAGCCGCTGTAGATAAAGAATCCGAGCGTGACAGCGCCGGCGATGAGAAGGAAGATTCTCAAAGCCGCCAGTGTGGTTTTCAATACGTTCATGTTTCCACCTCCGTCCACAGGATAGGCAAAAACTGTGAACGAATTATGAACCGAGACGGATGCGGATTTCGGTCCCTTCATTGACCCGGCTTTCAATCTCGATTTCGCCGTCCGTCCGGTCCACGATATCCTTGACAATCAACATACCGATGCCGCGTTGGGGCCGGTCCCCATCGAAGAGGGTGCGTCGGGTCTTCTCGTCCATGCCCTCTCCATCATCGGTAACGGTCAGGATGGTGGGATCTCTCGTGAGGACGACTTTCACAAGACCGCCTTCGGGGGTATGGTTGTAGGCGTTCAAAAGCAGATGCTCGATAAGGCGTTTGGCCTCTTCGCCGGAAACTCCGAGGGTGACACCTTCGGCGATGTCGTGCCGGAGCGAGAGGCCTTTCCTCTCAAAAAGCGCACGGTGTGCCTGCAGACGCTCCAGAATGATTCGTGAGAGCGAGGCGTTCCCCGGCGATTGTCTTTCGTCGGTGTACATGATGCGCTCGATGAGGCCATCGATGCGGACGGCCCCTTCCGCCGCCGAATCGAAAGCCTCGTCCTGGTCCTGCAAACGACCCTCCCGGATTCCTTCCAGGGTCCCTTTGAGAATGGTGAGGGGGGTGCGGATGTCGTGTGCGAGGGTGCGGATGTGGCGACGGTGGGATTCTTGTAGCTTTTGCAGCCGCTCGAACGCCTCTTCGAGGGCGTTATCGATCGCTTGGAAATCCTCGATGCGGAAAGCGTGGGCCGAATGTCTTCCTTCAATCCGGCGCTGCACGGCGGAAAGGTCCTCCAAGACGACCGCGTTCAATCGCTTGTTCCTTCTGTGGAAATAGAGCATCCCTCCGGCATAGATCGCGACAAGCACCACGTTCAGAGTGGTGAGATAGGTGGCGTTCGCCATCAGGATGTCGGATTGGGCGTTGTCCACGGAAAGCTCTGCGACTTCTTCTCCTCCCACCATGACGGTATACATTTCGTAGTCTTCCGGTGCTACCGCGGTTTCATACGAGTATTGTCCGTCTATGGTCGCATAGCGGAGAAATACCCGGTGCGTGTGTCCATAATGGGTCAGATAGGTGATCACCGTCTCTTCGTCCTCTACGGTGCTCAAATGCTCGACCATCTCGACGAGCGAATCGTTCTGCATGCGCATCTGGTTGCGGATGTGGATGGTGTTCACGAGGACTACCGTGACGTTCACGAGAATGAAAACGACGGTGAAGGCCACCTTGAAAGCCTTGGAAAAATGTGTACGAAAATAGTGCGACAGCTTATCCATGTTTCTCACCTCTGAGGCGATAGCCCGCGCCGTAGACGGTCTCGATGAGGTCCGGGCCGATTTTTTTGCGCAGATTCTTGACATACACGTCGATGATGCGGTCGAAGGCTTCGCTATCCCGTAGACATGCTTCGATGATCTGGTTCCGTGAGAGAATTTGCTCCGCATGGCGGGCCATGTGGCGGAGAATGCGGTATTCGGTGTTATTGAGCGAGACGCGTTCGCCATCGAGTAGCACCCTGTTCGTCTTTTCCTTGATGGTGAGTCTTCCCGGCGGGGCCTTTAGCGCAAGCACATGTTCGGCTTTGATGCGAGATTCGATGTTTTTCAGTTTGAGCAGCAGTTCGTCTATGGAAAAAGGTTTGTACAGATAATCGTCCGCCCCTTTCCCGAGCAGTTCGAGTTTGCTTTCAAGCGTCGTCTTCGCTGTCAACACGATGATGTAGACATCACTCGTATGCCGGATTTCTTCAACGAACACCTCTCCTTGCATCTTCGGCAACATCAGATCGGTAACGATGAGGTCGATCGGGTGTTCACGAAAAATCCGGAGCGCTTCCGTGGCTTCAAACGCGGCATACACCTCGTGACCTTCCTGCGTCACATAGAGTGTGAGCATCTCATTGATCTTCTTCTCGTCTTCCAAGACCAGAACGTTCATCGTACCACCTCCTATTCAGGATACCATCCGCTTCTTCCGCCCGGGACTCGGACACTCAACTTTCCTGTTCATATTCTGTTCACACTTTTTTCTTATATTCGGAATATCCCCTGAAAGGAGGTGTCCCGGATGCGCAAGATGACCAAAGCGGTTTTTGCGTTCTTCATCGTGGGGAGTCTCTTGGCCGCTTCTCTCGGTGCGGCCCGGCTTGTCGTGGCTCACGACAACGAAGAGACGTCCGAGGAAGAACACCCGTATCACGAGCGCCATCATCGCCATCATCACCATGAAGAAGACAAGACAAGGAACGATGTCTGCCATTGAGTATCTGGAATGAAAGGGGACTTTTGCCATGTTACAATGGATTACACGGATGCGGATTGACGGTTTCCGATGCATGGTCTGTGTCAACCGCATCGAACGCGTACTCGAGAAACACGGCGCTGAGCGTGTACATGTCGATCCCGTGCGCCATTTCGGCACAGTGACGTTCACGGGCGAGAAGGCTGATGCCGAAACCTACATCGAAGCAATCGAAGATTTGGGTTATGAAGTCTCGCTCCTCACGATTGTCCCCATCGAAAACGAATGATTCCGGGAGTTGACGGTATGGAAAAAGAACCCCGAACAAGAAAACGTCAATACCAAGAAAACAACCACAAAGACCATGATCACGACCCCAACCACAAAAATGCCCACGAACATCATGGCCATGACCACGGGAATGGCAGCGACCACGACGATCACGACCACGGAAACGGGCATGACCATCACGGCCATACCGACTTCTTGATTCGCTTCTATGCGTCTCTTGTCGCCACCGTACCCATTCTCGCCCTTTCGCCGATGATTCAGGACTGGTTCAATTTCGAGCTCGATTTCCCGGGACGTGAGATTGTTCTCTTCGCCCTGGCGGCCTTCGTTTATCTCTATGGCGGCTGGCCTTTCCTGAAAGGGTTCAAGGATGAGATCGCCGACAAGAACCCCGGCATGATGACGCTTGTCGCCATGGCCATCAGTGTCGCCTTCTTCTATAGCACGGCGACCCTCCTCGGTCTCGAGGGCGACGACTTCTTCTGGGAGCTCGCGACGCTCGTTGTCATCATGCTCATCGGCCATCACATCGAAATGCGCTCCATCCAACGCGCCTCCGGCGCGCTCGACGAACTGGCGAAACTCATGCCTTCCTCCGCGAGGCGCATCCGCGATGAAACCTTCGAGGAAGTTCCCATCGCCGCCCTCGAGTTGGACGATGTCATCCTGGTCCGACCCGGCGAACGTATCGCCGCCGACGGGATAGTGATCGAGGGCGAAAGCCATGTCGACGAGTCGATGTTGACGGGGGAAAGCGTGCCGGTGCGAAAAAAGAAAGCCGACCAAGCGGTAGGCGGCTCGGTGAACAAAGAGGGTTCCCTCCGTATCAGGGTCGAAAACACCGGTGAGGAGGCCTATCTGCACAAGGTCATCACCCTGGTGAAAGAAGCCCGGGCATCCAAATCGAGAACCCAGAACCTCGCCGACAGGGCGGCGCGCATCCTGACATTCGGCGCCCTCGGTGCAGGTATTTTGACCCTGTCCGTCTGGCTCCACATTCAGGATGATCCCACGTTCGCCATCGCCAGGATGGCGACGGTCCTCGTGATTGCCTGTCCGCACGCGTTGGGTCTGGCCACACCTCTCGTCGTCGCCAACTCGACGACCCTTTCAGCGCAGCGCGGACTCATCATCCGGAACCGCACCGCTTTCGAACAGGCACGCAAGGTCGACCTCGTCTACTTCGACAAGACCGGCACCCTCACCGAAGGGGTGTTCACCGTGCAATCCGTGAAGACACTGGCCGATGTCGGGAAGGACGATGTCATCCGGCTCGCGGCCGCCGTCGAAAGACATTCCGAACATCCCATCGCCCAGGGCATTGTCGAATATGCCGAACGTTCGGGCGGGAAAATTCCGCAAGCGGAAGGTTTCGCGGCCGAGAAGGGTGTCGGGGTCAAAGCGACGGTCGAAGATGACGATATCGCCGTCGTCTCTCCCGCCCGGTTCCAAAAACTCGGATTCTCCTTGGAAGAAGAGAACCTCGATGCGACCGCCACCCACGTCTATGTGTTGAAAAACGACCGGCCCGTAGGCATCGTCTCATTGGGTGACACAGTCCGAAAAAATGCGAAAGCGGCCGTGGAGAAACTCCAAAAACGGGGAATCGAGGTCCGGATGCTCACCGGCGATCACGAACGGGTCGCGAAAGTGGTCGCCGAGAAGCTCGATCTCGACGGATACGAGTCCGAAGTTTTACCGGAAGAAAAACAAGAGTTCGTTCGCCGTTTGCAAAATGAGAATCGCCACGTCGCCATGACGGGGGATGGTGTCAACGACGCGCCGGCACTGGCCGCCGCCGACCTCGGCATCCCGTCGGTTCCGGCACCGATGTCGCCGCGGAAACGGCCGATGTCATTCTCGTGAAAAGCGACCCGGAAGATGTCGCCGCCGTAATCGCATTCGGCCGCTCGACCTTCCGCAAGATGGTCGAAAACCTCATTTGGGCGACAGGCTACAACATCGTCGCCATTCCGCTCGCAGCCGGGCTGCTTTATCCTTTGGGCATTCTCGTCTCGCCCGCGATGGGCGCCGTCTTGATGAGTCTTTCGACGGTCATCGTCGCCATCAACGCCAAACGCCTCTCCTTCCGTTGAAAACCCACGCGGCAACCACCCGAGAGCGACTCATATGAGCCTTTCTTCCATCCACCAAGGCGCCTTACCCTGCAAAGGCGCCTTTTCCTTGTGATGTCACCACCAAGAGGCGAAAACAATCCGTCCATCGCCGTTTGGCGATGGACGGATTGTTGGCGGCGCTGAAGGGTGTTCAACCGAAATAGTCTTTCTCCTCGAACCCCATCCGTCGTGCGAAAAGACGCATGGGGAACATCATGATGAACCGGTTGTAATAGAGAACTTTGGAATTGTATCTGAGTCGCAAGGTCTGCAGTTCCTCGAACTTCTCCTTCAAATCGGCGTGATGCTTGTTGTTCTCCTCGTCGAGACCGACATAGAGGGTCTGCAGCGCCTGGAACAAGGCCTGGCGCTCTTCAAGCCCCAGAATCTTCTTCTCGTCCGCATCGCCATCTGTGAACTTCCTCATGGTGTCGAGGTCGACGAAGATGTCAAAAGTCTCGGCATGATGGGCGAACGACCGAGCGGTGTCGAAGAGTTTCTTGTGGAAGGCGACCTCGTGGCGGCTGACATCCTGCCAGAGTCTGAACATCCGGTTCCGTCGGTTGATGATGACGAAAACGACAATGCCCGCGAGGACGAGAATGATGATGATGTCGGAAAGATAGGGCAACATGCTCTCTCCCCCTTCAGGCGAGTTTTTGCTGGAAGCGTTGGTAGTAGTTCTCGAACTCGCCACTGTATTTCATGAAGCGGTCGAGGATGTAGGGCTCGAAGTATTCCTTGAACTCCATCTCCAAAAGCTCCAGGACGCGTCTGTTGTTGAGCGCGGTCTTGTAGTTGCGGGGTTGGCGGAGAATCTCGTACATCTCCGCGAGCAGGATGATTTGTCCTTCCTGGGTGCGCTGGATCCGTTTCATGCGTTCAGTGAAGGGTTTGTCCGCGGTCTTCTCGAAATGGGCGCGGACGATGTCCTCGCTCTTTTGTTTGAGCTGCAGCCTCTTGATGATGATACTGCCGAGAATCGTCTTGTCGCGGATGACCTGGTAGTCCTTCTCGTCGAGGACCTCCTTGTTCTCGTATTCGATGATGGAAAGGTCCTTCAACCTGTCGATATGGATCTTCGAATAGTCATAGATTTCCGTGCAGACACTCGGGGAGAGGCCGAGGACGTTGCCGAGACGGCTCGCGATTTCGGCGACTCGTTTCGCCGAGTGGCGGTCCGCTTCCTCGGTGTTCACGTTGAAGACGCTGATGACGTCGAAGACGTCGCCGACGACGGCTTTGAAGTCGCTTTCCATGTCACGGCGTTTCAAGAGTTCCTCTTTGCGTTTGTTGTTCATCATCTCGCCGATGGCGACGGACGAATAGAGCGCGATGTAGAAGGTGATGAGCACCAGGGTGCGGAGCACGATGTCGATGGTGACCGAGGGGTGGTCGACGATGAGGAAATTCCAAAGCTCCTGGATGGAGGCGGCATGTTCATACAAAGGATACATGATCGTCACATGGATGATCGTCATGAGCACGACCACCCATTTGAAAAGCACCCGGAGCAGGGTCGCATCCTGATAGAGGGCGACCACGACGAGGGCGAAATAGATGAGGACGTATCCCGCCTGGGTGATGGAGAAACTGCCCATGGCATCGGGATCGACACCCACGCGGAGCTTGATGTAGACACCGAAGGAAGCGAGGAGGATGTAGACGGAGGCGATATACATCGCCATCCGTTGTTTGAGGAGGGTCCTGGGCCGTTCGCGGATGATCCGCTTCAAGCTGGTGTTGATCGCGAACATCAGGATACCGAATCCGAAGATGACGATGAAGTTCGGATCCTCACTCCCGATGAGGACGAAGATCATGAACACGACGTTCGTCACGATGAGGATGTTCTTGATGATGCGGTTCCTTCTGTAGAGGACGCTTTTATCGTCGAGGATGTCCACCCCGGCCTCGAGATGGAATTTATCGGTCAGTTTGCGAAGGATACGCTTGCTGACGATGCGCAGACGTTGTCGGATTTTGGAAGGCTTCTTGCTGGATGTTTCGGGATCCTTCTTTTTCGAGTAGCTCTTGATGCGGTCCACGGCATTCTTAAAGAACATGGCGATCCTGTCCAGCCGGGTCGTTCTCGCGGGGTCCTCGCCCTGCTGGATGTTCTCCACGTATGCTTTCAGTTCATCGGGATCCTTGTCATCTGCCTTCTTGAAAAAGTCGTCGAGGTCCTTGTCATGTTTTGCCATGTGATCACGTCCAGGCGGAGGTTCAAAGGTCGAAGTCGAGCTTTATCTCCTTGTAACGGGGGTCTTTCTGCGCTTCGTTCTCGTTGAAAATCTGGGCGACGCGGGTGCTCGCGGCGGCGGCGATGGCGCCGACGACATCATCGAGGAAGGTGTGGCAGACTTTGTCGTCCTCTTTGCCCATCTTGTTGAGTTGACCGACGATCGAGGGCTTGTTGACGTCGATGTCGCCGAAATTGGTCTTGCCGATGGTCCCATAGATGCCCGCGAGCTCCAGACCGAAGAGTTCGTCGATGCCGAACAGCCCGAGGTCGTCATGCAGGATGGTCCGCAAAGGCTCTCTGATCCTTCCCTCCTCGGTCAGACGGTCGATTTCCGCACCGAGTTGGAGGATGTGGAAGGTGTCGCGCAAGGAGAGGATCTTCTCCACGGAATCCATGCAATCCTGGCGGCTCACCTCGTCGGTCCATTTGGACTGCTGGGCGTAGGCCACTTCGGCGATCTCTTCGACGCTGATGCCGCGTTCTTCGAGGGTCTCGACGTTCATCCTGAGCATCTCCGCACGGCTGAAAAGGGCACGAGATTTCATAGTGTTTCCTCCCAAAAGAGAATGTGTTCCTTCTTTTCCTGTCGCCCCATTATAGCATCTTTTCTTGTCAAAGGGAAATCATCAATCATTGTCGGAGGGCTTTTCTTTGCCGAGAACGAGCCCTTCTTCGAAAAGCTTTCGGCCGGCCCCGTGCAAAAACGGGACGATATCCACGGGCCGCTTGCCGGCAAGCTGCACGCGGCGCAGAGCGAGCGCACCTTCGCCGCAGGCGACGAGGGCCTCTCTGTTCGTGAGGCGGATGATGGTGCCCGGGGTGGCCGTGGGAACATCAAGGACACAATCCGCGGCGAGAACCTTCAGCATCTTCCCCTTGACAAAGGTCCGCAAGCCGGGGACGGGGGCGAAGGCCCGGATCTTTCTCTCCAGGGTTCTCGCGGGAAGAAAGAAGTCGATCGCTTCTTCTTCGCGTGTCACCTTCTTCGCCCATGTGACCTCGCTTTCATCTTGTTCGTGAGGCTTCAATCCCGCTTTCGCGATTCGTTCCATCGTCTCGAGCAAGAGTTCGGGACCGAAGGCTATGAGCTTTTCGGTGAGACTCGCTTTGGTCTCGTTGTTGTCGATGGGGACTTCTTTTTGGGCGAAGACGGGTCCGGCATCCATCTTTTCGGCCATCCGCATGATAGAAAGCCCCGTCTCTCCATGCCCCCTCTCGATGGCACGCGTGATGGGAGCGGCCCCGCGAAGAGAGGGAAGGAGGCTCGCATGGACGTTCAGACTTTCCATTTCCGGAGCGTCCAACAGGTTTTTCGGCACCTTCTTCCCATAAGCCACGGTGACGAGGAAATCGAAACGTTCCGCAAGGATCTCTTGGGCGATGTTTTTCGGATCCTCCGGACAGAAGGTCAAAATCCCCATGATGCGGGATCTTTCGGCCACGGGGCAGGGCAAGGTCCTTTTGCCGCGGCCGCGGGGGCGGTCGGGGGCGGTGACGACACGCGTCAGTTCATGATGTTCGGCGAGTTTTTCCAAAAAGGGTACGGCGAAAGCGCTCGTCCCCATGAATACGATACGCATGGCATGCCTCCTTCAGAAGGTTCTCGGGTAGTGGTCCAAAGACATAGTCACTCCTTGCTCGTCGAGGTCGGCCGAAAGGGTGGAGAGGGCTTGTAAAAGCTCGACCTCGAAGCGGTGGCGTAGGAGGAGTTGGTAACGCTTCTTGCCGTCGATGAAAGCGAAACGGGGCCGCGAGGGCCCGAGAATCTCGGCGGACGTCTTTTTTCTCAAGCTTTTCACGGCATGAAGCGCCGCCCGGTAGGCCGAGCGGTCATCCTTGTGGGTGAAAAGCATCTGCGAAAGATGCACGAAGGGGGGCACCCGGACCTTTTCCCGATAAGCGATCTCCCGTTCGTAGAAATCCTCATAACTCGCGTTCTCGACGAACGCGAGGACAGGGTGGTCGAGAGAATAGGCCTGGATGACGACTTCCCCCCGGGTTTCGCGCCGGCCGCTCCTGCCGGCGATCTGGCTTAAGAGATAGAAGGTTTCGCTCTCGGCATAGAAATCGGGTACATGCAGGCCCAGATCAGCCGAGAGCACCCCGACCAGGGTGACCTTGTCGAAATCGAGGCCCTTGGCGATCATCTGCGTGCCGACGAGGATGTCCCCTCGGGTCTCGAACCTGTGCAGGATTTTTTCATGTGCATCCTTCCGCCTCGTGGTGTCTTTGTCCATGCGGATGGTGCGGGCTTTCGGAAAGGCTTCGTTCACGAGCTCTTCGGCTTTCTCGGTGCCAAGGCCCATGAAACGGATATGGCGGCTTTGGCAGGAGGGGCAACGATCCGGAGACGGCCGCTTCTTGTCGCAGTGATGGCAGACGAGCGTGTCATTGTGCTTGTGGTAGGTCATGCTGATGTGGCAGTTCTCGCAACGGATGACATAGCCGCAACTCCGGCAGAGCACAAAACGGGCGTGACCACGGCGATTGATGAGAAGGAGGGTCTGTTCGCCGGCCTGCAAACGTTTCTCTATGGCTTCACGAAGATTTTCGGAGAATATCGAAGTGTTGCCTTTCCGGAATTCCGCTTTCATGTCCGCGAGGGTGATCTTCGGCGGTGTGCCGCCCAGGGGACGTTCTTTCAGGACGAGTCTTTGCGATGCGCCCGTCGTTGTGCGATGATAGGTCTCCACGGAGGGGGTGGCGCTTCCGAGGACGAGGGGAGCATCGTGTTTCTTCATGCGCATTCTCGCGACTTCGCGGGCGTCATAGGGGGGATTTTCCGTCTGGATGTAGGATTCGCTCTGCTCCTCGTCGATGACGATGAGGCCGATATCGGATAACGGAGCGAAGATGGCGCTTCTCGCCCCGACGACGATTCTCGCTTCGCCCCGTTTCATGCGTCGCCATTCGTCATATTGCTCGCCGACGGAAAGGCCGCTGTGATAGATGGCGATTTCACTTCCGAAACGGGCCTTGAAACGGGCGGTGACCTTCGGGGTGAGGCTTATCTCCGGCAAGAGCACAATGGCCGATTCGCCCCGGGCGAGCACCTCTTCGGCCAAAGCGAGATAGATTTCCGTCTTGCCGCTCGCGATGACACCGTGGAGGAGGAACTCTTCGGCTTCTCCCAGGGCGTTCCGCACGTGATCACGCACCTTTTGCTGGGCGGGGGTGAGGACGACGTCTTTGTCGACAAGTTCATAGATGTGTGTGATCTCGCGGTAGCGCTCGCGCGATATGACACGGACGATTCCCTTGGAAAGGAGGCTGGCCAAAGGACCCGGGGAACACGCCGCCTTGTCGAGGAGTCGATCTTTCTCAATGGGCTTCCCGTGGCGCTTCAACACTTCGATGATCGCTTGCTGTTTTTTCCCTCTCGGCGTCGCTTCGCGGACGAGTTCGATATAGTCGATGGTTTTCGCCTTTTCGGCCTGGCGCAGCTCGAAACGGTCCTCGAGAAGACCTTCGGCGAGACAAGTGGCGACGAGGGATTCCTCTTTGCGGACGGCGCCCTCGAAGGGGACTTCTTTTTGTTTGTCGAAAAAGAAAGCGAGCGCATCCGGCAAGGAAACGCCTTCCTTCTTTTTGAGATAGCGCTTGCGGCGCATGGAAAGCGCCCCCGGCAACATCGAGCGGAAATAGGCGGCGCGGGGGTAGAGATGGATGCCGGCGAGTGTTTCGGCCAAACGGAAATTCTCGTCCGTGAGTGAAGGAACCGCATCGAGCACGGCGGATAGGGGCTTCACCCCTTCCACATCGGTCTCATCCTTCACGGCATGGACATAGCCCATGACGCGGCGGGGTCCGAAAGGGACTTCGACACGTTTCCCTACTACGACACGGTGTGCATCCTTCTTGGGTATCTCGTAGTCGAACGCCCTGTCGAGGGCGCGATGCGGAATGTCGACGAGCACTTCGGCGATCATGGTTTCACCTCAATCGAGGAATCCGTGCTTGTGGAGGGCTTTCGCGATGCCATCGTCGGTGAGCGGAGCCGTGATGTGCTTGGCGTGGCGTTTCACGGTATCGCTCGCGTTCCCCATGGCGATGGAGTTGGGGATTTCCGCCAACATGCCGATATCGTTGCCGGCATCGCCGAAACAGAAGGCTCTGTCTTTCGGGATGCCGAGAAGTTCCAACGCCTTTTCGACGCCGCTTCCCTTGTGCTTTTTTGGGTGGATGACATCGAAGCCGTCTTCGAGCCAGCTCACGACATCGTGGTGCGGCAGTTCCTTGGCGAGACGGCCGTGTTCTTCTTCCGGGGCGATGGCCCACATCTGATAGACATCGTTCTTCTTGTCGAAATCTTTGTCGGTGACAGGGAAGGGCAGACGCTGTCTTTCGAAACGGGCGAGAATCTCCGCGTCCGCTTCGCTCACGGCATGGGTGTGTTTACCCACAAAACCGTAACAAAGGCCTTCACGACGGAAAAGGCCCTTGATGTGGGCGACCTCTTCTTTCGGGAAAGCATCGTCATGGACGATCTCTCCTTTGTGGAGGATGATCCTCCCGTTGATGGTCACGAAAAGGTCGAAGAACGGCAAGACGTCCTCGATGACAGAAAGCATATGAAAGGCTCTTCCCGTAGCGATAGCGAGAATCGTGTCGCCTTTCGCGTGCACCGCTTGCAGCGCGTTGCGGGCGGAAGGTGGAATCCGGTCCTGGAAAGGGTCGTAGAGGGTGTGGTCGACATCGAAGAATATGATCCGTTTTTTGCTCACAAGCTATCACCTTCAGGGAAAATTATACCACAAATCCTTTGGTTTCTCGCGTAAAATGGGGTATAATGGTATGAAAACAAAACCGTCACCGCCCCTTTTCTAGGAGGATTCACAATGTCAAACCGAATGTTGAAAAAACACGAAGTCGGTGTTTTTGCCCTGGGCGGCCTCGGCGAAGTCGGAAAGAACATGTATGTGATCGAATACGCTGACGAGATCATCATCATCGACGCCGGGGTCATGTTCCCGGACGAGCACCTTCCGGGCATCGACTATGTCATCCCCGACTACACGTATCTCAAGGAGAACCAACATAGGATCAAGGGCCTTTTCATCACCCACGGCCACGAGGACCACATCGGTGGAATCCCTTGGCTTTTGCGCCAGGTGAAGATCCCGAAGATCTATGCGGCCGGCATCGCCGTCGGTCTCATCAAGAACAAGATGCAAGAACATCGCGGGGTGCACTACAATCTCTTCGAGTTCTTCGAAAACGACAACATTTCCTTCAAGAACCTGAAGGTGAGCTTTTTCCGCACGAACCACTCCATCCCCGATTCTTTCGGCATCGCCGTGAAGACGCCCGCCGGAAGAATCGTCCTCACCGGTGATTTCAAGTTCGACTTCACGCCCACAGGACCCGACGCCGATTATTTGAAGATGGCCAGACTCGGCCATGAAGGCGTCGACCTCCTTTTGAGCGATTCCACGAATGCGGAGCTCGACGTCTTCACCAAGAGCGAGACCGCGGTGAGCGAGAATCTCCGCGACATCTTCAGCCGCATCGAAGGACGGGCCGTCGTGGCGACCTTCGCCTCCAACATCCACAGGGTCCAACAGATCATCGAGGCCTCGATCGCGACCGACCGGAAGATCGCCGTCTTCGGTAGGAGCATGGAGCGCACCATCGAGGTCGGACAGGAGATGGGCTATATCAAGGCCCCCCACGGCACCTTTGTCGGCGGGAGGGCGCTCAGACATTTCAAGCCCGAAGAGATCACCATCCTCTGCACGGGCTCGCAAGGGGAACCCTTCGCCGCCCTCTCGCGGATCGCCAACGGCACCCACCGCCAGATCAAGATCCGGCCGGGGGACACCGTCATTTTTTCCTCGAGTCCCATCCCGGGCAACGCCCCCTCCATCAACAAGACCATCAACCAGCTCTTCCAACGGGAAGCGAATGTCATCACGCATTCCCCCCTGACCGACACCCACACGAGCGGTCATGCGGGCGGCGAGGAACTGAAACTCATGCTGAAACTCATGAAGCCCCGCTTCTTCTTCCCCGTCCACGGAGAGCACCGGATGTTGAAAATCCATGCCGAGAAGGCCATCTCCTGCGGTGTGAAGAAGGAAAACGTATTCGTGTCGGACAACGGCGACATCCTCGCCTTGTCGAAAAAGAAGGCGCGCATCGCGGGCAAGGTGCCCGCTTCGAGTGTCTACATCGACGGCAAGGGCATCGGCGACATCGGCAACATCGTACTCCGCGACAGGCGCACCCTCGCCGAGGACGGCCTCCTTTCCGCCATCGTGACCATCGACGAAAACAAACGCGAGGTCCTGGGCATGCCGGTGATCGTCAGCCGGGGCTTCGTCTACATGAAGGACCACACCGAACTCACCGACGAGATCGCCCTTGTCGCGCGCGATGCCACGGATAAGCTTTTGCAAAAGCAAAAGCGGGGCGCTATCCCCTTCGGCAACATCAAGCGCGAACTCGCCGACGCTTTGAACGACCACATCTACAAAAAAACCGAACGGGAACCGATGATCCTCCCCGTCGTCATCACCGTATAACATGAAACAAGGGCCCGCGCAGCAGCGCGGGCCCTTGTCATTTCAATCATCCTCTTTGTCGATTCTTGCCGCACCACCGCAGGCGG
Organism: Mollicutes bacterium; assembly: GCA_003568315.1. GTDB lineage: Bacteria > Bacillota_I > Bacilli_A > Izemoplasmatales > Izemoplasmataceae > T1SED10-81. Next base: position 67,483 of record PWYL01000070.1, on the reverse strand, counting down.
TCGCGGGTAGAAATTCCACTGTTTTATCGAAGCGGTCCATGAAACGCTTTTTCAGAGCAGAAAGATCCAGGGGGGTCTTTTTTTCTTCTAACACGAGCACGACGGGCATGCCGGAGAGAAAGCCCGCCTTCGCGCCGAGAGCGCCTTCGGATATGGCGTTTTCCACCAACCAGTCGAACATCTCGTTCGACTGTCCGGCAAGTTCCTTCAGCGAAAAATGGGTCTGGTTCATGAAATCGCCCACGGCGATGGCGTCCTTCCGTTCGAAGAAGGGGAGACTCTGTATGACACGGTCGTTCTCGAAGACGACATGTTCGGTCATGGCGAGCGCCTGTCTTGAGAGGATTTGGGCCCGATGGTTGGTAAACTCGCGCACGCTGAGCTCGCAGACGTGATCGACGTAACGCTCCCTCTGGATGCTTTCCAAACCTTTGTCGAGCGCGGCGATCTTTTTGACGAAATAGGGGTTTATCGCGAAACGGGGCTGTTTGACGATAGCCATATGGAAGTTGTTCGCGGTGAAATCGAAAGAAAGATGCGCATGTTCGTTCGTTTCCGCATTGTAAGCGAACATTTGCCCTTCCTTCGCGGCGAGACTGCAAAGATGATGCGCCGGGCTCGTGGTGCGTTTGTGGATTTTCTTTTCGGCATGGGCCGCATAGCGCGCCATACGGGGAAAGGGCTGGGAGAAGTCGTTTCGCTGCGCGAGCAGGGCGATGAAAAGCGTTGCCAACGTCGGGTCGATCGCCATGTTCAAATCGCTTTCGGTTGCCGACACCATGGTGATGTTCAGACCCGTCTCGACATTGTAGCCTTCATAGCGCAATTTCTCGAGGATGGCCTCGAACACGTTGAAGAGGGGGTTCTCGTGCTCGTGGGTGAGCTGGCGCATGTCGATGGAAACCTCTTGTTTTTGCCGGAAGGCGTCAATCCGGATATGGAGTTCGAAATCGTCGCGCTGTGAATACCCTCCGTATAGAGTCACGGGGGTGGCGAACATGATGACATTTCCGCCCGCATAGTCGCAGAAATCCCCGAGCACCGAGACGGAGAGCGGCACGCGGATGTGACCCGCGGGAACGGTGTGGAAATGTTCTTCATGCAGCGTGGCGAGTTTTTTCATCGCGACCTTCCTTCCTACGGCATGGTTTTTCAGGACCGCTTGGGAAAACGGGGCTGAAGGGCGTTGATTTCCTCGAGGAAATTATCGAAGATCGTTTTCGTCATCAAAGCGTCGTCATAAGCGTCATGACGTTGGTCGTCTTTTTCTTCGCCGTGACTGTTGTAGGCCGTGAGAAGACCAACGTCGTCTTTCAGCCCGTAAAAGGTCTTGTAGAGTTCGAGGAGGTTCACGAAACGGATGCGGGGGCGGATCGGGGGCAGGCGGTTGATCCCGTAGGATTCACGCAAGGCGAGGATGTCGTTCTTCCCCCAGACGATGACGGCCGGGCGGTGCGTTCGCACGAGCTTTTGGAGATGCGCGTGGAAATCTTTGTAGGAAAGGCCCGAATCGATCTCTTCTTGTGTCACGCCGAGGAATTTCCGGGTCCGTTTCGTGATCCGTTTGTGGCGGGTGGGTCTCACGAAACCGCGGAAGGTCTCGAGGACTTCCCCTTCGGAAGAGATGAGGACGTATCCCGCCTGGATGATCTCCTGCTTGAAGTCTTTATCCTTGTAGTAGGGATGCATGCTCATCTCGAGGTCGAGGAAGAGCTTCTTCCCGAGGCTGTTCAAGAAGCGCACGGTCTCGGTGCGGATGTCCGTCTCGCTGTAGAGGACGAGCGGGCGACGTGGGGAAGGACGCACGATGCGTTTGACGGCCTCCACCACATGGCGGCGCATCCCCCGCTTCTTCTCGATGCGTTTGATGGAGAGGACGACGAAATTCCCCGGATGCAAAAACTCCTGGAGCCGGTTGAATTGCGCCCGCTGCACATAACATGTTTTCCGTTGTTTGCGAAAGACGACCTCGAGGAGGCGCCGCGTTTCGTCCGTGTGGAGGATTCTTCCGTAGACGAGCATCTGATCACCTGTCTTTGTTATCTTGTTCTAGGTGTGCCTTGATATTCTTGATGGTCTTTTGCGGTATGCCGAGCTCGCGGAGGCTTTCTTCTTTCGCCTCGCGGATCGCCTTGATGGTCTTGAAGGTCCCGAGGAGCTTCATCTTCGTCTTTTCGCCAACACCCTCGACATCGTCGAGGACGCTTTCGAAAAGCCCCTTCCCCCGGATCTTCTTGTGATATTCGGTGGCGAAGCGGTGCGCTTCCTCCTGGATCTTTGAAAGCAGCCGGAAGAGTCTTCCCGTCTTCGCGAGCGCGATGGTGTTGTGGGCGGAATCGAGGAGATGATGGGTCTTGTGGTCTTTCGATTTCACCATGCCGGCGACGGGAATGGACCGACCCAAAGCGGAAAGCACTTCTTGGGTCGCTTGCATCTGCTGGATACCGCCGTCGACGAGGATGAGGTCGGGAAGCTTTTTTTCTTCCATGAGCAATCGCCGATAGCGGCGGTAGACCGCTTCCTCCAAGAGTTCGCTGTCGGCGGCGGCGGCTTCTTTTCGGAGCTTGAACTTCCGGTATTCGTCTTTCTTCGGCTGCCCGTTCACGAACACCACGACGGCACTCGTGGCGTGCGTACCGAAGAGGTGGGCGTTGTCGAGGGCCTCGATACGATAGGGAATGGGGATGCCGAGTTCTTCGGCGAGTTCCTCAAGGGCGCCGAAGGTCCTTTCTTGCAGTTCTTTCGTCTTCAACCGTTCATTCTTCAAGGTATCTTTGGCGTTTTCTTTCGCCATGGCGAGAAGGCGGCGTTTCCCGCCCCGTTTCGGGATGTGGACGTTCGTTTCGAGTGCGGCTGCCAAGGCCTCGGGGTTCTCGATGCCATCGAGCAGAATCTCGCGCGGGGCGGGATGGTCGCGGTAGAACTGCCCGAGATATTGGCTGATGGCGTCTTTTGCGGAAGCTTCCTTGTCGAGGAGGCGCTTGTCGGTCGCGGCGATCTTGCCGTTGCGCACGAAAAGGAAGGCCAGGGCCAAGAACTCCTCGTCCTCGGCGATGCCGACGACATCGCGTCCGGAGGTGTCTTTCAGATTGACGGATTGTTTCGCCTCGGTCGTTTGTTTGATCGCCGCGATGGTCTCTTTGTATTCCTGGGCGCGCTCGAATTGAAGCTTTTCGCTTGCCGCGGCCATTTTCTCTTCTAGGTCGGCGAGGATGTCTTTCGTCTGTCCGCGCAAGAAGCGGTCGATTTTTTTCTTGAAAGGTTCATACCGCTCTTTTTCCACTCTGTTGATGCAGGGGGCGAGACACTGTCCGAGATGCCAATAGAGACAGGCTTCGGTCGGCAGACGTTGACATTTCCGGAGCGGATAGAGCCTGTTCAGGATCCTGAGCGTCTCCCGCGCGGCGCGGACATCGGGAAAGGGGCCGTATATGTGGCGGTTCTTCTTGTTCTTGACGTTTCTTGTCACCCGGAGTTTCGGGTGTCTCTCTTCGGTGATTTCGATATAGGGATAGGTCTTGTCGTCGGTGAGAAGGACGTTGTAGCGGGGTTGTTCTTTCTTGATGAGGTCGAGTTCGAGAATCAAGGCCTCGATCTCGGAAAGTGTCACGATATAGTCGAAATCGGCGGTGGCGGCGACCATCCTTTGCGTCTTGTAGTCGTGCGAGCCCGTGAAATAGCTCGAAAGGCGGGCTTTCAAGTTCTTCGCCTTGCCGACATAGTGCGTGCGGCCTGCGTCATCCTTCATAAGATAGACACCGGGTTTTTGGGGAACGTCGACAAGTTTTTCCTTCATGGTCCCTTTCGCTCCCTTCGCTCAAAAAAGGGAAAAGGCGCTTGAAAAAGCGCTCAGTCCTTGTTGTCCTTTTCCAACACCTTTTTCAACCCTCTTTCAATCCGGTTTCCCGTCTCCAATGATTCGTCGTAACGGAAGCGGAGTTCGGGCGCCTTGCGCATCTTCACGCGTTCCATGAGCAGGGTGCGCAAGAATTTCTTCGACCTTTCCAACGCCTTTTGGACACTTTCCCGAGTGGTCTCTTCTTCCTCGAGCACGGTATAATGGACGGTGAGGTAGGAGAGGTCGTTCGTGAGGTCGACGTCGGTGACAGTCAGAAAACCGATATCGGGATCCTTCGCCTCTTCGCGAAGGATTTCCGTGAGGGCCTTTTTCAAATCCGATTCGAGCCGTTTGACGTTGGCCATCAGATTTTGACCTCCTTCATGATCGAGGCTTCGATGATGTCGCCGATCTTGATGTCGTTGAAATTGTCGATCATCATGCCGCATTCATAGCCTTGTCTGACTTCCTTGACGTCGTCTTTGAACCGCTTGAGGCTGGAAAGCTCGCCTTCATAGACGACCACACCGTCACGGATGACACGTACAAGCGCGTCCCGCTTGATGAAACCGTCCGTCACATGACAGCCGGCGACGGTGCCGAGCCGGGAGATCTTGAACGTCTCGCGGATTTCGGCCTGGCCGGTGACGACTTCTTCGTATTCGGGATCCAACATGCCTTTCAGCGCCTTCTCGATGTCGTCGATGGCGTTGTAGATGACGCTGTAGAGGCGGATTTCCACGCCTTTTTCCCGGGCGACGTCGCGCACGGCGACGGCGGGGCGGACATTGAAACCGAGGACAACGGCGCCCGATGCTTCAGCGAGCGAAATGTCGGTCTCGGTGATCGTGCCGACGCTCCCCCGGATGACATCGATGGAGGCGCCTTCGACCTCGATCTTCTCGAGGGAGGAGCGAAGGGCCTCGATGGAACCGTGGGTGTCGCCCTTGACGATGATGCGGAGTTCCTTCTTGTCGGCTTCGGAGAGATTGGCGAAGAGCTCTTTCAGGCTCATCGCCCCTCTGGCGCCGCGGGCTTCCTTGATGGAGCGCTCGGCGCGTTTCTCGGCGATCTGTCTGGCGTTGCGCTCTTCGGAGAACACCTTGAAGGCGTCCCCCGCCTGTGGCACATCCTGCAGACCGATGATCTCGACGGGTGTGCTCGGGAAGGCTTTTTCGACAGTTTTGCCGAGGTCGTCCGTCATGGCGCGGACCCTTCCGTGCGTGCCGCCCACGACGATGATGTCCCCCGCCTTCAGGGTTCCCTGTTGGACGAGGAGGGTCGCCACGGGGCCTCTGCCCTTGTCGAGTTCGCTCTCGATGACGACGCCTTTGGCGCTTCTATCCGGGTTCGCTTTGAATTCCTCGATTTCGGCGGTGAGCAGGATCATTTCGATGAGCTGGTCGACACCTTCGCCCGAGAGGGCGCTCATCTCGACATAGATGGTCTCGCCGCCCCATTCTTCGGGTAGAAGTTCAAGGTCGGCGAGTTCCTGCTTGACCTTGTCGGGGTTGGCGCCGGGGAGGTCCATCTTGTTCACGGCGACGATGATGGGGCAACCCGCCGCCTTGGCATGGTCGACCGCCTCGCGGGTTTGCGGCATGACGCCGTCATCCGCGGCGACGACCAGCACGGCGATGTCGGTCACGCTCGCGCCCCGGGCGCGCATCGCGGTGAAAGCGGCGTGTCCCGGGGTGTCGATGAAGGTGATGGACTTGTCCGCTTTCGTCCGGTAACGATAGGCGCCGATGTGCTGGGTGATGCCGCCGGCTTCGCCGTCGACGACACGGGCGTTCCGGATGGTGTCGAGCAGGGTCGTCTTACCGTGGTCGACATGTCCCATGACGGTGACGACGGGGGGACGGGGCTCGAGGGCCTTTTCGTCCTCTTCCTCTTCGAGTTCCTCGAAACGGCTCTCGTCGGTGATGCTCTCCTCGATCGTCTCTTTGTTGTAGTCGGCGGCGATGAGTTCGACGGTCGCCAATTCGAGGGCGTCGTTCCTTCCCGCCATGATGCCGGCCGCCATCGTTTTCTTGATGATGTCGTTCACTTTCACACCGATCTGGTCGGCCAGATCGGCGACGGTCATTCCCGGCTTGAAGGTGACGGGGCCTTCCTTGATTTTGGGTTTGGACGGACGTCGGTCCGGTCTTTTTCCTCTTCTTTTCCTTTGTTGTTTTTTCGCCATGGTGCGCACCTCTTTCTCTTTGGTCTAACGCTCGAATGCGCGGAGGATGTCCGCATCGACTAGAGCGCAGACCTTTATGTTCTTCCTACCGACGGCCTCCGCGAGTTCAAGTGAGGAAAATTCCTCGTGGAGGGGTATCCGGTAGTGGTCGGTCTTTTGTCTGATCTTCTTTCGCAGATTGTCGCCGGCGTCTTTCGCCAAGAAGACGCGAGCCTTCTTTCCTTCGCGGATGACGCGGAGGGTCCTGTCCGTTCCGATGACGACGGCGCCTTTCCGCATGGCAAGGCCGAGAAGCCCTTTCGTGTCAGTCGTCTTTTCCATCCTCGATCACTTCGAGAATCTCGTCATAGACGCCTTCGGGCACTTTCACGCCGAAGGCGCGGTCGAGCGCGTGTTTCTTGCGGGCGGTCTCGACGGTCTTCTTGTCCCTTTTGACATAGGCACCGCGGCCGTGGGCCTTGCCGGTCTCATCGACTCTCACTTCGCCTTCCTTGTTTTTGACGATGCGCAAAAGTTCGCCTTTCGGAAGGCGTTCTCTCGTCACGACACACTGCCGCAAGGGGATCTTACGCTTCTTCTTCATCCGCTTCCCTCTCCTCGTGCAGGGGGGTATAGTTGATGCCCATCTCCTCGGCGTCGGCGACGGACTTGATGTCGATCTTCCAGCCGCTCGATTGCGCGGCGAGGCGGACGTTTTGTCCTTTGGAGCCGATGGCGCCGGTGAAGTCCTCGTCCTTGACGATGACGACGGCGGTCTTTTCCCGTTTGTCGGGGTTTATGGCGACGACTTTCGCCGGGGCGAGGGCGTTCTCGATGAGTTCTTTGGTATCCTCGCTCCAGCGGTAGAAACTGATCTTTTCGCCTTGCAGGGCCTCTTCGACCTCTTTTTTGCGTTTCGACTCCCTGCCGAGACACGCGCCGACGGGATCGACATTCTCATCATGCGAATAGACGGCGATCTTGGAGCGTCTTCCGGCATCGCGGGCGAGCCCCATGATCTCGACGGTCCCGTCCATGATCTCGGGGACGTTTTGTTCGACGAGGCGTTTGACGAGATTGCGGTCGGTGCGGGAGACATAGATTTTCGGTCCCTTTGGCATCATCTCGACCTTGGTGATGTAGACCTTGATCTTCGCGCCGACGCGGACGGTGTCCGACTGCAGGAGTTCCTTGCGGGGAAGACTCGTGATGAGGTCGTGACCGAGGTCGAGGGTGACGAAATCCTTCTCGCGGTTCATGGCGATGATCTCGGCGTTCACCATCTCGTTCTCGCGATCTTTGAAGATATCATAGACCTTCTCACGTTCTAACTGTTTGAGTCCCTGTTTCAAAATCTGTTTCGCGCTCATCGCGGCGTTCCGTCCGAAATCGGAGGGGGTGACGTTGATGGTGATGTCATCTCCCGGCTTGATGCGCTTCTTGTGTTTCTTGGCTTCTTCAAAACTCATCTGGTGTTTGTGTTCGGGTTCCCCTTCGACGACTTCATAGTCGGCATACACACCGATGGTGTGTTTTTCCTCGTCGAAGACGACGCGGACGTTGTCGCGGTTGTCGTATTCCTTCTTATAGGCGTTCAAGAGCCCATGTTCGATGATGGCCATGACTTTCTCCTTGTCGAGGCCGCGTTGCCGGATGAGTTCGTCCAACGCATCGAAAAACGCTTTTCTTTGCATGATGATTCCTCCTAGAAATCGATCGCCAGACGGATTTTTTCAATGTCGGCGATGAAGAATGTCGTCGTGTTCCCCTTTTTGTCCTTGATGGTGATGCTGGTCTCGGTGACCTCGGTGAGAAATCCTTCCATCTCCTGCTCGGCGGTCTTCACATGGATGAAACGGCCTTTGGCCCGGCGGATCTCTTCAAAGTCGCGCAAGGGATGTTCCGCGCCGGCGGAGGTGACTTCGAGCACGTAGGATTTTTCGAAGGGGTCGAGTTCGTCCAAAAGGTCCGAGAGATGTTCGCTCACACGGACACAATCGTCGATGGAGACGGGCGCTTCGTCGTCGATCTTCACAGAGAGCACCTTGTCCTTGCCCCGCGGACCGATGGTCAAATCATAGAGGTGGAAGCCCAGACGCTCGACTTCTCGGCGGATCTTCTCCTTCAGTTCTTTCATGGCATTCTGCCTCCCGGTGGCATAAAAAGAGTGGGACTCGACCCACTCGTCTAACACATATGTCACAGTTATTCTATCACAGAGGAAATGATATGGCAAGCCCTACTCCCGGAAAGGCCCCTTGTCAAAGCCGTGAAAACGATGCATGAGGATGCTTCCGGCAACGGCCACATTCAGACTCTCGACGGTCTCGGTCGGAATATGCGCTTTGATGTCGGCTGCGGCGAGCGCCGTTTGCGAAAGCCCGCCGCCCTCGTTTCCGAGGACGAGGACGAAAGGCGGCCGGGGGTGGTCGACACTCGCGGAGTCTTCGTCCGAACTGGCGGCCACCACCTTGTGTCCGGGGTGTGATTCGCAAAAGTCCGCAAGGCTCATCTCGGCGAGATTGAGGTCGAAGATCGCGCCCTGGGTCGCGCGGAGCACCTTGGGACTGAAGAAATCGGCGGAACGGTCGCTGACGATGGAGTGAAAACCGAAGGCGAGGGCACTCCGAAGCAGCGTGCCGACGTTGCCCGGGTCCTGGATGTGTTCCAAGAAGAGCACTCGCTCGCCGGGAGGGCGGAAACAAGGATAGCGGGCGATGCCGAGGACTCCGGGAGGCGAGGGGAGCTCGGTGAGACTCTTCATCACCCGTTCGCTGACGGGTGTCGCTTCCTTGAGGGCGGTGTCTTTTTCGGCAATGACGAAAACCTCCGCGAGAAGGTCTTTTTCCTTAGCCGCCGCAACGAGGTTTTCACCTTCGAGGAGCATCCGACCTTCCGCTTGGCGGTGTTTTTTCTGTCGGAGTTTCCTCGCGGCCTTGATCCGTTCATTCTGCAAAGAATCGATCATGGGGGATTCCACCTTCCTCGACGGCTTCTTTCACGCTGAAGCCTGAAGTCGAAAGCCTGATGCCGCTTTTTTTGCCCACGGTGAGGGTCACCATGTTGCGCAGGGCCTCGTCGATGAGCCCTTGGTAGTCGAAGAGTCCTTCATAGCGCTTGGCGTAATAGTCGCGGGGGTTCGTGACGGGGCTTTTCGGCACATACACCTGGCAACAGTCCTCATAGGGGCGGATGGAGATCTCGAACGTCTTGATCCTTTCGGCGATACGGATGATCTCCTCCTTGTCGTAGGTGGCGAGGGGACGGAGAATCGGCCGCGTGGCCGCATGGTCGGTGACATGGAGGCTCGTGAGGGTCTGGCTCGCGACCTGGCCGACGCTTTCCCCCGTGATGAGAACAGGGATGCGGCGTTGCGAAGCCACGTTATCGGCGACTCGCACCATCATCCTTCTGAGAATCGCGATATGATAAGGTTCGGGAACGTTTTGCAAGATGGCCTCGTGAAGGGAGAAAAGCGGGAAGATGTGGAGGAGAATTCGGTTCTTCTTGGCATAGGTCGCGAGGCGTTCGGTGAGTTCTATCGCCTTGTCGACACTCTCGATGGGCGTCATCGGCGTCGACTCGAAATGGATGTGTTCGGTCTCGATCCCCTTCCTTTGGGAAAGGAAACCGGCGACGGCGGAATCGATCCCGCCCGAAAGAAGCATCAATCCTTTGCCCATGGAGCCGACGGGGTAGCCGCCGAGGCCTTCGACCTTCCCGCAATAGAGATAGGCGCCCTCAGCGCGGATCTCCACGTTCAGGGTGTAGGCGGGATTGTGCACGTCGGCCTCGAGGAGGCTCATCCGCGGAATGACATGGCCGGCGATTTCTTTGGAGATCTCGGGGGAGGTGAGGGGAAAGGATTTGTCGGCGCGTTTGGTCTCGACCTTGAAGGTCGTGGGGGCGTCGATTTCTTCTTGCAAAAGGTCGAGGGCTCCCTTTTTCAAGGCGTCCATGTCTTTTTCGACCTTGTGGACGAGGGAGAAACTCCTGAGTCCGCTCACAGTCTTCAAGTCGCGGACGACCTTGGCCGGGTCCTCTCCGTTCAAACGGACATAGAGCCTGTCATGGGCTCTTTCCAGAGTGATTCTTTCACTTGTCATCTTCTCTTGGACCCTTTGTACGGCCGTGTCGATGAAGCGTTTCTTGTTGCGGCCTTTGAGGGTGAGATCACCGTAGCGGACGAGGATTCTGTCGATCATGTTCGCACCTTCTTTCTGCGCACCACCATTCTAACATATTATCACAACCGTTGCGTTTTGCCGCCGGATTTATTATCATTCTTGTGAGGTGGTAGCCATGTTCGTCCCCGTCGAAAGAAGCGCCGACAAAGAAAAAAACTACAGACTGCTCTTGGAGAACCTCCCCCATTACATCGACCGGAACGTCCCCTGGTACGCCACGCTCGCGAACGCTGCGAGCGTCATCGACTATTTCCTTCCCGATGTGAACTGGGTGGGCTTTTACATCATGGAGGACGACGTCTTGTATCTGGGACCTTTCCAAGGTCTGGCCGGATGCATGAAGATCCTTCCCGGCCAAGGGGTCTGCGGAACGGCGGCCGAAAGGAAAGAGACCGTCGTCGTCGACGATGTCCATGCTTTCGAAGGCCATATCACGTGTGATACACAGACGGAAAGCGAGATTGTCGTCCCCTTGGTGAAAGAAGAAAGAATCGTCGCCGTGTTGGACATCGACAGCCCGAAGAAAGCCCGCTTCGACGAGACCGACCGGAAGTGGCTAAGGAAGGTTTCGGCGCTTGTGGTTGACAATCTTCGCTGATTCGCATATAATGTCTTCGCATGCGTGATAAAGGCAGCTACATGTTCCCTCCTTGCGCAAAGAATGGTCCGTGAAGGTCATCCAGTAGTCTCTGCTGGCGAGATGAACGATGCTAAACCATTCTTACCTCGGACAGGACATGGACTCTTTTTTTACGCAAATACGCGAAAAAGGAGGAATACGTATGGCACGCTATACTGGCCCCGTCTGGAAAAAGTCGCGGAGACTCCGTTTCTCGACGCTCGAGACGGGCAAGGAACTCGGGAAACGCCCTTACCCCCCCGGACAGCACGGACAGCGCCGCGGAAAGCCGAGCGAGTATGCGACCCAGCTCCACGAGAAACAGAAGGTGCGCTACACCTACGGCCTGAATGAACGCCAGTTCAAAAAGACCTTCCGTGAAGCGATGACGCTTGAAGGGAGAACGGGCGAGAATTTCCTCTTCCTGCTCGAGAGTCGACTGGACAACCTGGTCTTCCGCGCCGGCTTCGCCCGGACGCGCCGCCAGGCACGCCAACTCGTCACCCACGGACACTTCCGTGTGGACGGCAGGAAAGTGGACATCCCTTCCTACCGGGTCCGTCCCGGACAGAAGGTGACCCTGCGCGACCGCTCGAAGGAAGTCACCCTCATCAAGAACAACCTCGAAGGCAATGATGATTTCCCCGGCTACATCGACTATGACGCCGAGAATCAAGCCTTCACCTACACGCGCCTGCCCGAGAGAAGTGAGATCCTCTCCGACATCAAAGAGAACCTCATCGTCGAATTCTACAGCCGCTAACACCACCGGCGGAGCCTTCGGGCTCCGCTTTCTTTTTCTCAAAAACAGAGGATGCCCGAATTTCGGGCATCCTCTGTTTGTCTACAAGTATCAGGTGACATGTTCTTGGGCGATGGCCAACATGCGGAGGAAATTCTTCGAAGAAAGGCTCGCGCCCCCCACGAGCGCCCCGTCGATCTCTTCTTTGGCGATGAGGTCGCCGATGTTCTCGGTGTTGACGCTGCCGCCGTAGAGGATGCGGACCTTGTCCGCGATTCCTGCGTCATGGATGCGGCCGATGGTTTCACGGATGGTTCTTGTGGCATCGTTCGCCATCTCGGGGGTCGCGGTCTTGCCCGTGCCTATGGCCCAGATGGGCTCATAGGCGATGATGACGTCTTCCATCTCGTCGGCTTTCAAGCCGGCCAACGCCTTCTCGGTCTGGCGCTCGACATAGGAATCCGTCTCGCCCTTCTCGCGGACCGAAAGCGGCTCTCCCACGCAGACGATGGGGCGAAGGTCGTAGCGGAGGGCCTGATGGAGTTTCTTGTTCACGGATTCGTCAGTCTCTTGGAAGTGTTCCCTTCGTTCGCTGTGACCGATGATCACATATTGCACGCCGATGTTCTCCAAGAGCGCGGCCGATACCTCGCCGGTATAGGCGCCCTCGGTCTTTTCATGCATGTTCTGCGCACCGATGCGGAGATTGTCCCCTTGTCGTTTCACAAGGTCCCGCAAAAGCGGCGCCTGGGCGCAGATGACGCTTTCGACAATCTCGCGGTTCGGAATTTCCATGTTCACGTTATATATGAACTGCAACGCCTCGTCACGGGTCTTGAACATTTTCCAATTCCCCGCGATGACAACTTTGCGCATGGATTCCACCTACTCCAATATTTTTTCGATTTCCTGGATTGCCTCTTCGGCGTCATCGCCCTCGGCTTTGACGACGACATTCTCACCGCTCGGAACGGCGAGGCTGATGAGAGAGAGCACCGACTTGGCGTCGACCACCTTGTCGGCATACTCGAGCCGCACATCGGATTGGAACTCGTTGGCCACCTGCACCAGTTTGGCCGCCAAGGCGGCATGGAGACCGGCGGTGTTTTGGATGACTATTTCCTTCTTCATCGGTTATCTCCTCTTCTTCTCACAAATCATCGACGCACTTGATGCCGGGCAGATCCTTGCCTTCGAGATACTCGAGGCTGGCGCCGCCGCCGGTAGAGATATGGGTGATTTTTTCTTCATAGCCCATGCTGATGGCGGCCGCTGCGCTGTCGCCGCCACCGAGGATCGTCGTCACATTCTTGAGGGATGCCAGGGTCTCGAAGATGCCTTTGGTCCCTTTGGCGAAGTTCTCGAACTCGAACACGCCGAAGGGGCCGTTCCAGACGACGGTGGAGGCACTCTGCAAGATGTCGGAATACTTCTTCAAGGTTTCGGGGCCGATGTCCATGCCCATCTCGTCGGGACGGATCTCCTTGGCGTCAGTCACGCGTGAGGCGGTGTCGTTCTTGAATTCCTTGGTGACGACATAGTCGAGGGGAAGATGGATCTTGCCTTCGGCCTTCTCCAAAAGACGCTTCGCGAGGTCGATTTTGTCTTCCTCGACGACACTTTCGCCGACTTCCAGTCCTTGCGCTCTCATGAAGGTGTAACTCATACCACCGCCGATGAGGATGATGTCGGCCCGTTTCAAGAGGTTCTCGATGACACCGATCTTGTCGGAGACCTTCACGCCGCCGAGCAAAGCGACGAAGGGACGGTCGGGGTTCTCGATGGCCTCACCGATGAACTTGATCTCCTTTTCCAAAAGCAAGCCGGCGGCCACCTCGTCCATGTGTCTCGCGATGCCGACATTCGAGGCGTGGTTCCTGTGTGCGGTCCCGAAGGCGTCAATGACGAACACATCCCCGAGCGAAGCCCAATAGCGTCCGAGTTCGGGGTCGTTCTTCGATTCTTTCTTGCCGTCCACATCCTCGAAGCGGGTGTTTTCGACCATGAGGATTGCCCCGGGCGAAAGCGATGCGATGGCGGCTTCGAGTTCCTCGCCGCGGGTCTCGGCGACGAACTTGACGGGTTGGTCCAGGAGTTCGGCGAGCCTTTCGGCCACGGGTGCGAGGGATTTCCCCTTCATGTCGGCCTTTTCCTTGATACGGCCGAGATGCGAAAACAGCACGACCTTGCCCTCTTTCTCCAAAAGATGCTTTATGGTGGCAACAGCCTGACGGATGCGGTTGTCGTCGGTGATCTTTCCTTCTTCCATGGGAACATTGAAATCCACGCGACAAAGTACAATCTTGCCTTTGACGTCGATGTCGCGAATTGTCTTCTTCTGCATAGGTCGTTCATCTCCTTTTTTGCGGAATCAACCATATACATTATACAAAATCTCCCCGCGTAAATCCATTGCGGAGAGACCTCTGAAAACACTTTCTTATTCTTGTTTTTTCTTGATGTTCGGATATTCAATTCTCGAGACGTTTGAGAAAACAGGCGGTTTTGGCGTGCTTGTGGGCCAGTTTCCGATACGGCATGTCGAGTGGGAGGATGGAGAGGTCCTTGAAAATGACCTCCGCTGAAAATTTCTTGTCTCTGATCGAGAGGACCCGGTGGAAATTGATGCAGATTGCATCGGGCTCCCGGAGACTCTTCGTGGTATAGAGACAGATGGAATCATCGATGTAGATGGGAAGGTTCCTCTTCATTCCCGTCATTTTCCGCAAGGCCGCCATCCGTCCTTCGAACGTCGTCAGTTCCGCCAGCAACAATGTGTCGAGATACCCTTGCAAAGAACAAGCCAGACGCTTCGTCGCCCTTCCGTCCGTCACGGCGATGCCGGACGCATTCTTCCTGATGTAGTGCATCCGTCCCCTCCTTCTCGCCTTGTCAGTCTCATTATAGGAAAAACATGCGCGGGCGGAAAGGGGGAACGACTTGGGAAAATCCCCCGAGACAAGAAAGAAAGGGGCGCCCGCGAGCGCCCCTTGGCTTGTCATATGGATTTGAAGCGTTTCTCCACGGCTTCGGGGGTGAAACCGAAATGCCTCACGACTTCGTCGCCCTTGCCGCTTTCGCCGAAGGTGTCGATGCCCATGACATGTTGTGTGAAGCGATACCAGGGAAGCGAGGCCGCCATCTCGATGGCGAGGGTTTTTTGGTCCTTGGGAAGGATGGCCTCGCGCACCTCTTTGGGTTGGGCGAGGAAAAGCTCCATCGAGGGCATGGACACGACCCGGACCTTGATGCCTTGCTTTTCGAGGCGTTCGGCCGCCGCGAGGGCGAGTTCCACTTCGGACCCCGAAGCGAGGAGTGTGCCTGCGGCCGCGTCATGGTCGCGGGCGACATAGGCGCCTTGGCAGAAATCCTCGTAGGCGACGTCGACCAGGGCGTTCGTCTTCTGCCTGGTGAGAGCGACAACGGTCGGCGTCTTTTCGCTTTCCATGGCGAAACGCAAGGCATGGCGGGCTTCGATGGCGTTCGCGGGACGGACCACGTTCATGTTCGGGGTCGCCCGGAAAGCCGCGAGCTGTTCGATGGGTTCATGCGTCGGGCCGTCCTCGCCGACGGCGACGCTGTCGTGGGTGAAGATGTAGGTGGCGGGGATTTCCATCAACGCAGCCAGCCGCATGGATGCCTTCATGTAGTCGGAAAAGATGAGGAATCCCCCGCTGAAGGCTTTCATCCCGTGAAGGACGAGCCCGTTCGTGATGGCGCCCATGGCGTGTTCGCGGACACCGAAGTTGATATTCCGCCCGAGACGGTTCTCTTTTGTGAAATCTCCGTCGTTGCCTTTGGCCTTGGTGCTGCCGGAGAGGTCGGCGGAACCGCCGATGAGGGCGGGGAGATGGTTGCCGAGGGCCTCGAGGCATTCGCCCATGGAATTCCGCGTGGCTTCAACGGTGCCCATGGATTTTTCGGGAAGGATGTTCTCGAAATCGAGGTCGACCTTTCCTTCGAGAAGCGCCATGAATTCCTTGTGGGTCTCGGGGTGGGCCGATTTGTAGGTCTCGAGGGTCTTTTGCCAATTTTCACGGGCGGCATCGCCCCGCTTCTTGAAAGTCGAGGCGAAGTCTTCGTAGACTTCGTCGAGCGTCGCGAAGGGTCCGTGGGGGAAATCTTTCGCCTGCCGCATGGAATCGGTCTCCTCTTCGCCGAGAGGCTTCCCGTGGGCGGCGCTTGTGCCGGCCACGGTGGAACCTTCGCCGATGATGCTCTTCACTTCGATGAGACTGGGCTTGTCGGTCTGTTTCGCCTTTTCGATGGCCTTTTGTAAAGCCTCCATGTCGTTGGCGTCGGCGACATGTTCGTAATGCCAGTTGATGCTTTCGACCTTCATACGGACATCGTCGCTTATGGCGTCCGCTGTCGGACCGTCGAGCTGGACGTCGTTCGAGTCGAAGAGCACGATGAGTTTGGAAAGGGAAAGATGTCCGGCCAGACTCATGCTCTCCTGGGCGACGCCCTCTTGGAAGTCGCCATCGCTCATGAGCACATAGGTGAAATGGTCGATGAGCTTCCTGCCGTCTTTGTTGAAGCGTTCGGCTAGGTGCGCTTCGGCGATGGCCATACCGACGGCGTTCGATATGCCCTGCCCCAAGGGGCCGGTCGTCGCCTCGATACCTTCGGTGTCACCGTATTCGGGATGTCCCGGGGTCTTCGAGCCGACTTGGCGGAAGGCTTTGAGGTCCTCGAGGGTCACATCGTATCCGGCATAATGCAACAACGCATAGATCAAAGCGGACCCGTGGCCGGCCGAAAGGACGAAACGGTCACGGTCGAACCAGTCGGAATCATCCGGCGTGGCCTTCATGTGGTCCCGGAACAGATGATACAGTATGGGTGCGGCACCGAGAACGATGCCCGGATGGCCGCTTTGGGCCTTGTTGGTCATGTCCAGACCCAAGAAGCGGATGGCGTCGATACTCTTTTGCATGTTCTGTTCATTCCCTTCTCAAATGAGTCTTCTCTTTTCTTTCATCCATTATAGCGCATATGATGACAAAGATAAACCGATCGCTCGCGGGTAAGCGTTTTATCCGGCTGTCTCGAGCGATTCCGGCACGATGTCGTCGATATCTTTCTTCAGTCCCTCGAGATGGTCATCGAGTTGCGACTCGTCCCGCACACCCACAAGCGCCGTGACGACATTCTCCGTCTGCAAGACATGCCGCAAAGCGAGATGGGTGATGCTCGCCTCTCTTGTCTGCGCTTTCGCGTCAAGACGACGCAGGCAATCGCGCAAAGTGCCGGTGACATCCTCTTTTGCGATGAAGGGGTGGCTTTCGTCCGCGGCTCTTGAAGCGGCGGGGATGCCTTCGAGATATTTCGTCGTGAGAAGACCGTGGTTGAAGACGGCGTAGGGTACGAAGCCGATACCTTCCTGCTCGAGCATTGCGAGGGTCCCGTCCGTTTTCACGCCTTGGTCAAGCAGCGAATAATGGCCCTGATAGACGATGGGCGGGGAATCCAACGCTTTCAGGATGCGGATCGCTTCGGCGAGCTTGTCCTTGGGATAGTTCGAAAGGCCGATGTGGAGGGCTTTGCCTTGTCTCACGGCATCGACGAGGGCCGTCATGGTCTCTTCCAGGGGAGTGTCCGCGTCATAACGGTGCGAGTAGAAAATGTCGACATGGTCCACGCCGAGCCGCGCCAAAGATTCATCGAGGGAAGCGAGCATGTGTTTCCGGCTGCCGCCCTCACCGTAGGGGCCTTCCCACATCCTGAATCCCGCCTTGGTGGAGATGACGATTTTTTTGCGCTCGAGCCAAGATTCCTCTCTCAGGATTCTTCCGAAATTCTCCTCGGCCGAGCCCGGCGGGTCGCCGTAGTTGTTGGCGAGGTCGAAGTGGGTGATGCCCGCCGCAAACGTCTTCTTGATGATGCGTTTGCTTCGTTCATAGTCGTTTTCCTGACCGAAGTGCTGCCAAAGACCCAATGAGATCACAGGTAGTCGCAAGCCGCTTTCTTTGGTTCTTCGATAGTACAAGACGCATCTTCCTTCCGTTGTATTTTCCTAGAGAAAAAGGGTCCTCAGCCGATGGACCCTTCCATTTCGAGTTTGATGAGCTGGTTCAACTCGACCGCATACTCCATGGGGAGCTCGCGGGCGAACGGTTCGATGAAGCCCATGATGATCATCTCCGTGGCCTCTTCTTCGGTGAGACCGCGGCTCATGAGGTAGAAGAGTTGTTGTTCGTTCACCTTGGAGACGCTCGCCTCGTGTTGGACCATGGCGGCGTTGTTCTTGACGATGTTCACGGGGACGGTGTCGGAAGAACTTTCTCCATCGAGGATCAACGTGTCGCATTCGACGTTCGTCTTGGCGCCCGTGGCACTCGGCGCGTGATGGACGAGTCCGCGGTAGTTCACTTTCCCGCCCTTGGCGCTCATGGATTTGGATATGACGGTGCTCGTGGTGTTTTTGCCGAGGTGGATCATCTTCGCTCCCGTGTCTTGGTGCATGTTCTCACCGGCGAAAGCGATGGAGATGGTCGTTCCCTTGGCATTGTCGCCCTTCAGGATGCAGGAAGGGTATTTCATGTTGATGTGGCTGCCGATGTTGCCGTCGACCCATTCCATGTGGGCGTCCTCTTCGACGATGGCCCGTTTCGTGACGAGGTTGTTGACGTTCGACGCCCAGTTCTGGATGGTGGTGTATCGGCAATATCCGCCCTTCTTGACGAAAATCTCGACATTGGCCGCATGGAGGCTCTCCGTCGTATAGACAGGGGCCGTGCAGCCTTCGACATAGTGGAGGGAAGCGCCTTCTTCGACGACGATGAGGGTGCGTTCGAACTGTCCCATCTGTTCGGCGTTGATGCGGAAATAGGATTGCAAAGGCTTGTCCACCTTGACGCCCTTCGGTACATAGATGAAGGAGCCGCCGCTCCAGACGGCGCTGTTCAAGGCGGCGAACTTGTTGTCTCGAGCGGGGATCGCCTTGGCGAAATATTCCTTGAAGATTTCGGGGTGTTTTTTCAACGCGGTGTCGGTGTCCAAAAAGACGACGCCCTGTTTCTCGAGCTCCTCGAGCGTCGAGTGGTAGACGACCTCGCTTTCGAACTGCGCGCCGACCCCGGCCAGGAATTTCCGTTCGGCCTCGGGGATGCCGAGTTTCTCGAAGGTGTTCTTGATCTCCTCGGGGACATCGTCCCAGGAGCGTTCGCTCCGTTCGGAAGGTTTCCGGTAATAGGTGAGGCTCTCGAAGTCGATGCCGGTGAGGTCGGGTCCGAAAGCGGGAAGAGGTTTTTCCAAGAAGGTCTCATACGCCTTGAGCCGGAATTCTCGCATCCATCCGGGCTCTTCCTTGATGGCGGAAATTTCCTCGACGACCTCTTTCGTGAGACCCTTCCCCGTGTCCCGCAGGGATTCCGTCTCGGTTTTGAAACCGTATTTGTAATCGCCGATCAGGCGTTCGATCTCTTTTTTCGTGTCTTCATTCATCATTCTCACCGTCTTTGACTGTGGCATCAAAAGCCTTCCAGGCGATGGTCGCGCATTTCAAACGGGCGGGAAAATCCTTCACGCCCTCGAAAGCGAGGGCGTCTTCGAACGCGATCGCCTCATCGAAGGGTTTCCCCATGATCATGTCCACGTAGTTCTCGCTCACGCGCAAGGCGTCAGCGACCGTCTTCCCCTCGAGGAGCTCGGAAAGGACGCTCGCGCTCGCACAGCAGATGCTGCAGCCGGTGCCATCTTGGCGGATGTCTTTGACTGTTCCCTCTTCGACGAGGGTGGCGATGGTCACATCGTCACCGCAGGAAGGGTTCCGGATGTGTTCTTTCCGATAGCGGTCGTCATCCGGGATCCCCTTGTTCCGGGGATTCTTGTAGTGGTCCATGATGATCTGTCTATATAGGTTGTCGAGCTTTCGCATCGGGGTTCCTCCTCGCATTCAGGGTGAAAGGAAATAGTCGCGTGCGCGACCGACGGCTTCCACGAGACCGTCGCATTCGGAGATGGTGTTGTATATGTAGAAGGAAGCACGGAGTGTCGCGGGGACACTGAGCCATGCCATCAGGGGTTGGGCGCAGTGGTGTCCGGCCCGGAGGGCGAAGCCCTCGCTGTCGAGAATGGTCACGGCATCATGCGGATGCACGCCGTCGATGTTGAAACTGATGAGAGACCCTTCGGTGCTTTCGTTGTGGATGGTGACGCCTTCCATGGCTCGCAATTTTTCCATGGTGTGCGCACGGAGGTTTTCTCCATGGCGTTTGATCTCGGCGCGGCCGATTCTTTCCATATAGCGCACGGCTTCGGCGAAGCCGAGGACCTCCGCGATGGGCGGGGTTCCCGTCTCGAACTTGATCGGCGGATCCTGCCAGGTGGCATGATCCTTCTCGGCGAGATCGACCATGTCGCCGCCGTATTCGATAGGATCCATCTCCTCGAGACGTTCCTTCTTCCCATAGAGCACACCGAGACCCGTGGGTCCCAACGCCTTGTGGGAGGAAAAGACGAGGAAATCGCAGCCGATCCGCTTGACATCGACCGGTATGTGCGGAACCGATTGCGCGGCGTCGATCACGACATAGGCTTCTTTTTCCCGGGCGAGGCGGGTGATCTCTTCCACGGGGGTGGTATAGCCCAACACGTTGGACACATGGGTCAAAGCGACAATCTTCGTCCTTTCCGTGAGGACGCTCGCGAAATTCTCTGTCGTGATGCGCCCTTCATCCGTCAAGGGTACGAAGACGAGCTTCGCCCGTCTTTTCTTGGCGAGATGCAACCAAGGAAGGAAGTTGGAATGGTGCTCCAACTCGCTGACGACGATCTCGTCGCCTTCCGCGATTTTTTCGGCGAGACCGAGAGCCACCATGTTCAAGGCGCCCGAGGCACCGCGGGTGAATACGCATTCTTCGGGAAAGGCGTTGATGAAGCGGGCGATCGTCGCGCGCGCGGCCTCGTATTGTTCGGTGGCTTCATGGCTCAGGGTGTATACTCCCCGGTGGACGTTCGCGGAGAGGTTCTCATAATAGTCTTTCATCCGCGCCACGACCGGTCTCGGGGTGAGACTCGTCGCCGCCGTGTCGAAATAGCGGATATGCTTTCTTTTCAATAGGGGGAAATCATCACGCAAGCGTGAAAGGTCCATACCGATCACCTGCCGATCTTTTCTGTCACAAGTCCGCGGACGGCCCGTTCGATGTCGGTTTCCTCCACGAGCTTGTCCAGCGGCGCCAAAAAGCCTTGGATGATGAGCATCTGGGCGTCGCGCTCGGTGAGTCCGCGGCTCATGAGATAATAGAGTTCCTCTTCGTCGATCCTGCCGATAGCGGCGCCGTGGGCGGCTTCGACATCGTATTCGTCGATGTAGAGGAGGGGGTTCGCATCCAACCGGGCCTTTTCTCCGAGGATGACACCGTGGTTCTTCTGCCGTGCGGAACTCTTCTTCATGCCTTTTTCGATGCGTGTGGCCGCCTCGAATGCGAGGAAACTCTCGTCGGCCGCGACACCGTAGTGCTCGATGAGACTTTCGGTGGCGGGCGCTTCGTGGGCCATCAGGGTCTTGACCACCGTCTCCTGTCTTTTCGCCGAAAGGACGACCGAGCGCGACCTCGCGCGCGCCTTGCGTCCTTTGAGGAAGAAACGGTTCTCTTGATGAGCGTTCTCGTCACCGAGAGCACCGGTGTCCAAAGAGAGAGTGGCGTTCTCATGGACATGCGCCCGCCGCCGCGTGCGCGCCATCGATTCCTCTTCATAGGCGGAAAGGGTGGAGAAGACGAGCGAGGATCCTTCCGCGAGGAAGAAGTCCCAGGTGTCATCGACCAGGGTTTTCGCTTCATCAATGGCGAGGGCGCGTATTTCGGCTTGTGCTTCTTTCGCGAGATATATGGCGATTCTTCCCCGGAAGGTTTCCCGGGTCCGTTCCAGCATGATGCGGAGGGGGGGGCCTTTTTGCAGGCCGGCTTCGGCCACGACATAGAGCGTGTCCGAAAAACCCTCCTCTTCTGAGGTGAACGAACGGAAAGAATCCCGTACGGCTTCCGGTACGTTCTTTTCGTCATAAAGAGTCAGTCCCCGGGGGAGGTCCTTTGCCAAAACACGCCCGTCACGGAGGGAGACGAGGCCCGTTTTGTCAACAAAGCGAAGACGAACGGCGGATTGTTCCGCTATCACTCGAGCGCTTCCTTCGTGGCGCATTTTTCCAAGAAGACGCGTTCATCATCATCGGGGACGACCCGTTCGTCCTCGATGCCGAGTTCTTCCTTGATCCAGTCATACCCCTCCGTGTCGATTCGTTTCATGAGACTCTCATCGCCCGTTTTGACGATTCTTCCCTGCATCATGACACTCACCTTGTCGGCGCTGATGTAATCGAGCAGCCGTTGATAGTGTGTGATGAGGAGGAGGCCCAGCTTGCCGTCCTTCATCGCGGTGACATTGTCGCCGACGATCTTCAAGGCGTCGACATCGAGTCCGGAGTCGATCTCGTCCAAGATGGCGATCTTGGGATGGAGCATGCGCATCTGGAGGATCTCGTTCCGCTTCTTCTCGCCGCCGCTGAATCCGTCGTTCAAGTATCTATGCGGCAAGTCCTCGCGCATCTTGAGTGCGGCGACCGCGTCGTCGAGTTGCTTGATGAAGCGGAAGAGGGGGATGTTCTTCTCGCCTTCTCTTCTGGCGTCCATCGCCGCCTTGATGAAGTCGGAGTTCGTCACCCCGGGCACTTCCGCCGGGGACTGCATGGCAAGAAAGAGCCCCGCGCGAGCGCGCTCGTCGGTGGTCATGGCGAGTACGT
This sequence comes from Mollicutes bacterium, assembly GCA_003568315.1. Lineage (GTDB taxonomy): Bacteria > Bacillota_I > Bacilli_A > Izemoplasmatales > Izemoplasmataceae > T1SED10-81. The sequence continues at coordinate 45,183 of PWYL01000070.1, read as the reverse complement.
CCTCACCATCCAACGTGATCTTCCCTTCGGTGACCTTGTAGCGGGGATGGCCCATGATGACGCTGGCCAGGGTGCTTTTCCCGGTCCCGTTCGGTCCCATGATGGCATGGGTCTTGCCGGCATCGATACAAAGATCGACGCCGCGGAGGATGCGGTGTCCCTCCGCTTCGGCATGCAGATTCTCTATTCTCAACCCGGCCATGGTATAACCTCCTTGTCGTTCCACAACTTATTGTATATGAAGATGCGCCATTTGGGAAACGATACGATAAACCCGCCTTCACGGCCGCACCCATTCTACCAAAGAAGACCCTTCCGGGCAAGTCGGACGAGCCCAAAAGAAAAAAGCCCCCCGTCAGGGGGGCGGACAATCAATGGTGTTCGTCGACCTGGTGTCGGATGACGTTCTTGATGATGGTGAGCACGAAGAGGGTGGTGAGGCTCACAGCGATGCCGAGGGTGTGGAGGCCATACCCGAAGATGATGCCGATGATGGCACTGATCCACAGGGTCGAGGCGGTCGTGAGACCGCTGATGTGGCCTTGCGTTTTCAAAATCGTCCCCGTGCCCAAAAAGCCGATCCCCGAGATGATCTGCGCCACGATACGCTGGCGCTCGATGGTGAGATCGGCGTATTCGAGGATTTCCGGATTTTCGAGATTGGCCTCGATGAAGGCGATAGCGTCATAGACCATCATCTGCTGGACCATGGTGATGCCGGCGGCGCCGATCGCGACGAGCAGGTGCGTGGTCAATCCTGCGATCTTGTTGCGGCGTTGGCGCTCGAAACCGATCAGGCCCACGAAAAGGACGGTGAGGCCGAGGCTTTGTAGAATGTAGAGAAGGTCGACTTCGGGGTTCATAGTCATGGAAATCCACTCTTTTCGTTGTGGGACATGTTGTTTGACTATATATTATAAACGCTTACATCCGTTTTTGCAAGAGAAAAAGGTGCCCGCCCATACATAGGGGGCGGACACCTTGATCGGTTGGGATCGATCAGGTTTTTTCCTCGCTGTAATCCATAGCCTCATAGCGTTTGTACATCCGCCAGCGCTTCTTCGCGTCCTCAAGGTTGGCCTTCAAAAGGCCGTCGGCCTTGTCGGGGTTGATGGAATGAAGCTGCGCGTAGCGGGCCTCGCTCATGAGGAAGTCGTGATAACTCTCCCAATCGGGATCCTTCGCATCGAGTTGGAAGGGGTTCTTGCCTTTTTCGGCGAGTTTGGGGTCGAAGCGGTAGGTGGGCCAGTATCCGACTTTGGTCGCTATTTCCGCCTGCTTGGCCGAATTGGTGAGACCACCCTTGATCTTGTGGGCGATGCAGGGGCTGTAGGCGACAACGAGCGAGGGTCCGGGATGGGCTTCCGCTTCGCGGAGGGCCTTGACGACCTGCTGTTGGTTCGCACCATGCGAGATCTGCGCCACATAGACATGTCCGTAGCTCATGGCCATGGCGGCGAGATCCTTTTTCTTGCCGTCTTTGCCCGCGGCGGTGAAGGCCGCGATGGAGCCGGTCGGAGCGGCTTTGGAGGATTGTCCGCCGGTGTTGGAATAGACCTGGGTGTCCAAGACGAGGATGTTCACATCGTCGTTGGAGGCGATGACATGGTCGAGGCCGCCGTAGCCGATGTCGTAGGCCCAACCGTCGCCGCCGAAGATCCAGTTGCTCTGCTTGACAATGTATTGGGCGAGTTCTTGCAGTTCGTCGGCCAAGGGACCGTCGTATTTCTCGATGAGGGGACGGAGCTTCTTGTGGATCTCCATGGTCTTCTCGCCGTCCGAACGGTTCTCGACCCATTCCTCGAAGAGTTCTTGCATGTCTTTGGGGAACTTGTCCTTGTTCTCGACGAAGAGGTTCTGGAGTCTGTCGCGCATGGTCTCGTTGGCGAGATACATGCCGTAGCCGAACTCGGCGTTGTCCTCGAAGAGGCTGTTCGCCCAGGCGGGGCCTCTGCCTTCGGCATTCTTGGTGTAGGGGGTGGCGGGGAAGCTGCCGCCATAGATCGAGGAACAACCGGTGGCGTTGGCGATTTGCAAACGATCACCGAAGAGCTGGGTCACAAGCTTGACATAGGGAGTCTCGCCGCAACCCGCGCAGGCGCCGGAGAATTCGAAGAGGGGTTCGGCGAATTGCGAGTTCTTGGCGTTCGTCTTCTTGACGAGATGGTCTTTCGGGGTGACTTCGTTCAAGAGGTATTCGGCGTTTTGCACTTCGCCCTTCTCGATCTCGTCACCGATCGGGCTCATCTCGAGCGCCTTCTCTTTCGCCGGGCAGACGCTGACGCAGACACCGCAGCCCGTGCAGTCGAGCGTGGAGATCTGGATGCGGTATTTCATCTCGTCGATGCCTTTACCGCGGGCATCGAGCGTCTCGAGGTCTTTGGGGGCCTTTTCCATCTCCTCTTCGGTCAAAAGGAAGGGACGGATGACAGAGTGCGGGCAGGCGAAGGCGCACTGGTTGCATTGGATGCAATTTTCCTTGATCCATTTGGGCACATAGTTGGCGATGCCCCGTTTCTCATAGGCCGTGGATCCCGCCTCCATGGTGCCGTCGGCATACTTTTCGAAAGCGCTGACGGGAAGGTCGTAGCCCTTGATCTTGTTCACGGGTTCGGCGATGTTCTTGACGTAGTCGGGCTTGTCTTTCTCTTCGGGTCCGGCTTCGTCGGGGAGGTCCTTCCATTCTTTCTTCACGTCGATCTCGACGAGACCCTTTTTCCCCGAATCGATCGCTTGGAAGTTCTTCTTGACAATCTCTTCGCCCATGCGGCCGTAGGCTTTCTCGGCGTATTCCTTCATCAGTTCCTTGGCCCTCTCATACGGCATGACGTGCTCATTCAAGGCGAAGAAGGACGATTGCATGATGGTGTTGATGCGCTCGCCGAGACCGATATCTTCGGCGAGTTTGACGGCGTTGATGATGTAGAGCTTGGCGTCTTTCTCGGCGAGTTGGCGTTTCACCTTGTTCGGGAGGAACTCTTCGATCTCTTCGGGGGATTTGATGGTGTTCAAGAGGAAGGTTCCGCCCTTGCGCATGCCCTCGATCATGTCGTATTTGAAGAGATAGGAATCCTTCGAACAGGACACGAAATGCGGATGGTTGACGAGATAGGTGCTCCGGATGGGATTCTCGCTGAAACGGAGATGCATACGGGTGATGCCGCCCGATTTCTTCGAGTCATAGCTCGAGTAGGCCTGGGCGTACATGTCGGTGTTTTCGCCGATGATCTTGATGGTGTTCTTCGATGCACCCACCGTCCCGTCGCTGCCGAAGCCGAAGAAGAGCAGTTCCGTGGTGGAAGGGTCCGTGGCATGGATCTCTTCGCCGACCTCGAGCGAGGTGTGGTTGACATCGTCGACGATGCCGATGGTGAAGCGGTTCTTCTGCTCACCCGCGAGGTTGTCGAAGACGGCCTTGATCTGGGCGGGTGTCGTGTCCTTGCTGGAAAGGCCGTAGCGGCCGCCGATGATGGTCGGTGCGTCTTTTTTGCCGTAGTATACGCTTCTCACGTCGAGATAGAGCGGTTCGCCGATGGCGCCGTTCTCCTTGGTGCGATCGAGCACGGCGATCCTCTCGACGGAATCGGGCATGGCTTGGAAGAAGTGCTTCGTGCTGAAGGGACGATACAAATGCACCGTGACAAGGCCGACCTTGCGGTCTTCCTTCTCGCGGAGATAGTCGATGGTCTCGCGGATGGCCTCGGTCGCCGACCCCATGGCGACAATGACGTCTGTCGCATCGGGAGCGCCATGGTAGGTGAAGGGGGCGTAGTCGCGACCGGTCTCTTTCGAGATTTCTTTCATGTAGTCCGCGACGATGTCGGGGATGTCCTTGTAGTATTTCTCCTGGATTTCACGCGCTTGCATGTAGACGTCGTCGTTCTGTGCGGAACCGCGGGTGACGGGACGTTCGCTGTTCAACGCGCGCTTGCGGAAACGACGCACGGCGTCACGGTCGAGCAGACGATCAAAAACCTCGTAGTCCATGACCTCGACCTTGTTCGTCTCGTTCGAGGTGCGGAAACCGTCGAAGAAATGGACGAAGGGTATGCTCGCCTTGATCGCCGCAAGGTGGGCGACGCCGCCGAGGTCCATCACTTGTTGGACGGAACCGCTCGCAAGCATAGCGAAACCGGTCTGGCGCGCGGCCATGACGTCTTGATGGTCGCCGAAGATGGAAAGGGCCTGCACGGCGATGCTCCGACTCGCGACATGGATGACAGCGGGCAAGAGTTCGCCGGCGATCTTGTACATGTTGGGGATTTTCAGGAGAAGTCCCTGGCTCGCGGTGTAGGTGGTCGTGAGCGCACCGGATTGGAGCGAGCCGTGGACGGTTCCCGCCGCACCGGCTTCGGATTGCATCTCCACCACCTTGACGGGCATGCCGAAGAGGTTCTTCTTGCCTTGCGACGCCCAGAGATCCGTGTGTTCGGCCATGGGCGAAGACGGTGTGATCGGATAGATTCCTGCGACTTCGGTGAACGCATAGGCCGCGTGGGCGGCCGCCTGGTTCCCGTCCATCGACTGGAACACTTTCTTTTTCGCCATCGTTATTCTACCTCCATATCATATTTTCGGGATGGGTCAGGAAAGGTTCTTGTCATACAGATTCCACATATATTATACAACATCGAGCGCTTTGACACAATGGGGCGGGGACATTTCGTGGTCCTCTCCGCTACAAAGCCTTCTTCAAAGCTTGAAGAGTTTCGTCGGCACATGCTGGCCGGCGACATGGACCTCGTAGTCGTCGGGAAAGAGGTCGTAGCTCATGAAAACGTCTTGGAAGGCGGAAAGCGCCCTTTCGGGGGTGTTGCACTCCTCGGAAGGATGGGCGAGCACGATCACTTTCGTCCTCTCTCCCACGAAACGGGAGAGATAATAGGCCGAATCGGCGTTCGAGAGGTGGCCGCGGACGGAATCGATGCGCCGTTTCAACGAGTAGGGCCGTTCGGAGGTGAAAAGCATGGCGACATCGTAGTTCGCCTCCAGGATGTAGGCGTCCGCGTTTTGGAAGACGGGATGGAGCCTCTCGTCGATGAAACCCGTGTCGGTCGCATAGACGATTTTTTTGCCTTCGGAGAAAAAGACGAATCCGAGGGTGGTCTCCGTGTCGTGCGAAAGGGGGACGGGATAGATTTCGAAATCGCCGATGGATTGATGAATGTGGGGCTCTAGAGGAAAGAACTCGTCCACCTCCACGTCGGCGGGAAGGGCGGCGAGCACACTTTCGGCGGTATAGAGCGGAACACGGTTCTTTTTCATGACCATCCGGAGTCCCCGGACATGGTCGATGTGTTCATGGGTGATAAGCACCGCGTTGATGTCCGCTAAGGAAAAAGGACTCCCTTCGAGTCGTTTTTTCATGGCCCGGTAACTCAGTCCCGCATCGACGAGGAGGGTGGTCCGGCCGCTATGGATGAGGGTCGCGTTGCCTTTGGAGCCGCTGCCGAGAACGATGGTCTCCATAGTGCACCTCCGTTCACTACGGACATTATACACCAAAACACACTCCTTGCAACACATCCCCCGCAACCTGACGCTCACGAATTCCTTTTGATTGACAGTTGTTTTGCGCATGGATAAGTGGTAATATATATATTGCGTATTTTTATAAGGAGTGAATGCCCCATGGAAAGTGTTATCGTCAAACGCGCGCTAATGGTCCTCACCGGACTCATCATCATTGTCGGTAGCGCCGTCGCGTGCAATTTCATCATCGGTGAAGATGATTCTCCGACTGTTTCGAACAAAGACGAGATCTTCTTGACCTACAAAGGTATAGAAATCACCAAAGGAGACCTCTATGGCAGGATGCTCGTGACGGACGGCATGTTGCATCTCGTCGATTACATCGACCGTCATCTTCTCGCCGACGAGATGGACGCGGTGACCGAAGACGAAATCGATGAGATGATCACCGTGCTCAAATACGGTACGACCGACCAGGACGAGATCGACCGGATGACCGAAGAAGAGATCGAAGAGCTCGAAAGCGAATACCGCGACCTCATCGTCATGAGCGGTTACGATCCCGACGATCCCGACAGTGAAGACGCCTTCATCCGCTTGCGCGTCGCCAAGGAGAACTACACCCGGTCGCGCTATGAGACCGCCGAAGAGAACGACCCTTTCTTCATCACGGAAGACGACCTCGAACGTTTCTATGAAGACTATTACCAAGGCGACCTCATGGCCATCCGCCTCCGTTTCAACAACCAAAACGAATTCCTGAAGGTCTTCAAGCACTTCAATCTCGTGCACAACTATGAAGGCGGCATCGGTCTTTACGAAGGCGAAGAGCCCATCGAAAACGTGCGCCGCGAGGATTTCGACGAGGAGAACACCCGTCTCCTCGACGACGAGGAAGTGCTCACCCACTACATCAAACTCTACAACTACATCTACCCCTATCGCGAGACGATCGACGAGGAGAAAGACCGCGACGATTTGCTCGAGCTTGACGAAGATTTCCTCCGGTTCAACCAACGCGAACTGCAGGAACTCGCCGCCGAGAGGGATGAGCTCTTTTTCGTCAAGATGAGCGATTTCCTCTATCATGACATCGATGATGACCGCCCCTATTCCATCAACTCCAAATCGATCGAGGGCAACCGCTATATCGCCCATGTCTTGCAACGTGACGAGATCACCCCGTTCGAAGACCTCGACGAGGAGGAACTCGATACGCTCCGTGCCGACTACATCGACACACTCGTCGGCGATGAGGAGACGGTCCGGACCATGGCCGCCTTGCACGAAGAAAGCGGCCTCCGCATTTACGACCAGGCGGTGAGCGCCGTCTACCAGCAACAATTCGAGCCTCGCCAATCCCCCTTCGAAGAGCCCAAGGACAATAAGACCATCGCCGAGATCGATGACATGACCGTCACCGCCGACGACCTCTACGACTACATGGTCCAACGCATCGGCATCCTCTATGCCATCGAACTCACCAAGGAGAAATACCTCCTTCACAGTGATTACTACGAAGACCTCTTCGGCGGGGAAAGAGACGTCCTCCGCAACCGCAGCGACCTCATGCGGGACTACCGCCGCGAGCTCTCGGAGACCAAACAGCAGGTCGCCGAGTTCGGTTTCGACTGGCAGCTCTATCTCGCCCTCTACATGCGGGTCGGTTCCGATCGCGAAATGATCGAACAACGTGCGGCGAGAAGACTCCGGATGGACTATCTTCACGATCTCGTCGATGTCGCCATGATCCATCCCTACGTCGAGGAACAATTCGAGAACTATTTCAGTCTCGATGTCGAGCGGCTTGTCATCTATCTCGACCACGATGAGGACCGCCTCGATGACAATCTCGAAGAATATCTCGATTCGTTGGAACCTGAAGAAAGAAGCGATTTCGAAAGCCTCATGGGCGGCCTCGAGTCCCTGATCATGTCCGAGAGTGAGGACGAGGACCTAGAAGACATCGTCAAAGAATACAACGAGGCCCTCCGCGGCGAAGACGAGGATGCCGACGACTACAGCCAGTGGGCCCGTTTCAAGAATGCCGGGATCCGCCTCCGTTTCGAGAACCTCGGAGAATTGACCTACAAGGACGCCATGAAACACGACGAGGATTTCATCGCCAAACTGCAGACCATGTATGCACGCTACACCGAAGACTACGAAGACGAGGACAAAATCTATTCCGACGGCACCAAAAAGACCGAATTCGGCTACCATTTCATCCTCGCCCGTCAAGGAAAGGCTTTCGTGAAGCCCTCGGCGCGCCTCATAGCCGAAGACCTCGGCGACTATCATGAAGACTTCCTGAACGATGACGACATCCCCACAGTCGAACAGATGGCGCTCTATTCCGAACGGGAGCTCGACAGGCAACGCTACGGCGAAAGCGACATCGAGATCCCCGGAAGTGTGAGAGACGCCCTCGACGTTTACTACAAGGATGCGCACTCGCGATTGTACGGGAGTGTCCACCATTCCATCATCACCCTCGACAACATGCTCGCGGGCGATGTCGAGATCGCCAAGGACGAAGAACACCATCTCCGCATGGCACAGACCGTCCGCGACCTCTTCATGCGGATGCACTTCCCCGAACTCGAAGACTGATCCCTGAAACTTCAAAACGCCACGGAATCACCGTGGCGTTTTTTTTTCATCCTCATACAAAAGCCCCGCGTCGCGACGCGGGGCTTTTTCGGGATCAGTCTTCTTCGTCCGAGGAATCGTCGGGTGTCTCTTCGTCCTCGTCCTTCTGCTTGATGGCTTCGACTTCGATGTCCTCTTCCTCTTCGAGGAGTTCCTCTTCTTCCTCTTCCTCTTGCGGGTAAGAGATGTTGACGAGGATCTTGTCCTCGGGGACGAGAACCTTGAAGCCTTCGGGCAGGTCGAGATCGGAGACGTAAAGCGATTCATTACCTTCCATGCCGCTGACATCGAGCTCGAAACTGGAGATGCCGCTGCCGGCGGGGAATTCCGTGGTGACGGTCTGGCTGATGAGCTCGACGATGAGGTCGCGGCTTTCGACCTCGTCCTTGTTCAGGAGTTTGACGGGGATCTCGGCGGAGATGGTGTCGGTGGCGCTGATCTTCTGCAAGTCGAAATGCAGGATGCGGTTCTGACGGAGCGGGTCCACCTGGAGTTCCTTGAAATAGACCTGGTGGGTCTTCTTGCCGAGTTTCGTCTTGAAGGTCATACTCTTGCCATAGGTCTTGTAGGCATCCGCGACGTCCTTGAAGGGACATTGTACGGGCGTGGGTTCGATACCCTTCCCATAGACGATGCCGGGTATGCGATGGTTCTCTCGGATTTCTTTGAGTTTTCCCGATCGTTTCTCGAGTTTCATGGTCTTCACTCCTTCGGGCCGTTGGCGTTTTAGGCCGATGTCAGTTTATGAGTATAACACAGTCGCGTGCGTTTGTCTATGTCTTTTTCCGCTTGTCGAAAAGGGCCTTGTAATAGCGCTCGCGTTCCAAGACACCGAGGGGTTCGGTGAATTCTCCGGGTTCCGTCTCCTCGAGAGCTTCACCCAAGACGGCGAATTTGGAATCGATGTTGTCGATGAAGTGCAGCGCCAGAGCTTCGGGGATGTTGGGCTTTTTCGGGGAGCCGAAATTCCCATAATAATGATGGGAGAGCATCATGTGTCTGAGGAGCACGACTTCCTCCTTGCCCGCGAGACCTATCTCCCTCGCGATTTCGCCGACGGCGTCGCTTCCCATGGCGAGATGCCCGAGCAGTCTTCCCTCGCGGGTGTATTCGGGCGCATAGAAGTTCGAGAGTTCGACCGTCTTGAAAAGGTCGTGCAGGATGATTCCCGCCACGAGAAGGTCCCGGTTCAAGAAGGCATAGACCGCGAGGAGTCCTTCGGCCAACTCCAGCATCGTCGCCGTGTGATGGGCCACGCCGCCGATGTAGGCGTGATGGAAACGCGTGGCGGCGGGATAGAGGTAGAAATCCTCCCGATGTTTCTCATAGAGGGCTTTCGCGATCTTCCCTATGGTCTCGTCCTTGATGGAGGCGAGATGCGTCTCGATGGTCTCTTTGGTCTTTGCCACATCGATCGGCGCGAAGGGATAGAAATCTTTCATGACGGCGATCTTCGCCTCGAAGCCGATGTCCATGTCGTTGATGTGGGTGAAGGATTGCACGAGATACTGGGTGCGTCCCTTGAATTCGATGGGTTCGGTCTCGAAACGGTAGACCTCCTCTTCGCAAATGTCTTCTTCTTCGTCGATCCGGAGGGTGAGCCGTGTCCCGTCACTCAAGAGCACCGACAAGGTGTTCGTCTCATAGGTCGTCTCGTTGTAGCTGTCGATTTTGGCGTAGAAATTCTTCATGTGTGTTCATCCTTTCCGAGTTTCATGACGGTGGTGGAAATCCGGGTGAGTTCGAGTTCTTTGCGGGGCCCTTCAGCGATATCCGTTTCCGAATGGAAGAGGATGCGGGCCGCTTTTTTGAAACGGAAGTGTTCGGGGTCGGGGTTGTTCTTGAAGATGACGAGGATGTGCTCGTCTTTGTCGCGGAGTCGGTAGAGCACGGTGCCGCTTCTCTTGGTTTCGACGGAGGTCTGCTTTCGGATTTCATCCTTGTCTTGGAGCCAAAACAGGGGATGATCCTTCTTGAGGCGGATGAGCCTGCGCACATCTTCAGTGTCCCGGTGGTGCCTATCGAGGAGCGACCAGTCGATGCGGTTGATGTGATCGGGGCTCATGTAGCTGTCCTTGTCGCCCTTTTTCGTCCTGTAAAACTCCTGCCCGGCATGGAGGAAGGGAACCCCTTGGGCGAGGATGACGATGGCCGTGGCGAGTTTTTGCGCCCGCAGACGGTCCCTCGGCGCGGCATGCTCCATGGCGATTTGCGCCTTGTCGAAGAAGGTGTGGTTGTCATGGCATTCGACATAGTTCAAAGACTGTCCGGGACGTTCAAGGGCGGGCTTGCTAGCACTACTATCCCTGAGGATTCTCGCCATGGTCCGTTCCGATATTTTCGCCCCCATGGCGAAACCTTTCTTGGCGATCGCGAAGGTGGATCCCTTCACGGTCTCCCGGAAGATGTCGTTGAAAAAGCCGATGGCGGACGAGACGTGTTTGTTGTCCATATGGCAGAGCTTCTTTTTGGGAAGGACGGTGGGCATGTTCCAACCTTCGCCATAGAGGAGGATGTTCTCGTCGATTTCTTTCAGGGCGTCTTTCGCGGCATGCATGGTATCCGTGTCGATGAGTCCCATGAGATCGAAACGGAATCCGTCAAGGCGATAGGTCTCTGCCCAGAAACGTAACGAATCGACGATGAATTTCCGCACCATCCGCCGTTCGGTGGCCAGATCGTTCTCGCAACCCGAGGCGGCGGTGAGATGGCCGTGATTGTCGACCCGGAAGAAATAGCCCGGGACCATCTTGCCGAAGGGATGGGTCTTCGGGTCATAGACGTGGTTGTAGACGACATCCATGACGACGCCCAATCCTTCGCCGTGATAGACGTCGATCATCTTCCTGAGTTCGTCGATGCGGGCGTAGGGATCGTCGGGATCGCTCGCGTACGATCCTTCGGGAACATTGTATTGGGAAGGGTTGTAGCCCCAGTTGTAGGCTTCTTTTGGTCTTCGTTCATCCACGCCCTCGAAATCGAAGAAAGGCAGGAACTGCACATGGGTGACACCGAGGGAGCGGATATGGTCGAAACCGGCCTCGCGTCCTTCTTCTGTGCGCAAGTCTTTTTCCGAAGCGCCCATGAAGGTGCCGCGTTCTTTTGTCTGCAACGCGGGATCCATCGTCAGATCGCGCACGGAAGCCTCATAGATGATGGAGGGTTCGTTTCGGAAAACCGCTCTTTCGTTTTGCATGGTGACGAGATGTTCGGGATCGACCACATAGTTCCATTCGCCGTTGGCGTTGCCGGCGATGGCGTAGGGGTCTGTGAAAGTCCTCTCCTTGCCGTTGATACTCGCTCGGAAACGGTAGGGTGTTTTCTCGAGGTCGCCCGCGATCGTGCAACTCCAGACACCTCCGTCCTTGTAGCGCAAAGGGAATTCTTCGATTGTCTCCCCCCGCCGCAACAACAACTTCACCTCGCGGGCGATGGGTGTCCAGACCTTGAATGTGCTTCGTTCTTTTTCATAGGTCACGCCGAGGTCGTCCCCCTCATAATGGTAATGCCGGTCGAACTCCTCGGTACGGACGACATGTCCGCTTTTCAGTTTTGTCCTTCCGCCTTCGTCATCCTCCAGATGATAGGGAATGTGGGGATGGATGGGGGAATCGGAACGCCCCACGAGCTTGAGATGGTGCTCGGCTTCTTGTCTGTCCACGATGTGCAAGTGGTGACTCTTTCCTCCGTGCACGAGGCGGAAAGGGGGCAATTCTTCCCAGTTCTTCCGAAAGAGGATCGTGATGGTGTGAAAGTCCTCCAGATAGGCGTCGAAATCCTGCATGTCAATCCTTTCCCTCTTTTTCTTCGAGAATGCGTGCGGCCGCTTGTAGGAGAGATTCCTTGTCGTTTTCGATGCGTCCTTCCAAAACGGCCCGCAAGAGTTCTTCGTGCGTCTTTCCGATGTTCTCGGGGTTCTTCACGGGATAGGCGCGAGCGATGTCGCCGCCTTTCACGGCGAGGTCGGCCCGTTCGCGGATGGGAAGTCTTTTGTCGATCTCACGGATCTTTTCGCGAGAATTGGCGTCGCCCAGGAGCCGGTTCACCCGGTCGGCCCGTTCAGAGGCCCTTCGGCCTTTCTCGAACACGTGCAGGGGGGTGAATCCTTTTTGATAGGTGGCTTCATGCAAGCTGCAAACGGTCTCCACCTTCGCGGCGAAGCTCTTGGAGAAACGCCATTCTTCGATGTCCAATCCGTCGACGACGGCCATGATGGCGAAAGCGGTGACCGCATCGAAACGGTACCGACTGCCGGCAAGGACAGAGACGGCCTTGTCGGAACCGAAAAGGGTTTGGGCGAAAGAGATTTCCAACATCGTCCGCAAGGCTTTTCTCGCATGGGGAGCGGATAGGAGCTTCAAGAGTTCATCCTGGACCCGTTCGATGGAAATCTCATGGATGAGATGCCTTTTTTCCCCGGCGGCCCGGGCGGTCTTTTCTTCCAAGGAAAAACCGAGGACGGCCTGGAAACGGAATGCCCTGAGCATCCTGAGCGCATCCTCCTCGAAGCGTTTCCCGGCATCGCCGATGGTCCGGATGAGCCCCTTCTCGAGGTCCTTCCGACCGTCGAAATGGTCTTTCACCCGGCCTTCATGGTCCATGACGAGCTGGTTGATCGTGAAATCACGGCGCGAGAGGTCGGCTTCCAAGGAGTCGCTGAAGGCGATTTCCCCGGGGTGGCGATGGTTGTCGTAGCGGCCTTCGCTCCGGTAGGTCGTGACTTCGAAGGCGAACCCGCCCTCGAGCACGGTGAGGGTCCCGAAAGCGGCCCCCGTCTCCTTGGTGCGTGAAAAAAGCTTTTTCACGTCGTCGGGACGGGCCGAGGTCGTGATGTCGATGTCCTTCGTGATTCTTCCCATAAGAAAATCGCGGACAAAGCCGCCGACGAAATAGGCTTCATGGCCCGCTTCTTCCAACCGTCGCAGGATTCTCTCACCGGTCTCTCGCAGTTTATCCAAATCGAACCACCACATAGGATTATACTATACAAGGACGGTTTTTTCCATGATAAGGCCCGTTTTCGGACAAAATTTGCTATGATGTTAGATAAGGGGGTGACCGCATGAAAAGTGTGAAAGAACGGGTGGAAACGGCTTTCACGGAGAAACGTTCGGAATTCGTCTCCGTCCTTTGTCCTGTTGAAAGCGAAGACGAAGCGAAATCCGTGCTCGAAGGCATCCGCGCGACCCACAAGAATGCGTCCCACAACTGTTTCGCCTATATCATCGGTGAGAGCGGTGCGATCAAGCGTTTCGACGATGACGGCGAGCCTTCGCAAACGGCGGGATTCCCCATCCTCGAAGTGCTACGGAAAAACGAGCTCACGAATGTGATTTGTGTCGTCACCCGCTACTACGGCGGTGTGAAAATGGGGGCGGGCGGACTCGTGCGCGCCTACAAGAAGGGCGCCTCTTCGTGTGTCGAAAAGGCGAAGCTGCAAGACATACGGACCATGATACGCTACCGTATCGCTTTGGACTTCGGCCAGGGCGGAAGAATCGAGGATTTCTTGCAGAAGGTTGCGAGAATCCTCTCCCGCGATTACACCGAAACGGGCGTGGTCTTCATCGTCGAGTTCGATGCGGCGAAGGAAGAGTCCTTCCTCGAAGAACTCCGCGACAAGACGAAAGGAGCGGCCGTGGCCACTCCTTCGCGATAGGAACGAATCTTCCTCTTTCAGTTGAAAAGGCGCTGGAAGAGCTCGATCAGATTCATGAACGCCTTCAGCACGAGATAGGAAAGCGCGATGCTCGTGAAGATGTAGACAATCTGTATCTGCCAGATTGCCCCCTTTTGGAAATGCTTGGTGATATCAAGACGCATGAAAGCCTTGAAGGTCACTGCGAGAATGAGGAAAAAGAACAGCACTTCGAAAATGTCGAGGAGTTGTTGTACGGCCATGAGACACCTCCTAGCGGATACTGCCGTCGCTTTCTTCGCCGGGACGCAGGATGCGGATCACGACGTCGTTGGGAAGACAGGTGAGCGGTTTGAACGGGGAATTCGTTTGTCCTTGGTGTTGACAGATGTTCCGGGGGCTCGTCTCGTCGATGACCTCGACCATGTGGTCGCGGTAGCGGATGGTGACGGGGCCGTTGTTGCCGGGGACGATGTAGAAGCGGCCCTCGCCGGCCTCTTCGGCGGAAATCTCCCTTCCGTCGAAATGGATGGCGAGAAGCTCGTTCACGTTTTCGATGTCGGTGGCGACGAAGACATCATCATCGTGCAATTCTTCGCTTCCGTCGACGAGAGCGATACTCAACACGAGCCGGCCTTTGTGATAGACGACGGCCGTGCCGTCGTCGAAACGCGTCCCATCTTGGAGGACGCGAACGGCAAAAAGGGCGGAGAGCGCCACAACAAGAAGTATCGCGATGAGCACGATGTCATTTCTCTTCATGGTCCCGCCCCCTTTTCTTTGCCGTTTCTCCAAAGACAGTATAACCGAAAACACACCCCTCACGCAACATTCCCGCCTCTTATCGCAACTTGGCCGGTGAGTGTTTTTTTCTTGTACATCTTTTGACATATCATCCAATACCTTCTATAATTTTTGAAGACTTGCCAAGCAATGGCAAGCATGATGATATCACAAATAATCCATGGGAGGATTCAACATGAAAAAAGCATTACTCACCATGATAGTCGCTTTCAGCGTACTCACCGTCGCGGCCTGCGACGTCACCGAGGAAGGCGAATACCGGCCCGGTCTGCATCTGGGCTATTCGGAAGGGGACCAACCGGCACTCGCCTACATCCATGTCGATGCCGACGGCTTCATCCGGGATGCGATCATCGATTCCGTCTATGAAGATGACGAGACAATAGTCACCAAGCGTCATTTTAACGGCGGTGAAGACTATGGGATGAGCGGCAGCGGCGATTACCTCTGGGTGGAACAAGTCGACATGCTCGCCCGATATGTCGTCGAAACCCAGGGCATGTTCGACTATGAACTCGATGAGGGTCGTCTCGTCGATCCCGCCGATGCCGTATCCGGCGTCACCGTGCGCGTGAGCAACTATGTCACGGCTCTCGAGAACGCCCTTGGAAGGGCCCGCCTCGCCGAAGGCGAAAGCCCCGCCGATTTCGATGTGCCCGCATTCGCGGGTGATGGCGCCTACACGAGCGGCATCCTCTTCGGCACGAGTCTCGCCGATGACGGCAGTTACGACTATGCCGTCGTCGCCGTGAACGAAAGCGGCCACATCGAACACATCAAGATCGACTCGGGTTATCGGGGCAATGATGACGTTGTGACCAAGCGCACGCTCAATCACGGTCTGGATTATATCATGAGCGAAGATGACGACTATCTCTGGGTCGAGCAGGTCGACATGCTCGCTGCCGACATCGTGGCCAACCAGGGTGAGATCGATTACGATCTCGACAACGGCAGGCTCACCGATGCCGCCGACGCCGTCAGCGGTGTCACCGTCCGGGTCCAAAACTATCTGGATGCGGTCGCCGACGCTTTGGATTGACTACATGCAGGGGGCTTTTTTGCCCCCTTTTTTCTGTTTTGCGACCTGGGAACCTCTTAGTCCTTTATGGTATAATGACGGTAGCCGGAAGGAAGGATGCACATGAAAGCCCGTCTCTTTTTGGTTGTTTTGACAATTGTCTTCGTCCTTTTTCCTTTGCGCACGACGCTTGATGCGGAAAGCGACTTGGCGAGGAACGAAAGGATCTACACACAGTATTTCGACACGACGATCGAGGTCGTCTTCCACACCGCGCCGGAAGGGGACCCCGAAACGGTTCTCGAGGGTCTAAAGACCCTTCTTTCCGAGATCCACAAGCTCGCCGACCGTTTCGAGAGCTATGAGGGTATCACCAACGTGAAGACCATCAACGAAAATCCTTCCCACCCCCACGAGGTCGATGCGAGGCTTTTCGAGATGATAGCCGTGGGTGAGGAGTATCATGATCTGACGCACGGCTATTTCAACATCGCCCTCGGTCCCGTCATCGATATCTGGCAAGAGCGGTTAGACCTTTGCGAAGGGCTCCATTGCGAGCTGTCCGAGGACGTTCTTCCCACTCGCGAAGAGCTCGAGGCGGCGGATGAACACACCGACATCAAGGGTATCACGCTGGATGAAGACGAACTGACGGTGAAAATCGAGGAGGGCATGAGTCTCGATCTGGGCGGCATCGCCAAAGGCTATGCCGCGAAACATGCCGCAGAATACCTGAAGGACGCCCCGCATGTCGAGGCTTTCATCCTGAACGCCGGCAACTCGAACATCGAGGTGTATGGAGAGAATCCGCGGACCGATGACGATCTATGGGTCATCGATGTGATCGACCCGACCTTCGAGCCCGATTTCTGGTCCATCCTCCGGGGCGAAAGCGAATATTTCGCCAGGGTCTTTCTCGAAGATGGCGATTCGATCGTCTCCAGCGGCAATTATGAGCGCTATTTCGATGTCGACGGGGTGCGCTACCACCACCTCATCGACCCCTACACCCTCTATCCGACGGGCACGCTCGAGACGGAAGCGCAAGGCAACCCGTTTATCGATCGGCTGCTCTGTAGACGGGGCGAGGAGTATCCCCTCGGTGTCTGGATGACGACGGATGACCCTTTGGCGGGCGACATCCTCGTCACGGCGGCCTACCTCATGCCGATCGAGGAATCCTTGGCGTATGTGGAAGGACTCGAAGGAATGGAGGCCCTCTATTACACGAACCATGACCGTATTCTCACGACTCCCGGTTTCACGGCCGAATATTTCAAAAACCACACGCCGCAAGACATCGATGATCGTTCCCCCTGCATCGTGCCGATCGTGGTGGGTGGCGGAGCGCTCCTTCTCGCGGGGGCCGTGGCATTGATTTTCATAAAGCCCGTCTGAGATTGGCCCTCGGCCTTGCAAGCGCTCCGGGCTTCCTTGTATGGGAACAATCAAAAAAAACTCCCGACCGGGAGTTTTTTCATTCATCATGACTGTAAGCTCGCAATTTCTCTTTGATGGTTTCCACCGACTTTTTGGCGATGAGACCGGTGAGGATGCCGGTCGGGACGGAGAGCGCCAAAAAGATCGGCAAGATGAAGATGACCTCTTCCGTCGCGAGGATGAACATCGCCATGAGAATCTGGCCCACGGCATGGAAGAAGGCGCCGGCCACACTCACGCTGACGATGGTGAAACGACCGGTGGTTTTCAAAGCATACATGGCCAAGAACGCGGCGAGTCCGCCCGAAAGGGAAAGGAGGAACGTGATGATTGTGCTGCCGGGGGCGAGGAAACCGACGACGAGTATCCTGAGGATGAGCACCAAAAACGCGTCCTTCGGTGAATGGACGTAGAGCAGGATGAGCACGACGACGTTCGCGAGCCCGAGCCGCACCATGGGGAGACCGGTGAAACCCATGAGGACGAGGCGCTCGACGATGTTCAAGACGATCGATACCGCGAGCAATATGGCCAGCAACACGAGCCGGCGGGTGTCACGCTTCATAGGGGATTCCTCTTTGTCATGTTTTCAGCGGTAGTAGTGTAACACGCCCCCCCCTTGCGGGCAAGGAAAAGGGGCGAGAAAAAAGGAGGATGGGCCCCATCCTCCTTTTATGGACTACTCTTTGGCGGCATCCAGATCGAAGCAGGCCACCCCGACGGTGCCGGTGCCGGTGTGGGCGCCGATGACCGGGGTGATGGGGGCCGCGTAGTTCTTGTTTTTGGGGTGGATGGCGTCGATGCGTTTTTTCACGTACTCGAAACCTTCCTTGTTGTCGGAAGTGTTGTACATGATCGCGAAATTGTCCAACCCCTTCAACTCTTCAAGGATGAGGTCGACCATGCGTTCAAGGGATTTTTTCTGGGTGCGGATTTTTTCATGAGGGACGATTTTGCCTTCGTCGTTCACCTTGAGGATGGGCTTGATCTTGAGGATGCGTCCCAAAAATCCGCTCGCGCCGGAAAGACGGCCGTTCTTGACGAGAAGCCGCAGATTGTCGACCATGAAGAACTGCGTCCGCGCCGTGCGCAAACGCTCGAGATAGGGGACGATCTCCTTGGCGGTCTTTCCTTCCTCGATGAGCCGGAGCGTCTCCAAAGAGAGGAATCCCTCGCTGATGGCGGCGTTCAGTGTGTCGACAAGATGGATCTCGAGTTTTCCCTCATACGAGCGTTTGGCCATCTCGCAGGTCTGATAGGTGCCGGAGAGTTGGCTCGAGATGGTGTTGATGATGACCTCTTCGTAGCCTTTCTCCTCGATGGTCTCCAAGGTCTCGCTGATTTCCCCGAGAGACGGCATGGAACTCGTGGGAACGAGGTTCTGGTCGTTCTTCAAAGCCGAGTAGAAGTCGCCAGCGTTCAAGTCCACGAAGTCGTCATAGGTTTTGTCACCCATGATAATCTTGCAGCGGATGATGAAGAGGTTCTCGTGGGCAAGGTCCAAGTAGTCGAGACAGCCCGTGCTCACAGCTATGACAGCCGTTTTTTTCATGACAACTCTCCTTTTCTATTCAAAAATTTGTATAGCAGGCTCAATGGCCAAAACAACACACCCAAGGCGACGATGAGCGACCAGGGACGTCCGAGGTGTTCATGGTCGGAAAAGAGCACGAAGTTGACGAGGACGAGGATGCCGATGATGAGCGCGGAAGAAAGCGCCGAGAAAAGAAGGGCGTTCTTGTTCTTGATGAGGATTCGCATGCGGAGGTGACGCCGTTTCTCTTTATCGATCGAGGGATCGTGATAGTCCTCGGCGTCGCCGAACTCCTCGATGGTCTTGTCGATGGCCTCGACTTCCGTCAAACCCTGCTCCTTGAGATCCTCGACCTTCTCCTTGAGCATCTCCGCGAGTTGTTCATGGCTTTCTTCCGGGGTCGGGGCATGGTGGAACACGTCCTTGGCGAATTTCTCGATCCTTTTCATGATTTATCCTCCATGAAGATGCCCATGATGTCTTGCAGGTGGTGCCACTCTTTCTCTTTTTCCTTGAGATAGGCGCTGCCGAGGGTTGTGATGCGATAATAGCGCCGCTTACCTCCGTGGCTCTTCTCGCCGATGTAGGAGGTGATGAGTTTGTTCCTCTCGAGGCGCTGCACCGTCGAATAGAGCGTCGCCTCTTTCATTTCGAAACGGCCGTCCGTGCGGCTTTTGATCTCTTTGGCGATTTCATATCCGTAGCGGTCTTTTTCGGTGACGAGTTTCAAAACGAGTGTTTCCAGATGGCCGCGCAGGACATCGGAGCTTATCATCAACTGTCTCACCCCGCGGTGGGATTCAATATTTGTCTTTGAAATAGGCGGAAAGTTTCTCCAGCGACTCGATCAGGAGTTCATTCTCCTCGAGCGCGAGATCCTCCAGGGTCGCATCGATCATCTCTTCGTGGAAGTCGTCATGGATTCTGAGCATTTCTTCCGCCTTGTCGGTGAGACGGATGAAGACTTTACGTCTGTCTTCGGGATTCGAGTAGCGTTCGCAATAGCCTTTCTTCACCAGCCGGTTGATCGAGGATGTGAGGGTGCCGACAGTGACGCGGAGACGTTTCGCGATGTTGGACATCGTCGCCTCCTCGCTCTTTTTCACCGCTTCCAACACATGCACCTCGTTCATGGAGAGTTCGACGCCTCTTTTTCGCAGATGTTCCTGCTCGATAGAGAGGATGTGGTTGAACACTTCAACGAGCAATTCGTTGATGACTTTTTTTGCTGTGGACGCCATCTTGTTTCCTCCCTCTTCCCGTATCATTCCATTATAACGGATGTGTGGGGAAATTTCATTTCTTTTTGACAATCCAACCGATAGCGATGGTGCCCGGTCCGGCATGGGCGCCGACGACGGGGGTCAAAGGATAGTCCTTCACTTCTTTGAGTTCCGGACGGCGTTCCAAGAGCCCTTGGCGGACTTCTTCCAAGACATCATGGGCGTTCGCGTGGGCGATGAACACTTCGATGTCCTTCTCTTTCCTTTCGGCGGCGAACTTGTCCAGCATGCGTTGCATGGCTTTCTTCCGCGTGCGGATCTTCTCGACGGGCTCGATCCGTCCATCCCGCGAGAGATGCAGCATCGGCTTGACTTTCAGTAGGGAGCCCACGAAACCTTGGGCGCCGGAGAGCCGGCCGTTCTTGACGAGATACTTCAAGGTGTCCACGGAAACAAAGATGCCGTGATGCTCGCGGATCCAGACCAGTTCGTCGATGATTTCGGTGACCTTCTTGCCTTCCTTCGCCATCTCGGCGGCGCGAAGCGTCATGTAGGCTTGCGGATAGGAGACGGAAAGCGAATCGAAGACTTGGATGTTCACGCCGGTGATCATGGTCGAGGCGATTTTCGCCCCCTCATAGGTGCCGGAGAGTCCGCTCGAGATGGTGATGAAGATGATGTCGGTGAACCCTTCCTCTTTCATCTTTTCGTAATGTTCGAGGATGACGCCTGTGGCCGCTTGCGCCGTGGTGGGGTGGAGTTCCGGCTTCTCGTTCAACATGTTGTAGAAGTCTTCGGCCTTGATGTCGACGAAATCTTCGTATTCCTCCTCACCGAAGATGAGAGTGGAGCGGATGACGCGGATGTCGTAGTCATGGTCGAGATAGTCGATGCCCGAGTTTCCGCAGGCGATGATACCGATTTTGCTCATTGTTGCCTCCCTGTTTGTTTGATAATCAAAGTTTATCAGGAAAACGGGACGGTGTCAATGGAAGCGGGGGGGATCAAGGCCTATTCGTCGCTTCTTCCGTTTGTTTTCCTTCCTGTTTTTTCCCACAGTAGGGACAGCTGTCGTCTTCGGGATAGAGGGGAGCCTCGCAGTGGGGGCACGGCTTCATGCTTTCTTTCCTCTTTTTCTCTTCTTTTTGGATGCCAAGGATGCCGCCCGTGATCTCGGCCGCGAAGAAAAGCGCGGAAAAAAGGATGATCCCGACGAGCAAAAACACCACGTTGAGCCTCTCTGAAAAAAAGGAGAGAGCGACAAAGAGGATACCGGTGATAACGGCCAGCATGAAGAGGAAAAACGAGATTCTCGTCTTGAACATCAATAGAGCTCCAAAACGGTCTCGCCGCGGTTCATGGTGTAGCGGCGGCGTTTGATGCGGTTGCTGCGGATGGCGTTCGGGTCCGAGACCATGTCTCGAAGATTCTCGCCGCCGCGGTATCCGTGGATGATGCGGATGGCGGTGACCTCTTCGGAGGCGTCACGGATCACTTGTTCGATATGTTTTTGGGCATCAAAAGCCGTCATGCCGTGGATGTCGACGACGATTTCCAAAGAATCACTCCTCAACGTTACGGAATGGGCTCATCTTCAAAGGTTTCGGGATGCGGCCGTGTTTCTCGAGATGTTCTCTGACCAGACAATCGAGGGTCTCTCTTCCTTCTTCGAGACGGGCGGTATCGACTCCGTAGGCGAAGGGGCAGCTCTTGAGGCAGATGCCGCAATCGGTGCCGAAGGATTGAAACATCTTGAAGCACTTGTGTTCGTCGAAGGCCGCCCGGCCTTCGGAAAAAGGTTTTATGGCCCGGGTGGGGCAGTTCATGAGACAAAGCGCGCAACGCTCGCAGAAGTCGCTGATGATGACTTCCCGCTTCTTCCTCTCTTCAATCGGGGCGTCGGTGAAAACGGCGCCGAGACGGATCGCGGGACCCTCGGTCGGATGGACGAGGACATGCATCATCCCTCTTTGGCCGAGATTCGCCCTTTCGGCCAAGGCGACGAGCGGCGCGATATAGTGGTGTTCTCCCGTGAAAAGGGCGCGATAGCCCTTTTTCTTCAGGAATCGTGCCACCGACGCTCCGGTCTTTGCCACGCGGTAGTAGGCCTCCTTTCTCGCATAGAGCGTTTCGAGACGCGGCGCGAAACGGAGGAGCTCTTTGTCCATCTCGACACAGAAGATGAGCGCGCGAGGGTAATCCGCACGCACCTTCGCCCCGTGCCTTTTACCGGGACGGATTCCGTCCACTCCACCGTGGTGGCTGTAGAAATCGTCAAGACGAAGCGTTAGGGAGGCGACATCGCACGCACCGGCTTGTTTGGCGAAAGCGAAGAGTTCCTCATTCGTCAAAGCTTCCCGTGTTTTCGCCGGTTGCAAACGCATCGTTTCTTCGTGGAGCTTCACCGCACGTTTGTCGAAGTCTTCGATCAACGGGAGATATTTCTCTTTGAAGGCTTCGCTCTCTTTGAGATTTTGCCAAAAGTCCTTGTCGCGAATCGGATCGTCCTTCTTCCGCAATGCTTCCTTGTCGGAATAATACGCCCGGTAGCGGTCGGTCCCCTTCTCGAGGCGGATGCGCGAAAAGAGGGTGTCCCTTTCGTCATAGTTCTTCGAGATCGAGCGCACCGGAGAAATCCCCTTTCACGATCATCTTGAGCAGTGTCAACACGTGATGGCGCATCTTCATTTGGCTTTCTTCGCTCATACCGCCGACATGGGGACTCATGACGACATTGTCGAAACGTTCCAGGGGGTAAGCGGAAGGTGGTCCTTCTTCTCCCGCTGCGGGGTAGTTGAACCAGACGTCGCTGGCAAAACCGGCAAGCGTCCCATCCCGCAAGGCTTCATAAAGGGCTTCTTCTTCGACGATGGGACCTCTGCCGACATTCACGAGCCATTTGCCTTCCATTTTTTTGAAGATGTCTTTATCGAAAGCACCCCGGGTGGAATCGTTCAAGGGAGCGCTTATAACGACGATATCGCTAGCCGCGACCAGACCGGCAAGGTCGAAGACGGTCTGGGCATCGCCATAGTCCTTGCCGCGGTCGATCACGAAGATTTCCACACCGAAAGGGCGGACGAGGTCGTGATAGGCGCGGCCGATGCGGCCGTAGCCAAAAAGTCCGACTTTCTTTCCATACAGTGAATTCCACCGCCTGCCGGTGAGGAAGCTCTTCTTCGACCAGTCGCCTTCTCTGAGCCTTCGATGATAGGCGACGATCCTTCCCAGAAGCGTGAGCGTGAGCTGCAAGGCTCTCTCTGCCACATAGGGCGAATGGACGGTGGTGTTGAAGAGTTTGAGTCCCTTCTTCTTCATGAGATTGATGTCGATGCCCGCATGTGAGGTGAAGGGGATGATCACACCCCGGAGGTTCTCGTGGTAATCCGCTTCCGTGAACTTCCCTTGTATGAGCCAATGGGCATCCATGGCCCCCTGGGCGAGTCCGATGCCCGCGGGAAGCTGTCTTCGCAAGAAATCGCGGTATTCTTCGTGGGGGGAATGGACTTTCATGATCGGTCCCCTTTCTGCATCACGACAATCATTTCGTGGTCGGTATGGCGGAGGAAAAGGCCTGTCTTTTCCGCCAACACGTGAAAGGCGTCTTCGGTGAAAAAACCGATATGCGAGGGATCCCGTCGATACCACCAGTCGAGGAAATCTTCGTCGGCAGGCGGGCGGAACTTCGTCATGACGGCGAGGATTCCACCTTGTTCCAGAAGGGAAGCGAGCCGTTTCGTCTCCTCCAAAGGAAAACGGAGGTGCTCGAAGACTTCGGTGGCGGTTATGGCTCCGTAGGTGTCAAGAAAGACGGTCTTGTCGGGGTAATAGAACGGATCATAGCGACGTACCGAAAAGCCCCTCCGGAGGAGGAGCTCGAAAAGGACCGGGCCGGGGCCGCACCCGAATTCCAAGGCGTGGGAGGGGGTTTGGAAAGGATGAACCGCCCGGTCGAGGAAATCCGCCAACATGCGGACATACCCCTCGTTTTCCATGGTGTTCTCGTGTCTGTCGTAGACCGCTTTTTCCGCTTCGGCTTCAGGGTGGAAACGCGCCTTCTTCCGTGTGAAACCGCAAGAAGTGCAGACATCGTGGACGATGTGCAACTGTTCATCGCGCAAAGGCCGTGTCTCGTTTTCGCAGATGACGCACTCAGCGGAAGGTCTTCTTGAACTCATGGATGAACTGGTCCAATCCCACCATCAAGAAAAGATGGAGTTTTTCCTCCTCTTCGGCGCGGACATCGATTTCGAACGCATCGCCGAAAGGGAATACCTGTTTGGATATCTTCGCCAAAAGACGGTCGTCCTCTTTCAAGGCGAAATCGTGCTGATAGAAGGAACCTTCGAGTTTCAGGGATTCATCACCCAAAAGGACGGTGAATTTGGGGCGGAAGAATCCATAGGTCCTTTTGATACGACCGATTCTTTGATTTTCGGCAGTAAGGATGTCATATTTCCTTGTGAAACCGAGTGTGCAACGTTTCTGCAGCCTGAGGATCGTGTTTCCGTCGTTATCGGTCATCTCCAACCTCTTCAGGCGCAGGAAAAAACGCCCTTTCATTTTGAAGAGGGGGTTTTGGTTGAAATCGCGGATGATAAAATCCTTCTTCTTCGCAAAATGCGAAGGATTGATATAGTATTTCAAAGCGGAGCCTCCTTGAGAGTCGTTCCCCTTCCTTATCCGTATTATACGACAAAGACCCGCATTAATAAAGCGGAGAGAGCACATTTCGCTTTCCCATCCCGCAAATTGATTTGTTTATTTTCCCCCAAAGGATGGTTTGCATCAAACAAGGTCGTTGGCGTATAATGGGCTTGAAAGCTTCTGCTCAACACTTCCCCCCACATCGATCGGAGGAGTTGCCCGGATGCATCCGCAAAGGTTGAAGAACCGTCTGGATTACCCGTTGAAGAAAGCGGACTCGTACGTCCTCTATTGGATGCAACAATCACAGCGCATGGAAAACAATTTCGCTCTCGCGCACGCCGCGAAAGCGGCGAACGCTTTGTCCCTCCCCCTCCGGGTCGTCTTTTGCGTGGCGGAAAGTTTCCCCGAGGCGAACGCGCGGCATTACGCGTTCCTCTTGGAAGGGTTGAAGTCGCTTACCGCCTCGTTCAAACGGATGGGCGCCGATTTCCGTGTGGAGATCGGCGCTTTCGAGGATGTGGTGGCGCGCCACATGGAAAAGGCCGCGCTCTTTGTCATGGACAAGGCCTACCTTTGCGAATTGCAAAAGGTGCGGGACCGGCTCGTCGAACATGCGGAGAGTCTCTCCTTGCGGGTCGACGAGGTCGAGAGTGAACTCATCGTCCCGGTGGAAGTCGCAAGCGACAAGGTCGAATACGCCGCGAGGACAATCCGACCCAAGATCCTCAAGCGACTCGAGGAATTCAGCGAAGAGGCCTCCATTCCCGCCTTGCGGGTGCGGCGTCCGTTCAATCCCGGTCTTGTCGAATTACCCATGGAAGAGACCATCAAGAAACTGAACGTCGACAAGACCATGAAAAAGAGCTTCTACTTCCACGGCGGGGAGAAAGAAGCCCAACGCATGTTGGCGGAGTTCTTGGAAGAGAGGCTCGCCGATTATCACGAAAGCGCCGACCCCGGAGAATATTTCACCAGCAAGCTTTCGCCCTATCTCCATTTCGGCCACATCTCGCCGCTTTCCATCCGTGCGGCTGTGGAAGAGAGACTCACCGAACGCGATGTCCCGCCCCATGCGGCCGAGGCCTTTTTGGAACAGCTCATCGTGCGCAGGGGGCTCGCTTTCAATTTCGTCTATTATCACGAAGGCTATGACGAATTCGAAAAGATGACGCTTCCTTGGGCCTATGAGACCATGGAGCGCCATCTCGAGGATGAACGGGAACATCTCTACACCTTGGCGGACTACGAGAAAGAAAAAGACGAGACGCATGACGAGTACTTCAACGCCGCCATGCGGGAGATGAAACGGACCGGCCACATGCACAACACGCTCAGGATGTATTGGGCCAAGCAGATCATCCGCTGGAGTAGTGATTACAAAGAAGCCTACGAGACGATCCTTTGCCTCAACAACAAATACTTCCTCGACGGAAGGGACCCGAATACGTATGCCGGCATCGCCTGGTGCTTCGGAAGACACGACCAGGGTTTCGAGGAACGGCCCGTCTTCGGCAAGCTCCGCCCCATGGTGGCGAGGGGGCTCAAAAGGAAGTTCGATATCGAGAGATATGTCGCCTATGCGAAAAGGCTCTGACTTCAGAGGTCGTAGGCGGTCATGATGCGGGCGGGCGTCTTCCTCAGAAGCATATAGAGCGGCAGAAGCCCGAAGAGGAGATTCAAGGCGTAGATGGCGAGAAGACCCGTGGATACGGTGAAGAAAGAGATGTCGAAGAGGCTCAGGATTTCCGCGGCCTCTTTTTGTATGACATGGAGGATGTAGGTCATGAGGGAAAAGCCGACAAGAGAACTCACGGAAGTGAGAATCACGACCTCGAGGAGGAACATTTTCAGAATGTCTGCACGCCGGACGCCCAAAGACCTGTAGACGCCGATCTCATAGATCCTTCCCATGAGGGAAGAGCGGATGATGAAGAAGAAACTGAGGGCGGTCGCGCCGAGCGCCACGGCGGAAAAGACCAAAAGTCCGCTCACGGCCCCCATGCGCATCTCCCGTTGGCGGTCGAGTCTCATCCGGTAGACGTTCTCATAGTCTTCACCGGCAGCGGTGAGGTATCTTTCCAGTGCGGAAGGATCGTCCGTGTAGAGTTCACGGGTCGTTCCTTCCTCGTGGCTTGTCGCATAATGATGGGCGGAAAGGTCGTCATCGGAAAGAAGGAGGCGTCCGGTCGCTTTGCCTTCCACGCTGTAGGAGCCGACGACATCATAGGTGATGTCGTCGATGGTGATCGTCTCGTCGGCAAAATCCTGAGGCGCCATGGCTTCGGGGAGAAGGATCTCGCCCTCATTTTGGATGGGTTCACCGCGTT
The DNA here is from genome assembly GCA_003568315.1 of Mollicutes bacterium. Lineage (GTDB taxonomy): Bacteria > Bacillota_I > Bacilli_A > Izemoplasmatales > Izemoplasmataceae > T1SED10-81. The sequence goes on along the minus strand of PWYL01000070.1, from coordinate 18,422 downwards.
CCAAGACGAAACCGTCTTCGTCCGCATAGAAGGATAGTGGCGCGAGTTGGCCGTGGAGGAAGAAACCGACACTCGCAGGTAGAGCGAATACGGCCTTGACATCGGTGTCGATGATGCCGACGATGCGGAAGGCTTCGCCGAGATCGCCTTCCCCTTCGTGGTGGACGATTCCCATGAGGTCGTCATAGGTGGTGATGCCGCTCGCACGGTTGGTGCGGTTTTGGATGATCCCGTCGGCCAAAGCCCGTCCGATGACGAGTTCGCCCGCCGCTTCGGGCATGCGTCCTTTGAGCATGCGTGTGCCCTCTTCCTGACGGATGTCGAAAAGACGGGCGTTTGTGTTGATGGTCCGTCGCGTCTGATAGAAGAAGGGAATCCCGAAAGCGAAATCCTCTGTCCCCGTATCGAGGCCGTGGCCCGTCAAGGGCGCATCCTCGAAGGAAGCGAGAAATTCTCCATACGTCGCCCTTTGTCCGTCCTCGACATGGAAAGTGTATTTGGGCTCTTGCAAGAATTCGCTCTCGTCGATGACGATGATGTTGGCGAGGGTGTAGAGGGCGAAGGCGAACATGGCCGCGCCGAAGGCGAAGCCGGCATAGAGGAGTTTTGAGAGTTTCGTGCTCTTTTTGATTCTCGAGAAGGCGCGGCCGGCCGCGTGTTTCAGCTTGAAAAGCGGCCTTTCGCGTTTTTTCGTGATGGGAAAACGCGTCGAATAGTCGAACGTCGGCGGCGTCTCGGTGATGGCTCCGTGTTCTTTCGCGGTCGTCTCATACACACGGGTCTCGCTTTGTCCGGTGAGACGGTGCACGCTCTTGAAAGAACCTTCGTCGATATCGAGATAGAGGGTTTTGTTCTTGACGATGAGCCGGGCTTTCAAGGGGCCTTCGACGGAATTGTCGGAATAGATCGAGATGGAGGTGTTCTCGTCTTCCATGCGCCCCTTCGCTTCAAGGTCGCCAAGATAGATGTTCTGCATCGAGGCGGCTTCGAAGACCCGGTCGGAATGGTTCTTGCCGCTATGTTTTATGCGGCCGTCCTCGATCTCGATGATGATGTCGCCGTAATGGCGGGCGAGGTCTTGTTCGTGGGTGACCATGATGACGAGTTTCTCTTCGCTTATGGCCTTCAGGATTTTCATGATCTCAACGGTGTTCTTGCTGTCGAGGTTGCCGGTGGGTTCATCGGCGATGATGACGGCGGGGTCCTTGGCAAGGGCTCTGACGATGGCGATGCGTTGTTGTTGGCCGCCCGAGAGCTGGTTGGCCTTGCGGAGTTTGAAAGGACGCATGTTCACGAGATCGAGGAGATGGTTGATGCGCTGGCCGATTTCGCGTTCGTCCTCGATGCCGATCATCTGCAAGGTCATGCGGATGTTCTGATAGACGGTCTCGTGCGGGAGAAGATAGTATTGTTGGAAGACATAGCCGATCTCGGAACTTCGGAGCTGATCGAATTGAGCGGGGCGGTATTTCTCGATTGTGTCGCCGTCAAAGGTGATTGTGCCCTTGTCGGCCTTGTCGAGGCCGCCGATGACGTTCAAGAGTGTGGTCTTGCCGGAGCCCGAGTCCCCGAGGAACATCACGAGGCCTTTGTCGGGGAATTCGAGATCGATGGAATCGAGGACGTGCAGTTCGTTCCTTCTGCCCTTGTTGAAGGATTTGTCGATTCCTTGCAAACGGATCATGCGACATCACCCGCTTCCCGGAAGGCGGTCGTGACCGTGTCCCGGTAAAGACGTGAATTGAACCGGGCGGCTAGAAGGACACTCAGGACAAGCATCACAAGGATCATCACGAGATAGTTCCCCACATTGAAGAAATGGAGATAATCGGGGATAGGAGTGCGGACGAAACGGTTCAACACGAGGAAGCCGAAGACGAGGCCGAGAGCGATGACCATGGTGGAAGCCGTCTCGGCGACGTTCAACCGGTGGATGTCTTTTTGTCGTGCTCCGAGGCTCCTCAGGATCACAAAGTCTTTTGTGCGTGCCTGCATGACGTTCTTCAAGGCGATATAGGAGAGGAAATAGAGCACCAGAAGCAGCAAGAACGAAAAGCCGCCCTGGAAGATCCGCACCACCGTCCCGAGGATGGCGTCGACTTCCGAAGTGTATGCAGCGGGATAGACATAGTTGTAGGTTTCGCCGTCCAACGTGTCCATGACCTTCTGGGCATCATGGCTGTCCCGCACGACGAGACCCACCTGGTGGCGTCCGATTTCATCAAAGAGGGCGGTGAGGGTTTCCGTGTTCATGGCGACGCCCCGGCTACGGTCCCCTGTCGTGATTTCTCTCACTTCCACGGTGGACTCGTGGATCTCATCGGTGAAATCGTTCTCGATGAAGAAACGCATCGGGTTGCCGACGAAATCCTCGTCGGGAACGCCCGCGAAATAGCCCGTCTTGATATGTTCGCTCACGACGAGTTCGCCTTTGTCGATATCGTCATCGAAATGCAAGAAATAGTGTTCCAGCTTCACGGTGCCGAAATCATCAATCTCCAAAGACGGGGGGTGATGGGGAATAAAAGCCTTGAGTCTGGCGAAATCGCTTGGGAAGAAGTCGTCGTGGAAGTGGATATGTCTTTGGTAAGTGGCCGGGGTTTCGGCGGCGATGCCGACAATCTCGAAATGCATGAAATCCCCGATATCATCGGTGGGGGTGTCCCGAGGACCGTGGAACCCTCCAAAAAAGGTGGGGTCGCTGGGAACGGCCAAGAACTCGCCGACTGCATAGGGCTCGGTCGCGACAATCTCATGCTCGTTCTCGGGAAGTCTTCCCGCCGAAAGGTCGCGGGGTGTGAGCGCACTCGCGTGCTGGATGCGTGCGGCATCCATGTGCCACTCGTCGATCTCGGGGGCGGTCACCCCGTCCGAAGGTATGATACGGAGTTCCTCGTCGAAAAAGGCGTCATACGGTGCGACCGCCCGGATCAGGGACTCCGCCCGGAATGTCTCCAGTTCGTCGTCGGTGAAGGCCTCCCCGTCTCGACGCGTGACGACGATCCGGCTTTCGGTCGTGTTGCGGAAATGGGGGTGGAATTCCATCGCGGAAGCGTGGGTCTGTCGCACATAGGAGCCATACGTCATCGCGAAGACGAACACGATGAAAAGGCTCGCGAAAAGGACGAAGAGACTCTTCTTCGGCATGGCGACGATGTTTTTCATAGCGATGGAAAAAAGCGTCAAAGGGGAAATCTCATCCAGAGGGGATTTTTCCGTTTTGACGCTTTCATGGGTCCTTGACGACTTGATGGTCTTGTCTTCTATGATTTTTCCGTCGAAAAGGCGGAGATGACGGGTGGCGTATTCTTCGGCGATCTTTTGGCTGTGGCTGACGAGGAGGACGAGTTTTTCGACGGAAAGTTCTTTCAAAAGGTCGAGGATCTTCTTCCCGGTATTCTTGTCGAGGTTCCCCGTCGGCTCGTCCGCGACGATCACGGGGGCGTCCTTGGCGAGAGCGCGGGCGATGGCCACACGCTGCTTTTCGCCGCCCGAAAGTTTGCTCGCGCGCTGGTTGCGTTGTTTTTTCAGCCCCACGCGGTCGAGGATTTCTTTGACTCTCCTTCTTCTTTCCAGCTTGCCCATCCCCGAGATCATGAGCGCGACATCGATGTTTTGATACACCGTATAGGCGTCGATGATGTTGTAGCTTTGGAAGACGAAACCAATCGTCTCGCGGCGGTAGTGTTCAAAATCCGCACCCGAAAAATGGCTCGTCTCTTTACCGTCGATGAACATCTCGCCGGCTTCATAACGGTCGAGGCCGCTCACGACGTTCAAGAACGTGCTCTTGCCGCTACCGCTTTCACCGGTCACGACAACGAACTCGCCGCGCTTGAAGGTGACGGAAATGTCTTCGAGCGCTTTCACGACATTCCCGTTGTCATGGTAGTATTTGCTGACGTTTCTGAGTTCGATCATCAGGCATTCCCCGCTTCCTCTAAACAAACCTATTATAGCATTCCCGATGCGCTCTGGAAAGGAAAAAACACGGCGTTTCAGACCGTCTTGACGAATGCGGCATTGTTGTCGATGGTCGTTCCCTTGAAACCCATGCGTTTCAGATAGCGTTCATGGGTCTTCTTCGTGGTGAAAGCGAGGAAACGCTCATAGCCATCGCGACGGAAGCGGTCGTTTTTTTCTCGAAATTGTGGGCGCCGGTCTTGAAATCCCATAAGCGGCGAAAATGGCGGCCCCGCAGGTGTTGACGATGCGGAGTCTTTTCAGTGATCGCATCAAGAACGACACGAGGATGGTGAGACTCGCGGCATAACCCAACCATTCGCTTGTATCCATGTCGACCACCTCCAATCCGGACGACATGATAGCAAAAACCTCGGGAATTTGCATCGGATATCACCTCTTGATACCGCATCCGCAAAAATATGATAAAATATTCATGAACAAGCAATCCCAAGAGACCGGGTGATACGATGAAGGAACGGATGTTTTCTGTCGACCGCGCACAAAAAGCCCTCGCCTTCTTGACCTGTGCCGTCTCGGTGTTGATCGGCCACGCTTTCACGGTGGGGATGTATGAAGCCAGCATCGTGTGGCCGGCTATCGGTTTCGCGTTCGGCTTCTTGTTCGTGTATCGGCAATCGGACATGACGGTGGCGGTCTTTTTGGGGCTTTATACCGGCTATCATGTGAGCGGCCAGTTTTTCATCGGCACCGAGGAACTCGGCATTGTCATCATGCGCGGTTTCTTGAGCTCCTTCACGACGGTTTTTGCGATCATCCTCGTACGGGAGGGCATCTTCCGTTTCTTCGATTTCTGTTGGCGTCTTCAGAGAAAGAACATCCTTCTGGCTGTCGGTTCCGCCTTCGTCATATCCCTTTTCGCGTCCATCTTCGGGAATTCGGTTCTGCTTCTCGTCGGACTGCTCGCTTGGACGGAATTCTGGCCGAGTTTTCTCATCTGGACGGCTGGGGATTTCCTCGGTATCATGAATTTCGGCATCCCCCTCGCGCTCGCCCTCATTATGGACAAGCGCCCCTCCCTCCCTTCCTTCTCTCTTTGGGAGGTCGGTTTCTATCTCGTGCTCGCGACATTCAGCTTCCTGATCTACAGCGAGGCGGTCCCCGTCTTGAACTATGCCGACCACAAATTCCTCTTCTTCCCCTTCGTGGTCGTCGCCGCCATCTATTTCCCTTTCCGCTCCCTCGTCGTCGGCTCATTCATCTTCTTGGCGATGATGGCTCTACGGCCACCCTTCCCCGCAGAGATCGGCCATCTCGACTACACGCTCGATGTGAACATCCTCCTCATCGTCGTGACCGTGACATTTCTCACCATCCGGGTCGTCGGCATGGGCCTCGAGAAAGAACAAAAAGAACTCCTCGACAAGAAGGAACGCCTCGGCCAGCTGGTCGAGTCGATGGAGAATCTCTTCATGCTTTCGAATGAGGGCCCCGTGGAAGAGAAGGACAGAGCCGAGATTCTCACGGCGAGAATCTTCCGGATGATCTATAGACTCTTCAACCGGATCGACTACGGTTCCTGTTTGATCATCGAAAGAGGGGAACTCCGCTACATCGACGCCGTCGGCTACGATATCGACTATCTCAATTCGATCCGCTTCGACATTGAAACATGGAAGGCGCAACTCGACGAGCCCTTGCACATGAAGAATATGGAAAAACGCCTGCGGAAATCGCTCGGGAAACATTACGACGAATACGCCTTGCGGAATCCCGCCATCAAGGAAGCGGTCATGATGAGTGTGAAAATCGGCGCCGGACTCTATTGCGAAATGAGCTTCGACATCCGCAAAGAGAGTGATGAGAACTTCACACCGAACATACTCGACTATTTCAAAACATTGAACAATCTCTTGAACGGTTTCTTCGAGGCGGAAACCTCGATATATGAACACGACGAGATGAAAAGCCACCTCGTCGAAAGCCTTTTGAAGACGATCGCGCTTCTCGACCCCGACATGCACCGCCACAGCAAACGGGTCGCCGCATTGGCCCAAGAATTCGCCAAAGCGGCCTTTTCCGACGAAAAGAGCGTCTCCGAACTCTTCTGGGCGGGCATCATGCATGATATCGGCAAGGTGGGGATTCCGGAAAACATCGTCCGGAAGAAGGGACGTCTGACCGTGAGCGAATACGAAAAGATGAAAGGGCACGCCGACCTCGGGGGGAGTCTCCTTTCGGCCTCGGATGTGCTCGGCGAAATCAGCACCTATGTCCGTCATCACCACGAACGCTATGACGGCACCGGCTATCCCGACGGTCTGAAGGGGGACGAGATTCCCTATGAGACCGCGATTTTGGCGGTGGCCGAAGCCGTCGCCGCGATGATGGAGGACTATTCCTTCTCACCCGCGATGACACCGGAAGACATCGTGCGCGAACTCCATAGGGAACGGGGAAGGCAGTTCCATCCGAAAGCGGTCGATCTCGCCATCGAGATGATCGAGGACGACCTCCTTGCCGATATCACCGAAGAGGAATGAGAGCCGACAAGAGAAAACGGGTCCGCACGCTTGCGGACCCGTTATTTTGTGGGCTGTTTGTCAGGACGGCAGGCCGTCCATGGCGAATCTCTCCAACGCCATGAACAATTGCAAAAGGGCGATGTTGAACTCGTAGTTTTCCTCGTCGACCAGGGCGACCATGGCCAAGAGGAGTTCGCGGTTGATGTCCAACTCCCCAGCGAAGAAGGCCTCCATGTCGATCATCTCCATGAAATCCATGAGGGACAGAGTCTCGTGGAAGATGTCGCGGTCGTCGAGATACTTGAATGTGCCGAGGATATCGAAGTCATCGGTATCGATGATCTCGATGGTGCTCGAACGGGCGAAACGAAGACGCATGAAACCGTAGTCGTCTTCAAGGTCCCCGAGCGTGTGCTCTCCCGGTTCGATGATGTCCGCATACATGGAAGCCTGTTGGAGCATGAAGAAGGCTTCGCCCGCATAGGAGGCCATCATGATCTCGTCGATGATGCGGTTCAGGTCGGTGTATTCGCCGGGCAGTTCGATTTCGGCGTTCAGCGACATGTGCATACTGACCTGGAAAAGCTCGAAACTGTCGTGCTCTTCGGGATCCATCTGGGCGATCAGGGGAAGGAAGTCGATTTCGAAATCCATGTAGGTGGGATCATAGGGCTCATGGATCAATCGTACGGTGTGGCTTTCGAAATCGTCGAGGTCATCCATCATCTCCCGGTAGGGCTCGAAGTCCTCTTTGTCCTCGGGGAGGCTGTCATCCGCGATGCGCATGATGGCGAGGATATCGTCGAAGATGTCCGCCACGAGGTCTTCAAACATGTCGCGGTTCATGGTCATCCGGGTCTCGACCTGGGTGTCCCCCGATTTTTCGAGGTCGACCTCGAGATGTTCGTGGTCGTCATAATACGCGAGTTTCGTATACTTCTCGAAACGCGTCTTCTCGGCGAGCATCGCTTCGAAATCCTCGATGGAGACACCGAGTTCATCTTCGATCTCGTCACCCAATTCTTCTTGGAAATGCTCCATGATGGCTTCGAGCAGGTCCTCTTCAATCTCGAAACGGAGATAGTCGTGTTCAATGGCGAAAAGCTCGAAGATGTCGATGTCCGCTTCCTCGTCAAGTTCGTCTTGGAGTTCTGCGAAGAGACGGTCGGCCAAGACATAGAATGTCACCGAATCGTCGGTCTCGACGGTGAAGACATGGATCTCGATTTCCTCGTCGTCGATTTGGATGTCCATGAGAAGTTCCGTGTATATGCCTTCTTCCGTCCGGACGTAACGGTTCAAAACCTCGATGTGCACTTCGTCTCTTGTGTGGCCGTCGTCATAGATGGCGTCGAAGCGGAAATGGATGGTCCTTGTGTCGGAATCCTCGATGTTGTTGAAGAGGGGTTCGAGATGGCCCAAGGTGCCGTCGAACTCTTCAAGTGTGTCATCGACCACATCTTCGGGTGAATCCTGAAAGAGCCCGCAAGCGGATAGCGTCAAAACGGATACGAGAAGCGTGAATGCGACAAGCAGTCTTTTCATGAGGATTGAATCCCCTTTCGAACGGATTTGTCGTGGGCATCCCGCATGGAGTGCGCACGTGTTTCAGGAGTCCGAATCATACCAATCATAAGCTTTTGAAACCTCTTCGACCTCACGGGTGGAGAAGGTGAGAACGGTGTGCACCCGGTCTTGATTCCTCCGGGCTTTTGCGATATAGACGATCGCTTCCGTCGCGAGATCGATGAAGGGAATGTAGACCTTTTCCTCGATGCTGATCCGGTCGGTGATTGGCGCTTTCTCGTAGGCCGAAAGGTCTTTGGTCACAAAACGTTGGAATCGTCCTCGGGCGATGAGTGAACGAGCATGACGGATGCGTTTTTCCCAATCGTTCTTCATGTCGGAAAGCGTCCTTTCGTTCGGGATTGGCATTGACGGGCTCGCTTCCATTATACCACCCGGGGACCCTCGGCGAACGGTTTTGTATAAAAAAACGGGCAAGACTCATGGTTCAAGCGGCCAAGAACCCGCCTAGAGCGAAGATGCGCGCGATGAGATGGACGAACATGAGATACATGAAAGCGGCGTTCACGAACACACCCAAAAAGAGGTTCACATAGAGGATGGGGTGTCCTTGGAATTCCTCATCCGCCTTGAACAAAGGATGCAGTCGGATCGTGAGTGTGAAATGGCGGATGAGATAGGCGATGTTGGCGATGGCGAAAAGGATCATGAACACGTTCAAAAGCGGATTCTCGGAGACGAAATGGGTGGCGATGAGAAGATGGTTCATCGTCAGAAGAAGGAGGATGACTCCGTTGCGCAAAAAGCGGAAAGGCGCCTTCAAGTGTATCCCTCCTCATCTTCCTTCCATTATATCATAGTTTCAATCCTCAAACGTGCTCGATGACGGCCGTGCCAGGAACAAGAAGGAAGGCGAGCCGGGCCGGCGGATGCCATGTCTCGAAAAACACCCCGGGCATGACGAAGACGACGAGGGAGAAAAAAACCGAGAGCGCGATGAGTTTGGCAGGGGGAGGTTCTTTTGTCGGTGCGGATACATGCCCGCCAGGTCGTGTCTGATGGCGGCCGGAGCCCCGAGAATCTCGATGATTTCTTCTTCGGTCTTGCCGGAATCCAAGGCCGCTTTCGTCATCTCTTCCTAGTCCTTGATGATCTCTTCTTGTTCTTCTTCTATCATCTCGAACGACGCGGGCATCTTTTTCAGGTTTTGCAAAAAGTCATCAATCATCAAAGCCACCGCCGAGAATCTTCAAAACTTTGGCCAAGAACGTTTCCCAATCGTGTTTGAAGGAAAGGAGTCTCTTCTCACCTTCCTTTGTGATCCGATAGATCTTTCTGGGGGCGCCGATGGCGCTTTTTTCGCGTTCGACGGTGAAAAGACCCCGTTTCGTGAGTCGGCGGAGAACGGGATAGATGGTGTTCAGACCGACATCGATGTCTTTTCCCAAGGCCTCCATCACTCCGTAGCCGGAACGGGGTCGATCCTTGATGGTCTTCAAGACGAGGAGTTCCAGGATGCCCCGCTTGAATTGCGGGTTCATGGGCTCTTCCCTCCTAGGTTTTCCTTTTACACGAGTAGAATACCATATTATCGTGCATGACACATTAAAAGTGTTCATTGTTTTTCCGTGAAAACATCCCGGAGAGCGCGGGCTCGCCGGGATCGGGATGCACAGACTGGGGGGGGTCATTTTTTGCGGATGTAGCCGAGACCGATGGCCCCCGGACCCGAATGAGCCCCGACGGCCGGGGTCAAGGGCATGCTGAAGATGTTCCCGATCGAGGGGTCGTGTTCTTTCAGGACGCTTTCGATATGGTTTTTCGTCTCCTCGTTGTGGGCGTGGCAGATGAAGGGGGAGACCTCCATGTCCTTCGTCTCGGCGAGATACATCTCGATGACGCGATTCACGGCCCTTTTGAAGGTGCGGATCTTCTCGATGTTCTCGACCTTGCCCTCTTTGGAGATATGCAACAATGGCTTGATCTTCAACATTCTCCCCATGAAACCCTGGGCGTTCGTGAGGCGGCCGTTCTTGACGAGATAGGCCAAGGTGTCGACACCGAAATAGATGTGGTTGTTTTCGCGGATGTAAGCAAGCTCGTCGAGGATTTTTTCGACTGTTGCGCCTTCTTCGGCGAGTTCGGCGGCTTTGAGGGTCATCTTCGCTTGCGGATAGGCGACGGAACGGGAATCGAAGACATGGACGTCGACTTCGGGGACTTCCTTCGCGGCGACCATGGCGGCGCCGTGGATGCCGCTCATGTGTTGCGAGATCGTCACGAAGACGATGTCCGTGTAGCCTTTTTCGGCCATACTTCTGTAGGTCGTGATCATCTCCGCCGTGGGCGGCTGGGAGGTTCTCGGGAAGAGGTCGGGATCGCTTTTCAGGTGCCTGTAGAAATCGTCGGCGGTCAATTCCACATGGTCGAGATATTCCTTCTCGCCGAGGTGGATGATGCTCCGGAGGATGGGGATGTCGTAATCATGGTCGAAATAGTCCAGACAGGCGTTCGTGTCGGTGACGACACCGATCTTTCTGTCCATAAGTGTCATCCTTTCTTGTGTGTTTTCATCTTTGCGAAAGAAAGGGCGGAATCGCCCGTTCGCTCAAGTGTTGAAATTCCTGGCAAGGAGGAATAAGAGGTCCGAGAGCCGGTTCAGATATTTCTGTGCTCTCGCGAGGTCGTTTCGTCCCTTTTCGTTCTTGTAGTGCACAAGTTTTCGTTCCGCCCTTCTACAGATCGTGCGAGCGTAGTCGAAATAGGCGTTCGGGAGCGTGGTCTCGCTTCCGGGAAGATAGAAACGGTTCTGGATTTCGGCCGACAGAAGCAGCTTCTCCTCTTGTTCTTCGATGAAGCTGATGTCCTCCTCGGTGATTTTGCGGAGTTCTTCATAGTTGTCGGAATCGGGATTCGTGGCCACAAGAGAGTTCACGGCCTGCAAGGTGTCTTGGATGACCTTGATCTGTTCATAGCGGGCATAGTGGAAGGTGAGCCCCAAAAAGGCGCTCAATTCGTCGATGGTGCCCAACACTTCGAAAAGGATGTCGTCTTTGGGGAGCTTCTCGTTCGAGTAGTCGCGGGAATAGCCTTCGTCGCCTTTTTTTGTGGAGATGTGGCGGAGATCCTTTATGGACATGACTTAATATCCCCTTTCTATCAGAATGAGAGGAACACGCTCATTATAGCACATTCCGCCGCATGAAACATGCGTGAAACGGAACAATCAGAGTTTCACCCGGGAAAGACGCCAGACTGAGAGTCCGAAAAAGAGAGCCGTCCAGCCGACGAGCATCAAGATGAGCACCCAGGGGCCCGGAGAAAGGCCGAAGAGGTCGATTTCGAGGCCGAAATCGCTTTTGTAGGTCTGGAGCGCTTCATCCGCACCGCCGAAAAGCTCCGCCACCGCTTCCCGCATGTAGACGGTGCGGAAGAGGGCCGCTGCCTGCAGGGGGGGGAGCGCCGAAAGGATGCCGGTGAGGGTGTTTCCGAGAGCTTGCAGGGGGACATAGATCGCGGTGAGAAAGCCCACGAGCGTGCCGAAGAGTGTGGCGAGCGTTCCGTGGGCGCTTCCCGTCTTCAAGAAGCTCACGACGAAAAAGAAGAGCGTGGAAAAAAGCGCCGATGAGAGCACGATGAGTCCCATGACCCTGAGAAGGTCGAGCAAAGGCAGAATGGTCCCGGCGTTGACAAGGAGGATGATCTGCCCGATTGCAAGGTTCACGATGCCCAAGACGGTCGAGATGAAAACGGCGGCGATAAGATAGCTCATGACAATCTTCGCCCGGGGAAGCGGTGTCACATAGAAATCGTTGATGTTCTTGCGGGTTCTGTCACCGGTCATGATCTCCATGAAACCGAGCGGCACGGTGGATGTCGCGACCATGAGCACGCCGGCCAAGAGCCAGCCGTAGATGATGTATTCGGCACCATCCACCCCGTGGAAATAGGACTCCTGCATGGTGCCGAGGAAGAAGGCGAAAAGCGCGAGGATGATGAGGACGCTCAAGAAGGAGAAGAACACCGCCCAACGGTCCCTGATATAGCAGAGTATGTGGCGTTTAACGAGCGCTCTCATGGGCATCACTCATCTTTCTGCCGGTAACGGCCAAGAATACGTCGTCCATGGTCCCCTTGACGATCTCGAACGTGTCGATGTCCGCTTCAAAGCGGCGAACGATCTCGATGCCGCCGAAAGGGTCCCGGATGGGGACGTGGATTGTCGATTGGACCTTCTGGTGGGCGATGTCCGCTTCGGAGAGTCTCTCTTCGAGGCGCGAAGATTTCGGGGTGAGGCGGAGACGGTCCTTGGCATAGCGGATCCGGAGTCTCTCCGCCGAATCCTCGGCGCAGATCCGCCCCTTGTTCAAGATGATGACGTGGTCGCAATCGCGGACCTCCTCCATGTAGTGGGTGGTGAGGACGATGGTCATGTTGGTCTTTTGTTTGAGTCGCATGACGAGTTCCCAGATCTCTTCGCGGCTTTGCGGGTCGAGACCGGTCGTGGGCTCGTCGAGAAGGAGGATCCTCGGGTGGTTGAGGAGGGCCCGGGCGATGTCGGCCTTCCGCCTTTGTCCGCCGGAAAGTTCACCCACACGACGGTCTCTGTAGGAGGAGAATCCCACGGCTTCTTGCAGACGTTCGATTCTTTCGGCGAGAACGCTTTTTTCGAGGTCGTAGAAACTCCCTCTGAGTTGCAGGTTCTCTTTGACGGTGAGTTTTTCGTCGAGGGTGGAGTATTGGAAGACGACCCCGATCGCCTTGCGGACGGCATCGTCGTCGCGACCGACGACGGCGCCGTTCACAGAGACCTCGCCGAAATCCACGCCCTTAAGCGTGGAGATGATCTCGATCGTGGTGGTCTTGCCGGCGCCGTTGGGTCCCAAAAGAGCGAAAAACGCGCCTTCTTTGACGGAAAAACTCACATTGTCGAGGGCGCGCACCCCCGGGTAGTCCTTGATGATTCCCTTGACATGGATCATGCGGCGTCTCCTTTCTTCGAACACCTCAGATGATGGGCGAAAATATGCTCATGACGCCTTCGAGCAGACGGACGAAGACGTTGCGCTTCTGCCAGAGTTCGGCGTCGATGAGACGCGAGTCTTTTTTGTCGGCGGAAAAATCCTTGACGATGTCGGCGACGGTCGGATTCGCCATGAGGACGGTCACCTCGAAATCGATGACCGCGCTCCGGTTGTCGAGGTTGTAGCTGCCGACGGAAGCGATCTCGTCGTCGATGATGAAAACCTTGGCATGACAGAATCCCTTCTCGTATTGGTAGATCTTGATGTCTTCTTTGACGAGACTCGTGACAAAGGACTTCGTGACCTTGTAGACGAGATACTTGTCGGGTACACCCGGGATGATGATCTCGACGTCGATGCCGCTTTTGGCGGCGGATTGCAAGACGGTCAATGTCTCTTGGTCGAGCGCCATGTAGGGTGTCATGATCTTGATGCTCTTCCGGGCGGAGAAAATCAGTTTCAGATAGAGGTTGCGGATGGCCGCGGTCGAGGAATCGGGGCCCGACTGGACGACTTGAACGATGCCTTCGGCGGGCACTTCCGTTTTCGGATAATAGCTGTCGTCATCGACGAAACGGCCGGTGTTGTAGTAGTAATCCTTGAAGAAAAGCGCCGTGAGGGACTGCACCAGGGCGCCTCGGATTTTCAGCTGGGTGTCGCGGAAGTAGAAGGGATGTGCGGCGGTGTTGTCGTACTCGTTGGCGATGTTCATGCCGCCGGTGTAGGCGGTCAGACCGTCGACGACGACGATTTTACGGTGGTTCCTGTAGTTGACGCGGGTGTTGAAGAGGGGAAAATAGATCCTGTCGTTGAAGAGGAAATCGATTTTCGATCTGCGGATCTTTTTCAGATAGCGGCGGCCGATGCGAGCGCTTCCGAGGCCGTCGATGATCATCTTCACTTCGATGCCCTCGGCGGCCTTCGCGATGAGAAGGTCGACAATCTCCCTTCCGCGCGCGTCGGAACGGACGATGAAGAATTCGAGGAGGATGAACTTCTCCGCGGCGAGAATCGCCTGGCGGAGGTCGGGATAGAACTCTTCACCGTTTTTCAGGACTTCGATATGCGTGTTGTCGACGAAGGGCTGGTGATGGGAAAGGTGGTGGGCGGCGTGAAAGATGTCCTGGAGACGCTGGTCGCGGCCTTTCAACCAGATTTCGGCTTCTTCGGGTTTCATCTCTCTCGTGATGTAGGCGTCGCCGTGCATCTTCGGTCGGCGACGGTAACGGCGCGTGCGTTTGAAGTTGCGGCCGAAGGTGAGAAAGAGGACGAGGCCGGTCGCCGGTTCCAACGCCAAAAGCAAAAGCCAGGGCAGTTTCTGGTGGGGGTTTTCACTTCTCAAGGCGATGGAAAGCCAAACAAGCGCGAAAATCATCACGAAGAAACCGCGGATGAAATAGCCGGACACGCTCGAGAGGTCATAGAGGTTCCAGATCAGATTGAAGAGGTATTCGAAAAGGAAACGGAAGCCCACGGCGATGGTGATGACGAGGACGACCATCAGGATTTTGCGTATGTTCTTTTCCAAAGGCGTCGCCTCCCTTCATCGCGGGCCACGTGAGAATGGCTACTCTGCGAATCCCACTTCCTTCTCGCCTTTGACCATGGCGGGGATGTCAGTGACAATGTCGGCCGAAAGCAGTTCGTGCGGTATCTCCTTGACCTTGTCCATGATGGCGGATGTGTTCTGTGCATAGGTGTTTTTGGCATTCGCGAGGTCTTCATGTTTTTTCGCTTGTGTTTCTTCGAAGTCCTTGTCGAGGCGTTCGCGGGTCTTTTCGAGTTCGGACTCGATCCGCTGTTTTTCGGCGAAGAATTGTTCCTCTTCCGCTTTGGCCTTCTGCTTCTCCTTGGCGAGCGTCTCTTCGTAACGTTTCTTCAGTTTCTGCATGTAGAGTGTGAGACTCTTCTTCTCTTCTTCATAGTTGTCGCGGAGTCGGCGATAGTTCTCTATCTTCTCGCGTTCTGTCTCCGTGAGCTGTTTCTCATAGGCCTCTTCGGTGTCTTGGACCTTGTCGGCGTTCTTTTTCTCGAAAGCCCGTTGCTCTCCTTCGAGCGCCTTCATGAGGTCAAAGAGGGCGTTTTCGCTCTTCGTCTGTCGCGAGCGGGCCCGGTGCACACGGGTGTTCTGATAGTCATCGGCGGCGCTGACGGTTTCCTCTTTCCGCTTTTCCTGAAGCATCTTGAAGACATCGGCGCGGGAAGCGTTCGTCTTGAAGGTCTCCTCGAGGCGTTCGATCTCCTTTTCCGCCTGGGCGCGGGCCTCGTTGATGGCGGCGTTGATCTGGTCGGTGATGTGATAGAGCAGGGTCTCGGTCTCTTCTAGGGAATTGTCGCGTTTTTCTTCGACGAGGTCGAGCATCCGCTTGTGCGCCGCGCGACGGTTCTTTTGGGTTTCCTTCTTCTCACTCAGGATGGAGGCGTGTTTCTCTTTCAGCTCCTCGAATTCCTTTTTCAGCTGAACGATGGCTTTTTTGTCCTTCTTTTGGTCGAGGTCGTCGATTTTCTCTTGGTGTTTCTTCTCGTTTTCGGCGTGGTTTTTCTTCAGATTCGCGAGAACGGCTTCGTGGTCTTGCACGAGCTCCTCGTAGGTCTCTTCGTAGATCCGTTTCTCCTTTTCGTGGATCTCTTGTATGCGCTCGACCATGTCCTTGTGGTCGCTTTCGGCCGAAACGCGGAGATTCTCGAGGTCGTTCGTCTTCGTTTCGAGACGACGTTCGATTTCCGTCTCGGCGCGCCGGAAGAAGGCTTCGCCCCGCTCGTGTTGCAAGGCGACATGGTTTTTGGTGTGCAAAAGGTGGTGGTCGAGAATCGCCACCTCGTGTGCGTGGTCTTTGGTATAGATCGCGAGTTCCTTCTCGATCTCGGCGTTCTCCCGGTCGTGGTCGCGTTCGTATTGGAGACGCTTGATTTCGCTGTCCAAGCGTTTTAGTTCTTTCTCGCGGGCGAGTGCTTCCTTCTTCTTGTCGCGCTCGTTCTGGGCGCGGGCGACACGGAGCGCTTTCTCGAGTTCGTTCGTTTCGGCTTCTTTTCGGAAGCGGGCCTCGTTCTCCTCGAGGTCGTTTTGCGGGCGGGCGATCTCCTTTTCATGCTCGTGGAGGAGCCGGATTTCTTTCAGGGTGCGGTTGATGTTGATGTTTTGGATGTCGTGGTCGATACGGATGTTCTGTTTTTGTTTTTTGAAGGTGGCAAAGGCCTTGTTGAATACCGTGTTCTCCTTTTCCAGCTCGAGAAGCTTCTCGGTCTCGGCCTCCTTCTCATCGGCGAGACTCTTCGCGATGGCCTCGACATGTTCTCTCTTCATCTTTGTGAAACGTTCGGCGTATGTGTCGATGACATCCTGCAACTTCCGACGACTTTTGGCCATCTGGGCTCCATGTTCGGTCCTTTGGGCTTCCAAGGCCTTTTTATGGCTCTTTTTTAGGTCCTTGATCCGTTTGTCGATGGCGGATGATTCGTGGGAGTCCTCGAGTTTTTTCGCTTCCTTGCGGTAATTTTCCTGTTTTGCGAGTTCCTTGTTCTGTTTTTCGAGGAGTGCGGAATGCTCTTTCTCCTGCTTCTTCTCGAGGTCGACAATCGCTTTTTCATGCGGCTTGCGAGCTTTTTCATACGCCTTTTCGAGCTGGATGATCTCATCTTTGAAACCGGCAAGGTGCCGGTTTCTTTTCTGCAGAATCTCTTCTTGTCTCTCCCGGTCCTCGGTCTCGATGCGCTTGTGGGCGAGATCGAAAGCCGTGCGGGCGATCTCGAGGTTGTTCTCGTTGACGACGTGCTTGATGTTCGTGTCTTTCAGAAGTTCTCCCATGCGGTCATTGTGATCATCGACCGCATCATCGATGCTCTCGTCGGCCTTCTTCTGCTTTTCGAGCAAGCGTTTGGTGGCCTCTTTGACGGCATAGTCGTGGTTGGCCTCCACCTTCTGTCGTTTGAGGTCGTTCAAAGAACATCTCTTATCCAGGGTGTCGTCGAGTTCTTTCAAGCGTTTTTTGTTGTGTTTTTCGGCCGCCTCTTTCTTCTCGGAAAGGCCTTCTTTCTTTTTGGCGAAGGCTTCCTCCAACTGTTCGACCTTCGCCTCGGTCTCGCGTTCGAGTTTCTCGATGGCCTCCCGGTGGTTTTCAAGCTTCCTCTTCAGCGAACTCTCGATGCGGAAGGCGTTCTTCTCGTAGAGTTTCTCCTTGCCTTTCACGAGTTCGAGGACGGAAATCCTCTTCTCGATCACCGGCCGATAGTGCTTGTCGATGAGTTTTTGGATGGCTTCACTGTCCTTTTCCATCATAATCCCCTCCTCTTGTCCATTCTACCATTTTCTCACAGTCTTGCGCAATACAATGTGCGTCGCATGACGGTGTTTCCGACGTCTTTTCAAAAAGAGAAGGTCCGCTTGGTGGTCTGTATCGCCGTTCCGCAAAGGAGAGCGGAGCGGATCCTCTCTTCGGCATCAGACGCGAGGCTCACTTCGACCCATGAGGGTTCGCCCATGAAATCCCCCTGTTCGAAGCGGTAGATTCCACATTTTACACCACGGTCATGAAGCAGTGCGGCAAGAGAGACCGAGGCCGTCCCCGTCGCACTCTCTTCGGGAATGCCGATTGCGGGAAGGAAATTCCTGCCGCTGGCGATCGCGGTCTTTTCGAGCGGGTCTCTTGCGAAGACATAGACCCCGTCAACGCCGTATTTTTGACAAAACGTCTCGATCCTCTCTTCCGCGGGAGCGAGAGAAGCGAGGATGCGGCGGTCTTTCACCTCGACAAAGATTTCCTTGATGCCGGTCTGTATAACGGTTGCCGGAATGGGTCCCTTCTCGTCTTTGGCGATGCCCAAGGCGTGAAAGGCGGCGCCGGCGGTGACTTCTTCGCCTATGAGGGGCGCGGCGATTTCGATACAGGCCGAGTCTTTCTTCACGACGGCGCGGAAGGAACCCGCTTTTGTCTCGAGAAGAACGGGCCCTTCTGCGACGATTCCTTTTTGGCGGAGATGGTTCAAGAAGGCGATGGTCGCATGGCCGCAAAGCGGGACTTCCGTTTTCGGTGTGAAAAAGCGCAGCTTGAAGGTCTGGGCCGAAAGAGCGGTGCCGAAGGCCGTCTCCGAAAAGCCTATCTCTTTCGCGACCATCTGCATGCGCGCATCATCGGAAAAATCGTCGAGCAGGACGATGCCGGCGGCGTTCCCTCCTTTGTTTCCTCTGGGAAAAGCTTTGTAGAGGTGGGCTTCCATGGTCGTCTCCTCCTTCCTTGTCCCTTTCATTGTACCTTGGATCGGCTTGCATGCAAATATTGGAATTTTCCTTTTGTCCGCTTGTGATATAACCCGAGTTTCGCAGTTGATGCATTAGAACGACCCTAAAAGCGTGGAAAAACGATGAGTGTACTACAAATGGTCAAGCACATGAATGTCCCAACCAAGACGTTCAAGTGCTTTTTTT
>PWYL01000045.1 GCA_003568315.1 Mollicutes bacterium | reverse complement strand
GCGAAGAAGAAGACTGCAGACGAGGGAATCGAATATCTCCAGGCCGATATCTTGGCGCCCTTGCCTTTTCCCGATGACGCTTTCGATATCGCCTTTTCTTCCTATGTGGCCCACGGTTTTTCCCCGGAAGAGAGAAAACGCATGTACAAAGAGATGTGCCGCGTCGCGAAGCGCTGGGTCATCATCCATGACTACAACAAGAAGAGCTCGCTCCCGATCTCTTTCGCCGAGTGGCTCGAAGGCGGTGATTACTTCCGTTTCCGAAAACATGCCCAAACGGAAATGGAAGATTCCGTGAAAGAGCTCGAGACCTGTTTTTCCGGTGTGCGCGTCGTACCCGTCGGCAAACACGCCAACTGGTATGTCTGCAAAGCCCGCGAAAGACAGAATGAAAGGACAAGGTGATGGACTTGACCAGATGGCTCGAAAACCCAAAAGAAAAACAAAGGATCACCCGCGACATCCTTGAAGCCCTTCCCGCATGGTTCGGCATTCCCGAGGCCAACGACCGCTACGTGGAAGAGGTCAAAGACTGCGCCATGGTCGTGAAAGAAATCGATAACAAGCCCGTCGGCTTCTTCGCCGTCAAGGCGACGGGGAAAAAGACCCTCTCTCTCCATGTCTTGGGTGTGAAGAGGGTTCATCAGAGAAAAGGTATCGGAAAGGAACTTTTCCGCGAAATCCGGGGCTATGCCCAAGAAAAAGGGTATCTCTTCCTCACCGTGAAAACCCTCGATCCTTCCAAAGAACACAAAGAATACGACGGCACCCGCCGTTTCTATGAAAGCCTCGGCTTCGTCAAACTCGAAACCTTCCCCACCCTTTGGGACGAAAACAATCCTTGTCTTCTCATGGTCCGGCACATCGATGACGAGAAGTATAGCGGATGTTGAATATGGTCACAATCTTGCGTCACTGTCTTGCAAGTGTCGCAACCCATATTTGACGGCTTTATAAAGGTCAAGATGCATTCAAGGAATCCGGCTGGCTCCAAGGAGTATCCGGATTCTTTTTGATGGAAGAAACAAGGAATGTACATCTCGAGAGAAGACAGAAAAGTGAGTCGGAAGAGACTCCTCTTGAAAACAAGTGGTTCACCTAAGAACCATAAGTTGACATTATAACAATGAAGGTGGTAAAATAATGTTGTAAGAGAGGTGCGAAGTCATGGATGCGATTCGAATCATCGGCGAAAACATCAAGAGATTGATGGAAAATCAAAACGTCTCTTTACGTGAACTGAGCAAAGTGATCGGTGTCTCTCATCCGACGCTGAAACGCTATGTGGAAGGAAGGCAACCGATCGACAGTGAAAAACTCTTGCGCATCGCCAATCATTTCGACAAGAACTTCGAGTATTTCTTCGAAGAAGAAAAGGAAGCCGACACTAAAGCTTTCGGCTTTCTATTCCGTGCCGACAAAGCGACGGAAAAGATCGACGATACTGACATCGAGAGGATGAAGGATTCCCTCCGTCATTATCTGGATGTGATGGAAGATCCGGATTTCCACTACATGCCCGAGAAGTATATTCTTCGTATGCCCAAGAAAAGACGACTCGACAAGGAAATCAAGAAAAAAATCGAAGAACTCGCCTATGCGCAAAGGAGAGTCCTGAACATCGAGCACGTCATTCCGGAGAACTATTTCGAAGTGTTTTCCCAAGCCGGGATCCATGTCGTCGCGAGAAAGTTCGCCAATCCCGATTTTTTCGGAGCATCCTCCTATTCGGAAGAACACGGCAGTTTCATACTCATAAACGACAACGAAAGCATTCCCGAGGAAAGAAAGATCTATTCGCTTGTCCATGAATACGCCCATCTGCTCTTCCACAGGGACCAATACCGAAAGGACCACAAAGCCGCGTTGTATGAGAGTGGTCGATCGGACATGAGTGAAAAGGTCGCCGACAAGTTCGCCGGTTTCTTTCTCATGCCCAGACATCTTGTCAAAGCTTATGTCGACGATAAACAGCGAATCGACAAGGTCGCGATGAAACACCATTTCAAGGTGAGCATGCAGGCTCTTTATGTCATGTTGCGTGAATACGGGATGATCACTCGAGAACAGTCGGATGCTTTCTGGAAACAGGTGAATAAAAAAGCCACGGAAAAAATAGAGCCCCATCCCCTTCCCAAGATGGCGATAGAAGAGAAGAACCCCAAATTGATCGGCAAGATCAAGGATGATTTCCTGAAGGAGGAAATCGGCACCAACAAGGTCGCCGAGCTTCTCGGCATGAATCTTGTCGATACCCGCAAGATGCTCAAAAGCTGGAGAGAGTCGGAGGGACGTTATCTACACCTCTGATGACCCGTCTATCGTCATCGACACCAATGTCGTGCTGGAGTTGTTGGAACTCGAGCATCCGGAGTTGTTGTTTCGGGCGTTTAATGAAATGAAGATTCCGCGCTTGATGTACGAAAAGGAGTACGACGACTTGATGAAAGAAGAACTCCGACTATTTGTTTTTTCGGTCGTTGATCTTCAAACAGAAGAAGGCTTTGAGACATACAACTTCTTGCACAAGCAAGAGAAGTACAAGAATTTGTCCGAAAATGACAGATTCGGGATTGCCGTGGCCAAAGAACAGGCTTGCTATTGCGGCAGCAATGAGAAACTCGTGAGAACAGCCTGTGCTGATCTCGGCATCCCTCACACCGGAGTGTTGGGCGTCTTGGGGCGTGCATACAACAAAGAGTTGATCACAAAAGCGGATTTGATAGCTCTTACCGACCTGTTGAAATCTGAACAGACAACTTGCTATATCGCGAATGAAATCATTGAGGAGTTCTTGAAAGAAATCATGTGAAGATGCGACAAGGAGGTGATGTCCCTTGGCTTCACTGCTTGAAATATTGAAACATCTTATGGCGCTTGTTTTTGGGATTGGAAAACAACTGTTCTTCGAAGTGGGCATCACTCCGTTTTCTTTTATCGGCAAGAGGTTGGCCCCGTTCTTTTCATTGACAGGCATTGGTATTATTGATTCAATCGCCTGGGGAGTGTTGATTTCGCTTGTTTTTGTCTCTATTGTTGGACTAAAGAAATTCGGCATACAAGCTACGATTCTTTCGACACTTGTACTTTACCTTGTGTTCTGTTTGTTGCTGAGTCAATGGTGGTTTTGGTTGTTGCTGGGATTGTTTCTTGCCGGAGGATTGTATTGGGTCTTTGCTCGGAGAATGGTGTGATGCCGATGAAGATTGGATATGGAAATACAACGTTTCATAATAATGTGCTATACTGCAAATAAGGGATTCATTATGGGAGCAAGGTCGTGGGAGCCATGCCGCACTGTTATTTGAGAAAGAAACACATAAACCGCACGAACCTTCGTAAGAAAGTGATTTGTGCGGTTTTCTTGATATGTCAATCCTTTGGAGATGATACATATGATAGTATACGAGGCTGACAAGGCCACTTTCGTGAAAGATGTTCGAGCGCGAGAGATTGCAGAAAAAATTGAAACCAATCTCAAGGACAAGCTGGGGAGGAAGACCGCCGAGTCGGAGGTCGCATCCTGGAGGAATTCTCTCAAGGATATGCGAGACGCTCTGGATTCGGATGATATACCTAGCGATGCTCGAGTGGCCATCGAGTATCAGATCCCCAACACTTCCAAAAGAGTGGATTTCCTCATCAGCGGTCTTGACGAGGAATACCGCGAAAATGTTGTTATTGTGGAACTGAAGCAATGGCAAAAAGCGAAGAAGACAAACAGAGACGGTATTGTTGTTACTCGTTTCCAGCGTGGAGAAGCGGAGGTGGCCCACCCTTCATATCAGGCTTGGACATATGCCAGTCTGATCAGGGATTTCAATCACACGGTCCAAGAGGAAGAAATCCTTCTTTCGCCTTGTGCTTTCTTGCACAATTATCCCACAAGGCCATCCGACCCCTTGAAAGATCCTTTCTATGCCCAGTATTTAAAAGAAGCTCCATTATTCACAGAAAAAGAGATTGACAAACTGGAACGCTTTATTCAAAGGTATGTGAAATACGGCGACGACAGAAATATCCTCTACCGCATCGACCGCGGCAAAATCAAACCTTCGAAAAACCTTGCCGAAAACGTGGGCTCCATGCTCAAGGGGAATGAAGAATTCCTCATGGTGGACGATCAGAAGGTAGTCTATGAAAAACTATATGCGCTCTCTATCAAAGCCGACCGGAATCACGGGCGTAAAAAAGACAAGAAGCACGTCGTCATTGTCAAAGGGGGACCGGGAACAGGAAAAAGCGTCATCGCCGTCAACCTGCTGGCAAAACTCATCACTCGCCAGATCAATGCTCGTTATATCACTAGGAACGCCGCTCCCCGTGAAGTCTACTCAGCCCTTCTGAAGGGAAGTTTCACAAAATCTTATGTCGACAACCTTTTCAGTAGTTCCGGTTCCTTCCATCAAGCGGAAAGGAACGAATTTCCCGTTCTGGTCGTCGATGAAGCCCATCGGTTGAACGAAAAGTCGGGCATGTTCAGCAATCTTGGTGAGAACCAGATGAAAGAGTTGATTCATGCAGCGAATCTTTCAGTTTTTTTCATTGATGAAGCCCAAACTGTGACACTGAAAGACAAGGGCTCCATACATGAAATCAGACAATGGGCAACACATTACCAAGCGGATGTCACAGAGATGTCATTGGAGTCCCAGTTCCGTTGTAACGGTAGCGACGGTTATCTCGCTTGGATTGACAATCTGTTGGAGATCCGCCCCACCGCGAACGAAATGTTGGATACCAGAGATTTCGATTTTCGGGTTGTCGATGATCCCAATGAACTGCGAGACCTCATATTCGAGAAAAACAAAATCCGCAACCGCGCTCGCCTTCTTGCAGGGTATTGCTGGGATTGGGAGAAAGAGAAGCGCGATGATTCCAACCACCACGATATCGTCATTTCCGAACACAACTTCGGCATGAGTTGGAATCTGGGAAAAGACGGCCTCCAATGGCTGATCAAACCCAACAGTGTTAACGAAGTGGGCTGCATTCACACCTCGCAAGGGTTGGAGCTCGATTATGTTGGCGTGATCATTGGCGATGATCTTCGGTATGAAGATGGTAGCGTTTTGACCGATGTCTCCAAACGCGCAAAGACGGACCAGTCGGTCAAGGGCTCGAAAAAGGGGATGAAAGAGAACCCCGATTATATGAAGAAGAAAGTCGATGAAATCATAAAGAATACGTACAGGACTTTGCTGACGCGGGGTATGAAAGGTTGCTATATTTACTGCACAGACAAAAAATTACAGAGATATATCAGCTCAAAACTTTATAAGGATAGTTGACTGCAAAGTCTATAACCAGAGGTAGATTATGGTGATTACTGTATGTGAGGTTGATGTTCATGAAACAAAAACAAATTGGAATGGCTTAATGACGGTAGCCAATTTTGGTTATACTCATCAGGGGTTCTTGCAGTTGTTGTTGCTCTAGCAGGATGGATATTTGATGCTACTGTGATCGGACTTGCTCTCCAACACATCCTCCGGGATGTGTTTTTCTCATGGGGATCACCTTGCACGGTTGTCATATTTATCTATACCCTTTTTCCTTGGTTGGTGGTACAATTAGATGACCAAAAGAGTACAATTCCGACTGACAATCCTGCCCTTCATTCAGGGCTGGATGGATTGAGGAGAAATCCATGAAGATCGCCATCGTCTACAACCGGGAGTCCAAAGCCGTCATCAACCTCTTCGGCATCCCCAACAAAGAAAAATACGGTATGGACACCATCATGAAAGTGAAAAACGCCCTTCTAGCGGACAACCACCGGATCCGTCTTTTTGAAGGCGACAAGAACATCGTCGAGAACCTGGAGCGTTTCATGCCCAAAGTCACAAGCGGCGAACGCCCCGGGCTAGTCTTCAATCTGAGTTACGGCATCCAGGGTCGGGGCCGCTATATGCATATCCCGGGCATTCTGGAGATGCTCGGCATCCCTTATGTCGGCTCGGGACCCGAGGTCCATGCCATCGCCTTGGACAAGGTCGTCACCAAAATGGTCCTTATCCAAAAAGGGATCCCGACCCCGAAATTCGCCGTCTTGGAGACGCCCGATTCCTCTCTGAACGAAGAACTCCGCTATCCCTTGATCGTGAAGCCCAAGAGTGAGGCGGTCTCTTTCGGGCTACGCATCGTGAAAAACGAAGAAGAATTGCGATCCGGTGTGCGAACGATCCACGATGAATTCGCCTCCCCGACCTTGGTCGAAGAATACATCGACGGCCGCGAAGTGAATATCGGCCTCTTGGGGAATGCCCCCACCGAAGTCTTACCTCCCCTGGAGCTACTCTTCGAAGAAGGCGAGCGGATCTTCACCTTCGCCGACAAGACCGACCATAAAGCGAGCCGGGTCCGTTCCGTCTGTCCGGCAAAACTCGACGACAAACTCGCAGAGAAACTTGACGAACTCGCCTTGAAAACCTTCAAGGCCTTAGGCTGTCAGGATCTCGCCCGGGTCGATTTCCGCATCGACAAGAAGGGAAACCCTTATGTCTTGGAAGTGAACTCCATGGCCTCTTTGGGTCCCGATTCCTCCTTCGTCAAAGCCGCCGCGGCGAAAGGCCTCTCGTATGAAAGTCTCGTCCAACGCATCATCCACATCGCCGCCGAACGCTATTTCGGCATCGCCAAAGATCTCGCTCCCTCCGAAGAAGAAGCGGGTGCATCCCTTTTCTCGCTCATCACCCAAGCCCGCGACAAGACCGAGACCGACCTGAAACAACTCACAAACCTCTATACCGCCACAGGCGACGCCGTGAGCAAGCAGACCTTCCTCCGCCGCTTGGACGCAAGGCTGAAGAGACTCTCGCTCACCTTGGACGAAGAACGGACGGGCGGCAAGTCCCATTGGCTCTATAAGACAAAGAAAGGTCTTGAAGAAGGAACTCTCCTCGTCGTCCCCATCGATGATCCGGGCTCGAGGGGGGCTTATCCCATGCCTTTCCGGAAAGAGCCGGAAAAACTCTTCGGCGAAGGCATCGCCTCGAGTAGAGGTGGCCTCGCCGTCGTGCTTCGCGCACTCGAGAGCTTGCAGGAGGCCAATCTTTTGGATGGGATACCTGCGGGTCTCTTCCTCTATGCCGATGAGGGCCACGGCATGCGCTATAGCGCGAAACACCTCCAAGAAGCCGCGAAAGAGGCCAAAGAAGTCCTCGTCATGGCTCCCGCCTTCAACGAGGGAAGTTTCATCTCCCAAAGGCGGGGCACGATGAAGGTGAAAATCGTCATCGAGGGTCACCCTTTGCGCATCGGGGCCAAGACGAAAGAAAGAAGCGTTTTGGAGTACCTCTTGGAGAATGTGGCCGCGCTGCAAGAAATCGCCAAAGAGGAGCCCTTCCTCTCGCTTTCCGTCCAAGATATCGACACCACCCGCTACAGCATCCTCGCGCCCCATCGCGCGAGTGTGACGATCATCCTCTCCCACCTGGAAGAAGAAAAGGCCGACCAAGCCTTCAAAAAGATACAATCTTGTTTTTCGCAAAAGCCCAAAGGCATAAGGACCTATCTCGAAATCTTGGAAAAAAGGCCCCCCTTGCAAAAAAGGAAGGCTTCGCTTTCCCTCATCGAAGAGATCGAGAATATGGCCCGCCAATGGAAGATCCCCATGCGGGAAGAAAGCACGATCCTCCCTTCCGCCGCGGGAACGATCCCCGCGGCGATCCCCGTCGTCTGCGG
This sequence comes from Mollicutes bacterium, assembly GCA_003568315.1. Taxonomy (GTDB): domain Bacteria; phylum Bacillota_I; class Bacilli_A; order Izemoplasmatales; family Izemoplasmataceae; genus T1SED10-81. Next base: position 838 of record PWYL01000045.1, on the reverse strand, counting down.
CATGGCGCCTTCTTCCAAAAGGCTCTACACCCCGCAGGAGTCGATCAACCGCCAAGAACTCGTCCAAAAGACGATCCTTCTCGCCCAGCTTCTACGCAAAAGGCATACAAGTTAGAAGGGAATACCATGAGAAAAAGGAAAGTCCCGATTGACCAAGCCAAGAAGGGTATGGTCGCGAGCGCATCGATCCAAGCCAGCCGGATCGGTGCGAGAATCCTCTCCCAAGACGGAAACGCCTTCGATGCGGCCGTCGCCGTCTCTTTTGCCCTCGGTGTCACCGAAGGCCACGCTTCAGGCATGGGCGGCCAATCGATGGCGTTAGTTTTCCATGCCGAAAGCAAGCGCTTTTTCGCTTTGGACGGCTCGAGCTTCGCCCCATTCCACTTCCAACCCAAAGACATCCCGAAATCCCCCAAACAATTGGGCCTCTCCGCATCCACCCTCCCTTCCACGGTCGCCTTCTATGGGTATTTGCATGACAATTTCGGCTCCCTGGATTTCTCCTCTCTCTTGATGCCCGCCATCCGTCTTGCCGAAAAGGGCTATGCCTTGGGGAGACTCCAACGAAGCCTCCTCGAAAAACACAAGAAAGAGCTCATGAAAGACGAAGGCATAAGAGAAGTCTTTTTCCAAGGCGATGAGCCCTTGCCGAAGAAAGAGAGAGTGATCCAGAATGATCTCGCCCAATGTATGCGGCTTCTCGCGAAAGCGGGCTGGAAGGACTTTTACGAGGGCGAAGTGAAGAAAAGAATCCTAAAAGATATGAAAGCAAGAAACGGTCTCTTGCGCGAAGAGGACTTCGCGCAGATCCCCATCCCCATAGAAAGAAAAGTCCTCG
>PWYL01000044.1 GCA_003568315.1 Mollicutes bacterium | reverse complement strand
GATGTGTAGTTAGTGGTGCTTTCCATACCCTAATTATACCAAAAAACCGGCCCTTAATGGACCGGTTTTTTCGTTAGTTGGGCTGTTTTGTTGTGTTTATTTCATTACAGCCCCTTTTCGGCTTGTGGTCGGGACGACAGGATTCGAACCTGCGACCCCTTGCACCCCATGCAAGTGCGCTACCAAACTGCGCCACGTCCCGAGCCTATCCTATTATAACAGATTTCTTCGATATGCAAAGGGGGGAAATCAAAGTTTGCGGGAAGGCCCGGGACGCCTCCTACGAGGTCAAATCTTGCCGAGCGGGGCGAGATAGATGACGAAACGGTCCTCGCCGTCAAGACCGAGAAGCCGATTCATCTTCGCATCATCGAAGGCGGCCATGGCGACGGTCCCGCAATCGAGTTGTTCGGCGACGAGATAGAGGTTTTGGCACACATGGCCGGCATCGAGATGGAGATAGCGGTAACCGCGTTCGCCATAGCGCCAATACATCCTGTAGACATCCGCGACCCAGATGAGGGTGACAGCCGCCCGGCCGGGCATTTTTTGCCCGAGAGAGGCATCGACCAGGAGATTTTCGACATCATCCGGTGTGTCCCAGGGAGCCAGAGCGTGTTCAAAGGGAAGATAGCGGTAGAGTCCCTTTTCGAGTCCTTCCACATTGCGGACGTAAAGGATGGTCTCGAAGGCGTGGCGGGCGCCTGCCGAGGGGACCATCCGGAGTGCCACATGTTTCCCTTTCTTGCGCACCCCCTGTGTGGCCCAGAGTGTGTGGGACAATTCGGCGAAAGACAGGGAATCGTCCTTGTAGGCGCGCACGCTCTCCCGCTCTTTGATCGCATCACAAAGCTTGATGTCGCCGACGGATAGTTCTTTTGGGTCGGGAAGGGCGATGGTCTCGCCCTCGTGAAGCCAACTGAGCGCGGGGGCATCTTTACCTTCCATCTGGTCGGATGGTCCGAGGTTCTCGAAACGGGTTCCTTCCATGAAGCGTTTGCCGATGTCTTTCACGAAAATCACTCCTTCGGAGGGTTCTTCTGCCTTCATTATACATGAAGCCTTACGGTGAAGAAAGGGCGGAAGCACAACGAAAAAAACCGCGGACCTTTCCGGTCCGCGGTGTCAAGGACAATCTCTGGAGCTAACGGGGCTCGAACCCGTGACCTCTAGCATGCCATGCTAGCGCTCTCCCTGCTGAGCTATAGCCCCATACCAAAAGAGATTATACAAAATATCCGCCGGTAATGCAACGTTTTTACGCGGCTCCTTCGAAAAAAGCGTCCCGCCATCTGGCGGAACGCCCATAAAGCATCAATCCAAGGACTTCAAGGCCTTCTTGATGTCAAGCGTCGGATGGTTCTCCTGTTTCAAGACCTCGCCCTCCCAGGTGCGGATGGTGAAATAATCCTTGCCGCGGGAGACCAGATATTCGGGGAGGATGGGCGTCTTGCCCTTGCCGCCTTCGGCGTTCACGATGTAGGCCGGGATCGCCATGCCGCTCGTATAGCCGCGGAGGTATTCCATGATTTCGATGCCGTCATCGATGGAGGTGTTGAAATGCGTTGTCCCCTTGACGGCCTTGGCATGGAAGATGTAATAGGGTTTCACCCGGATCTTCAAAAGTTCGTGGTTCAAGACCCGCATGACGTACTTGTCGTTGTTGATGCCGTTCAAGAGCACGGCCTGGTTGCCTAGCGGTATGCCGGCGTCCGCAAGACGCTCGCAGGCGGCCTTCGCCTCTTTTGTCACCTCCATCGGATGATTGAAATGCGTGTTGACATAGACGGGATGATACTTCTGCAACATCGCCACGAACTCGTCGGTGATGAGTTGCGGCATGGTGACGGGGACCCTCGAGCCGATCCGCACATATTCGACATGCTCGATGGAAGTGAGTCCTTTGAGAATCCACTCGAGTTTGTCGGTGGGCATGGTGAAAGGGTCACCGCCGGTGAGAAGGACGTCCCGTATCTCTTCGTTTTCCCGTATGTAGTCGATGGACTCCTCGATGAGGCCTTTCGGCTGCATTTCATCCACTTCGCCGATGTCGCGGCGGCGCTGGCAGAAACGGCAATACATCGCACAGACGTTGGTGATGTTGATGATCAAGCGGTCCGGATAGCGGCGTGTGATGGTGCCGGCCGGATTGGTGAACTCTTCGCTCATGGGATCCGGATTCCCGCCCGGGTCGCGCAGTTCGAGTCCGGTCGGCATGGCCATGAGCTTGATGGGGTCAAACGTGTCGTCGGGATCGACAAGCGAGAGATAATGCGGCGAAATCGCCCAGCGGAACTGCTTCTCGACCTCCTCGACCGCCTTGACCTCCTCCGGGGTCAGTTTGATGATCCTCTTGAGCGTCTCGACGTCGGTAATCCTGTTTTTCAATTGCCAACGGTAGTCGTCAAAATCCGCTTCCCTACCCCCGAGAACCTCGAGAATCCGCTTCCGGCGGGTCTTGATCGTCTTTGTCATCTCGAGCCCTTTCGGGATGCGCTTTTTCACCTCGAGATAGTCTTCGATGGTGGACTTCAGCTTTTTGGCACGTTGTTTCGCGATGGTCCTCTTTTTTTCGCTCATTTTTCACATCTCCCTATAATTATCGAGTCCTCTTTCACACTCTCACCATAGCACAGTTTCGCAGGCACGTAAACAATTCACGGGTCAAGGGTCCACACTTCTTTCTCCCAAGAAAAAGACGTCCTCGTACAGACGTCTTTTGGATTCAAAACGGTGGTGGGCGGTATTGTTCGCCTTTGGCTCTGGCCACGATGCGCGCAATCAGGTTCCAGCTGTATTTGACGACATACTGAAGCAGGAGGGTCATGACCCCGACGAGGATATAGAAGGCGAAGACGTCCCGGATTTCCGGGGGAAAACCGAAAATGCAAGGCATGACCATCACCTACCACGTTCAAGTGGTGAAAAACCAGGTGAAGAAAGCGTTTCTCAGCTGGTGAGATATGTGACGACAAGGGTCACGACGAGCAACGTTCCGGCCGTGACGGGGCGGATCTTGAAAGAGAACGGAGCGCGACGGGTGAAGGCTTCGGCGATGAAAAGGAAGGCCACACCGAAGGCGGCGCCCATAAGTCCGTAAGCCAGCGTGAATTCCGTCATGCTGGCAAGGCTTTGAAGTTGCGGGAAGGGAAAGCCCGTGAGGGCGTTGTTCACGGTGATGTTCAAGAGGAATACCAGACGCCAACCGATACTCGCGATGAGGAATCCTGCCAGTACGCTTTTGAGGGTGCGTCTTTCGAAAAGCGGAATCAAAACAACGATGAAGAGCGATTGCATAAGTATCGCGATCATGGGATTGTAGGTCTTGATGGGGGGAAGGCCCGGTGCGAAGAAGTTCACGGCTTTGATTGAGGCGGCGATGACACCCACCATGAAGACGGCCCGCTTGGAGCCGGTCTGTTTGTAGGTGTGAAAGAGGATGACGGCGCCGAGAGGGAACATGACACTTCCGCTGACGAGGTGGGGGAGGAACTGGAGCCCATAGCCCAGCGTGGCCTCCACAAGGCCCCAAAGAGCGCCGAAGAATACAACGGTGGTCAAAATTGTTTTCTTTGATTGCATCATGAGGATTCTCCTTCTTCTATGTGTGGACGAGCGGCAAACGCCACAAGTTCCGCATGACGATTCCGCTTGTCTTATACTATTATACATGATTTTTCGCCCCGGGTAAATGGATTTTTGTACAGTGAACAATCAGTCGACAGGGCTTTTCCTCTTCCGTGTGGTCTTCTGGATTGCCCCATCGAATACCAAAAGCAAAGAAGGCAGGAGGAAAATGACGAAACCGAGCGAAAGCAGGGCGCCACGACCAATCAACAGACCGATTTCCCTGATGGAGGCCAACTCGGAGAATGCCGCTTCGGAAAAACCCGCGGTGGCCAGCACGAGGGCGGAGATGATGATGGGGGGAGAAGCCTTTTCCAAGGCCTTCTTCAGCGCTTTCAACCTGTCATCCGTCAGGCGGAACTCCTGATAACGGTTCGCGAGAAGCACCGCATAGTCGATGGTCGCCCCGAGTTGCAAAGAAAACATCACCAGATACCCGATGTAGAGCGGACTCACACCCGACAGACCGCTCAAAGAGAGATTCACCCAGATCGACGCCTGGATCAAAGCCACGAGCAAGACCGGAATCAGGAGCGAACGGAAGATGACGAGGATGATGAGGCCGATGGCCACCGCGCCGAAGAGGCTCACTCTGATACCGTCCGCTTCCACGAACGAGCGGATTTCCGCCGTCGCCGGAATCATCCCGAGAAGATAGAATCCGTCGCCGTAGACCGAGGCGACCGTCTCCCTGAGCACCTCATCGAACGCATACATGGCCTCGTCCTCTTCGACGATGTCGGTGTGGACGATGATACGGACATGGTCCTTGCCGACGAAGGGCTCACGGATGTAGGAAGGAAGAAAGGCCCGTGGTATCGAAGGGTCGACCAGTTTCACGAGTGCGTCGATGCCGATGACGTTATCCAAATCCTCGAGCGCGCTGACGAGTGCGACCTCGTCACTGACCTCGCCTTTCGCGACCAGGACGACGATGGGGCGGGAAGGGTGGAACTGTTCGCCGATGGCTTCACGATGGTTGTGGACAACGCTTTTCACATCGCCCGCCGGTGTGGAGGAGAAGGTGAAATCCACCTCTCTTTGTAAAAGGGCTCCACCCGCAAAAGCTATGAGGAAAAGCGCCAAAAAGACGAAACGGCCCTTGGCGAAGATTCCTGTCAGGGAGGCGACGGGCGGGACCAGGGAACGACGCAGAGATTTCTCCAAGGGCCCCGCGAACACTTTCACGAGGACGGGAAGCAAGAAGAAAACGGCCAGATAGCTGAAAGCGACACCTTTCGCGAGGACCAGACCGATGTCTTTTCCGATGCCGTAGCGCATGAGAAGAAGCGACAAGAAACCGGTGATGGTCGTCGCGGCGGACGCCGTGATGGAGGGGAAGGCTTTTTTTCTAGCATTCCGGATGCTCTCGTCGACGGAGTGGTTCTTCTCCCGCTCTTCATAGTAGCGATGGATGTAGAAAAGAGAATAGTCGAGACTGATCGCGAGCTGCAAAGCCGCCGCCAAAGTCAACGTGATATAGGAAACATGGGGAAAGACGATGTTCGTGCCCATGTTGACGACGACCGCGACGGACAAGGTCAAGAGGACGAGGACGGGCTCGAAATGGGACTTGGCCGCCATGACGAGAATCAAAAAAGCGATCGGCACGATGATGAGAATGAGCTGCATGACCTCCCCTTCGGCGATGCGACGGGCTTCTTTGTTCTCGAAGGCCTCACCCCGGAAATGGACTTCATGTTCCGAGAGGCTGGCGGCGATACGGTCGATCGCCGCCTCGACTTCGGGACTGAAAGCATCATGAGCGAAAGTCACCTCGAAAAGGGCGTGATTGTCGGAAAAATATTGGTCCAAGAGAGCGGTGTCGATCTCTTCTGAAGGCTTTTCGATATCGGCGTGGTCATCGAGCCACACGACCCGCAAAACGGCTTCGTCCGTTTCGATGGTCTCTTTCAGCCCCAATGCTTCCTGCAAGCCGACATTGCCGACCATGATCTCGACGAACGCGTGGTTCCCGAATTCTTCAGTCAGGATCTCGAGCCCGCGGGCGGTGTTCGAATCCGCGGGCAGATACTCGGCGAGATCGTAATTGGTCTCGACCTTGGTGAAAAGGAAGGCGCATAGTCCCGTGAAAACGACAACGAAAGCCAAGAAGACGTATTTTCGATGCGTTCCCAGCATCCGTTTCATGGTCACACTCCAGCGACAGAGTTTAAACGCAAGTTTGAAATATATATTTTAATCGTAGGGTTTCTTTGGTATAATGACAACATAAACAACCGTTGAAAATCTGTTTGAAACAATATTTCAAGCAAGAAGGAGGGATTCCCTTGCACAAACAGAACGATACCAAGAGACGGATTATCGAGAAGACGAAATCCCTGCTCAAGATGAAGCCCAACATCACGGTCCGCGACATCGCCGAGGCGTGTTATGTGAACATAGCGGCTGTGAACTACTATTTTTCCAGCAAGGAGAACCTCCTTAACATCGTGATGAAAGAGACCGTCGATGATCTGAAGACGACAGTCCAAGCGGCGATGGAGCGTCTGCCGGAAGAAAGCGGCACCGAGGAGGCACTCGAGTCGATGGTCAATGTCATCTACAACTTCGCCATCGACAACATGGGCATCGTGAGCTACATGTTCTTGCAGCCCAACACCCAGTGGGACTCGTCCAATCTCATCATCGAAGGGTTCTTCGAGGACAATGAATTCACAGAAAAAGTCTTCGCGGAAATCTCTCGGGGAACGGGTATCGAGGACAATGTAATTTTGCGCGCCCGTTACATGTTGCTCTTTTCGAGTTTCTCGATTCCCATCTTCATCCAGATGCTGCAAGAGCGCTCCAAGTCATCAAGAGGCATCGCCCCCCTGAAGGACCCCGACTTCAAACGCGCCTATGTCAGTGAACTCGTCCGCTTCCTCAAATGAGGAAGCGGACGTTTTCATCATATGAAAAGGAGGGCTTCAAAGCCCTCCTTGTCGGTTGGTCGGTCTTTATGCTCATTTTTTCTCTTTAGCCGTCGAAACACCGCTCATCGCGACTCCGAGACCCTCCGAGAGTTCGGCGACTTTCTTGTAGTCCTTGTGATGCTTCACGGCCTCGACAATCGCGCGGGCCCGCCGCTCGGGATTTTCCGACTTGAAGATGCCCGAACCGACGAAGACACCGTCGCAACCCAGATGCATCATGAGAACGGCATCCGCCGGGGTGGCCACACCGCCGGCGGCGAAATTCACCACCGGGAGACGACCGTGTTCATGGACGTACTCCACGAGTTCCAACGGAGCGTCAAGCTCTTGCGCATAAACGGGGAGTTGTTCGGGATCGAGGCGGCGGATCTTCGCGATCTGATGATTCAAGGTCTTCATGTGGCGGACGGCCTCGATGATGTCGCCTGTTCCGGCCTCGCCCTTCGTGCGGATCATCATCGCGCCCTCACCGATGCGGCGGAGCGCTTCTCCCAAGTCTCTCGCCCCGCAGACGAAGGGAACGTCGAACACTTTTTTATCGATATGGTCCCAAGGGTCCGCATTGGTCAAAACCTCGCTCTCGTCGACATAGTCGACGCCGATCGCTTCCACCACTCGCGCTTCGGCATAATGACCGATACGAACTTTCGCCATGACGGGGATGGCGATGGCCTTTTGGATCTCTTTGATCAGTTTCGGGTCGGACATCCGTGCGACACCGCCTTCGGCGCGGATATCGGCGGGGACCTTCTCCAAAGCCATGACCGCGACGGCACCGGCCTTTTCGGCGATTCTCGCCTGTTCTTCCGTCACGACGTCCATGATGACACCGCCCACGAAATCTTCAGCGATGTTCTTTTTCTTTTTCATGTCAAACAGCTCCTTTTCGGGGATTGAACCCCCGGCGACGACCCTCCGGGAAGAGCGGGTCGTTTCGGGGCACACACTCGACAATTATAGCGCAATTCATCGGTTTTGAAAAGCTTTCCATGAGAAACCTCCCGGAAGCGAAACCGCAAAACGACAAAAAGGGGCGCATATTCCGAAAGCGTGATGTTCGAGCGCTTCTAACGCTTCTTGTCGTATTTCGCCCAGAGATCCTCTTGTTCCTCGAACAGATGGTCGAACTGGCTCATCGGGTCGTCATCTGCTTTCTTCTTCTTCCCCGGGATGCGCTTGCTGGAATCGATTTTGTGCTTGACGCGTTGCGACACATCTTTAGAGGGTCTTTCCCCCGACTTGCGGCGCGAATATTCGCTCGCCCCGCCGATGGTGAGCATCACGGCGAGAACAACGACCAAGACGATCATGAACCACATATCATTTCCTCCTCAGGAAGATGCTTGAAACCTTCCGTTATCATTGTACAAGAAAAAAGCTTCTGAGGGAAGAACGACACATCGAACGACACCGCTCTTCCCGGAAAAGGAATGCCATGGGCTTTTTCGACATCTATGTGCTCATCGCTGTTTTCACATTCTATGCGCTGCTTGTCGGCAAGACCGTCATCCTTATGCGGCGGGGACGAAGGGTCGTCCAACTCGGAAAGGGGAAAGAAGGGTTCGGAAAGCACCTCGAGCGCTCCTTTTGGTTAGGAATGGGGCTTTTGACCTTCTTCGTCGTGATGGCCGCTTTCCGCATCCCCTACCCGGGCATCGGGGAACCGATCTCCCTTTTCGGGGGGACATGGTCGAAGATCACGGGGTTCTTCCTTCTGAACGCGGCGATCGTCAGCTTCTCTTTCGCGCTTGCCGCTTTCCGGGACGCCTTCCGGATCGGCATCGAGGAAAGCGCCGCCGAGACGCTCGTCACCGAAGGTATCTTCCGCTATTCGCGCAATCCTGTCTATCTTGCGGTGATCCTCCTCTTCGCGGGGTGTTTCCTCGTCTATCCCGACCCTTTCTTTCTGGGATCGCTCCTTTTCGTCACGGTCGCCTTCCGGCATCAAAGCAAGAAGGAAGAGAAAAAGCTCGCACGGGAATTCCCAAAAAGCTATGCCGTCTATCTGGCACGGACCCGCAAGTGGTTCGGACCGCCAAAGAAGGATTGATCAGGCCTTGAAATTGTAGATGGGGCGGATGATCTCCACGATGTCCACTG
>PWYL01000029.1 GCA_003568315.1 Mollicutes bacterium | reverse complement strand
TAATGAGATGTGTAGTTAGTGGTGCTTTCCATACCCTAATTATACCAAAAAACCGGCCCTTAATGGACCGGTTTTTTCGTTAGTTGGGCTGTTTTGTTGTGTTTATTTCATTACAGCCCCTCTTTGAAGATGGCTTCTTCGAGATACTCGGTCAATTTTTCGTAAGCCTCGGGTGTTAGATGCAACCCTTCCCGGGTGTGTTCGTCTTTGAGAAAGCCGTTCGCATCGGCCAACAAAGGATGGATGTCGTGGAATGTGGCTTCATGCCCGACCAAGGCGCGGATTTTTTTGTTCAAGGTCTTTATTTTGTCGTTGTCTCTGGGACCAACGGTTTCAGGGTCCACTTCGGGAGAAGTCTTCTTCCCGACGGGCGGTATGGACAAAATATGACAGCGGGTCTTCGGAAAGGCCTTTTTCATGGTGGTGATGATTTTCACGATGTTTTGTGCGGTCGTTTCATTTTGATAGGCTGTCTCTGTGAAATCGTTCGTCCCGACAAGCAGGACGAGCCGGCGGGGTTGTAAAGGAAGCACGATTTCTTTGAATTGTTCCAAGACGCCTTCCGAGGTGATGCCGCCGATGCCGCGGTTCGCCGTGCGGACTTTCGGGAACATCTCCGCCACGGGCCATTCCTGGATGAGGGAATCACCGAGAAAAAGAGCATCCACGTTCTTTCGACGCGCGTTCAAGGTGCGAAACCACTGCAGTCGGCTCTCTTTGGCGCCCGAAAGAAAAAGGGTGAAAACATCCGCTTTCGTGTTTTCGATAGAAGCCTTCCGCCAAAAGAGAAGGAATGCGATCAAAGCCAGAAGCAAGGGATAGAGCACGAAGTGGATGTTCATCTCAAACCCTCACGAAGGCCTTGATGGTCTTGATGGTCTCGCCGGCGCTTTCCCCGTGAGGACGGACGGTGTATTCCTTGACGTTCTCGGGAACGATGAAGGTCTCGGCATAGCGCACCACGAAGGGGGCGAAAGCGTCAAGCGGGCTCTCGACCACCGCCTCGGTTCCTTCCACCAACATCAAGACGTCGACACTGCCATGGCTTTGGTGGAGGACTTTCTCTTTCGCGGTGTGACGGCGGGTCTCGATGAACTCCCTTTCATGGAGCCCGGTCTTTTCTTCCAGGATGCCGTCAGCGTCCTTGATGGTCGCGAAGGGATTCAGGAGTTCTTGTTCCACCCAGCTTGTCGTACGATCCCATTGGATGTTCTCGATGGCGTGGTCCAGATGGATGGGACGGGGCTTGCCGTCGAGATCGACACGCCCCCAGTCCCACATCTTGAAGGTGAAGATGTAGGGGGTGGCGCTTATCTCCAAGACCATGGTCCCTTCCATACTGCAATGGATGGTGCCGGCCGGGATGGAGATGTGGTCGTGTTTTTTCGCGGGGTACTTGTTCACATACTTTTCGGCCGGAAAAGAAATCTCGCCTTTTTCGGCGCGGCGCAGATCTTTGATCATGGCTTCTTTGTCCACGTCTTCCTTGAGACCGAGATACACGCCGCCGCCCCGGGAATCGAGGATGTAGTAGGATTCATCCTGGGTGTAGTGCATGCCGAAGGTATCCTGGATGTATTCGGTGAGCGGATGGATCTGGAGACTGAGGTTGCCGCCTTCCATCGTGTCCAAAAAGTCGAAACGGATGGGGAACTCGGTGCCGAAACGGGCATGCACCCGGTTGCCGAGGAGTTCAACCGGATAGAAGAAGACGAGGTTGATCGCCGGTGTCACGAGAATCCCCCCGTCGAAATCGAAGGCCAAGGCGTTTTCCTCCATGATGCCGTTGAAGCACCAGGCATAGTTCTTTTTGTCCTTGTCGAGGTCGCAGACCGCTTTCATCCATTGGCCGCCCCAGACGCCCTCCATGAAGAAGGGGACCATGCTGAAGGGGCGTCTTGTGGCGGTTTCCAACGCTTTGAAGTAGTCGGTGCGGCTCGTCATGCGGAGGTTCTTTATATCGTCGGCGGCGACATAGTAGTCCATGCGGGGAAGAAGCTTCTTCTTGAGCCTGTCGGCCGTGCGCCATTCGAAGAAGAAACCCCTCTTTTCTTTTTTGAGCGGTTCTTCGTCATGGTTCTTTGCTTTCCAGTTCGCAAGGCCCTTCTTGTAATCGGTCTTGATGCCGTGGCGAGTGCGGTCGAGATAGACGACGAGGTCCGCATCGAAAAAACGGCTCGCCCCGAAACCATAGACCACGACTTGCCTGTCGTTTTCCGCGATACGCTTTCGGAGTCTCGCCACGTTCTCTTCGGGATAGAAGTCATCGATCACGAAATGGCTCATGATGCCGAAGACCCGGTCATCGGTCATGAAGTCTCTGATCTTCGCTCCCACCTCTTCTTTCGTCAAAGCATAGTCGTCGGCGAAAATGAGCTCAGCCTTAGGGAAATATTGTACCAACTCATCGCGCAAACGGGCGGTGTCCACGCCCGGATAACATTCCATGACGATATGGCGGGCGTTTTCTTCGGCGATGGCCGAAAAGACGGCGTCATTTCCTTGGATGAGACCCCTTTCGAAATCCTTCACGCCGATGCGGGGATGTTTTTCGAAATGCACATCGTGCATCTTGTATTCATTCTTCATCTGACAACGCCTCCAGGGTTTTGTCACGATAGATGGAAAGGATCTTCTCCAGATGCATTGAGGAGAAACCGAAATACAAAGCGATGGAAACGGGAAGCAACGCGGGATGGACGACCATCACGAGAAAGATGGAGAAAGCCAGGGTCCCGATGAGCTTCAACGTGGTGAAAAGATGGAAATGGGCGAGAATCATGGTGTTTCGCACGAGGTGGAACGCGTTCTTGTGGCGAAAAGCGGCGATGAGCGGAAAGACATAGAGCCCGAACAAAAGCAGCTCGAAAGCGCTCAGATACACCGCTATGATGAGAAGGGTCTCTTCGGTGTTTTGTGCGTAGGTATGGAGAAAGAATAGTCCGATGGCGAAAAGCAAAAAGGGGATGTGGACGAGGCTCGCCGACACCAGATTCTCTTTGAAACCCCGAAAGAACGTCGAAAAGAGCGGCACATGGCGGTCCTTGTCCTTCCAGAAAAAAGCGACACGATAGGCGGCCGCCGTGGCGGCCCCCGCCGTCAGGAAAAGGCCCAGCCCTGATACGATGAACCAGACCAGGGCCAGGCCGACATAGTTCATGACGTGTACATAGGCGTCCTTGACGATGTTTGTCCTTTTGGTCTTTTCTTCTTGCACGATATCACCCCGTTCACCATAAGGATAGCACAATCTTCATGGGGACGGCGAAGTTTTCGGGGCAAAAGCATGGGTGTCTTACGACTTGAGTTTGAAGATGTAGACCGCACCGACGGCAAGGCCGATGACGATGATCGCTCCGGCCACCACAATCGAGATGCCGGCCGAATTCGTCCTTTCACCGACCACTTCGAAGAAGTCGCTGTCGACATAGACATAGAGGCCCCCGATATCGGGGTGGTCGGGATCTTCCGCGTCGGGGTCGTAATGGCCCATCTCTTCATAGGTCGAATCGAATACCGTGGTGCGATAATCGGCGAACACGGCGATGTCGCCCTTCTCCACGAATCCTTCGAGGTCATCGGCGTCATAGATGTCGTTCCAGATGCCGTCAATGGCCCAATCGAGAGAAGCTTCGACAATCTCCCTTGATTCGGTGAATGTGCAGGTCTCGGTGAAGAACATGCCGTCGCATTCCATCGCGGGCAGCTCATCCGCGTCGAAATCTTCCCAGCTCATGACGGGAGAGAGGTTGACGAGGGTCTCCATGCGCTCGAGGAATTCGTCGAAATCGTCGAATGCGAAAGAGAGGGTGTAAATCCGGAGATAGTTCTCCTCGTCGGTCTCCATGTCGTGCACTTCCATGAAGTCCGGGGCGTTCTCCTCGAACCAGGTCTGCATGGCGGGGAGACCACCGACGATGTGCTTGTCGTTGATGACGGGGCCGTGACCCTTCTCCCCTGTCGGGTCTTCCGGGTTCGGGATGGCTTCGTCGGCGAGCGTGTCGTCATAGACGGTGAGTTGGAAAATCCTCTCACCCGAACCGTCGGCGTTGAAGGTGGTGTCCACGAAGACCTCACCCTGCCAACAGCCCGTGAGCACGAAGACAAAAAGCAGTAGCATCGATACGAGCGTTACTTTCCTTTTCATAGTTTCCTCCATTTTTCTATTTTTTCAATCTTGTTCACCCAGATAGAAAACATAACGGTTCAAACGCAATGCCAAGATGGTGATGATGAGGGTCACAAAGAGCAACACCCAGGCCATGGCGCTCGCCGACCCCATCTGGTGGTCCATGATCATCTTGTCGAAGAGGTAGTAGCCGAAATAGTAGGTGCTTCGTGCCGGGCCCCCGCCCGTCATGATATGGGCGATGGCGAAGACCTGGAAACCGGCGATGATGCCCATGATGAAGTTGAAAAAGATGGAAGGCGTCATGAGCGGCAGGGTGATGTGGTAGATCCGCCGCAAGGACCCCGCGCCGTCGATCTCGGCGGCTTCATAATATTCCTTGGGGATGTCCTGCATCTGGGCGAGATAGATGATCATGCTGCCGCCGGCGGTCCAGAGTCCCATGAGAACGATGGTGAATTTGGACCAGCTCGCATCACGGTACCAACCGATGGGATCCATGTTGAAAAGACTGTAGACGGGGTCGAGAACCTGGTTGATGAGCCCGAAATGCGGCTGGAAGAGCCAAAGCCAAAGCAGCCCCATGGCGACGATGCTCACGACATTGGGAAGATAGAATATGGTCCGATACACCCCGATGCCCCGGATACGCGAATTCAAAAGCAAGGCCAGGAGGATGCCCACGATGAGTCCCAAGGGTACCGCGAGCATCACGTGATAGAGCGTGTTCCAGAGGCTCGTCCAGAACAGATTGTCGCTGAAGAAAAGAATCCGGTAGTTCGTGAGCCCGATGAATCGCGGGGAACTGACCATGTCATAGCGGGTGAAGGAGAGAAAGAAGGAGGCGAGCATCGGGAACGCGGTGAAGACCGCGAGACCGATGAGCCAAGGGGAGGCGAAAGCGAATCCCACCTTCTTCTCTCGTTTGATGAGCAGGGTCAAAGAGCCGTCTTTGGTCTTTTTTGCCATGTCACGATGTCCTTTCGCTCAGGTCATTGCATCCTTTCGTAGTTCTCGCGTTTCTGGATGTAGTTGTCGCGGGCGGCCTCTAACACTTCGGCGGCGGATTTCCTCCCCGCCAGTCCCTCTTCGAAATATTGCATCCAGTCCATGGCGTGCCAGTTCGGCGCATAGGGGACATAGACCTTGTCGACCGCGTAATGCAGTTCTTCGACGAAAGCCTCGAGGATGGGGTTGCCCTCGGCGTATTCTTCCATCGCGGGGATGTTGCTCATGAGGAATCCGAGGGTCTCGGCGAGACGGATCTGGGTGTCGTAATCCTGCAGGTATTTCAAGAATTCCCAAGTGCCTTCGACCTTCTCGGGATCGTCGTCATAGATCTCGATGGAGAAGCCGCTGCCCCAGTTGACGCGGATGCCGTCTTCGTCGGGCACGGGAATCGGGGCGACACCGTAGTTGATGTCGGCTCCGTAGGAGCGCATGGTCTGATACAGACCATCGCTTGAAATCACCATGCCGAGCCGTCCGGCGGCGAAGGGGCTGATGCCGAGCATCTGGCTCTCCTCGCCGAAGGCGTCCAACCGCGAGCGCGAGTAGATGTCGTTGAAGTCCAACATCCATTCGAGGACTTCGAGATGCTCATCGGTGTCCAGGGTCGGATTGAGGTCCTCGTCGAAGAAATCGAGGCCTTTCTGCCAGAGGAAGCCGTGATAGGTCCCCTCCCCGAAGGTCGGGTCGAAGCCGAGGATGTTGATTCTTCCGTCCGCATCGACATCGTCCAGTTGTCTGGCCACGGTCTCGAGTTCGCTCCAGGTCGTGGGCACGTCATCTTCGGTGAGCCCGTTCGCTTCAAAAATGTCGAGGTTGTAGAAGAGCATCCGGGTCGTGCCACTGAAAGGGAGCGCATAGAGGTCGTCGTCATGGGTGGCGAATTCGAGCTGGTTCTCGAGATAGACTTCCAAATCGAGGGTGTCCTCGCCTTTCGCGATGTCGGCCGCGATGAGTTCGCTGATGTTTGCGAGTGCGCCTCCTTGTGCACGCAAGACGACATTGTCGAGGGTGTGGAAAGCGATATTCGGAGCGTCACCGGAAGCGATGGCCACACCGATCCTGTCCCAGTAGTCCCAGAAGTTGAAGCCGGTGCCGCGGACATGGTATTCATCCTGACTCTCGTTGAAGTCGCGGATGATCTGTCGCATCTCGGAGTACGACTCGCTTCCTGTGGGCGACATGTGCCAAAAGCGGATTTCCGTCTTGTCACCGATGTCCTCCCTGTCCCCGCAGGCCGCGAGCGTAAGCCCGAAAACGAGCAGGACGGGGACGATGAGAAGTTTTTTCATGGTTTTCCCTCCTTTGTAGGGGTTTTCAACCTTTGATTCCTGTGAAAGTGATACCTTCGATGAAGTGTTTCTGGGCCACGAAGAACAACACGATGGTCGGGCTCATGACGAGGATGGCGGCGGCCATCATGAGTTCGTAACGACCCGTGAACTGCGTCTCGAAAGCCCTAAGACCGAGCGCGAGCGTCCAATGGTCGGGATTGCTCAAGAAGATGAGCGGCCCGAAGTAATCGTTCCAGACGAACATGAAGGTGATGAGCGCGACGGTGATGAGGGCCGGTTTCGTGAGCGGCAGCATGAGATAGATGAAGATTTTCAGATGGCCCGCGCCATCGACGATGGCGCTTTCCATGAGTTCGTTCGGGATGCCTTTGAAGAACTGGCGGAGCAGGAAGATGAAGAAGGCCGCGCCACCGCCGAAGAAATAGGGGACGATGAGGGGCAGCCGCGTGCCGAGCCAGCCGATGTGGGCATAGAGGATGTAGGAAGGGATGAGGATCGCCTGCGGGGGGATCATCATCGTCGCGAGCATCACCACGAAGAAGATATCCCTTCCGGGCCAGCGGAGTTTCGCGAAGGCATACGCTGTCAAGGTCGCGGAAAAAAGAGTCCCCGTAACGGCGAAAAACACCAGGATCAAGCTGTTTTTCAGATACATCAGGAACGGTACCGTCGTCACCGCGGTGACGAAGTTTCCCCATTGCGGGGAGTCGGGAAAGAACTTCTCGATACCGTGCAAAAGCTCCTGGGGCGTCTTCAGCGCCGTGACGAGCATCCAGAGGAAGGGAAAGAGGAACACGAAACTCAAAGAGACCAGCACGATTTGCAGCACGATGGTCTTGACCAAGCGTTTTTGGGGGCGGGTGAGCCGGGATTCTTTCATTTTCGGTTTGCATTCGGCAGTTTGCATAGGCGTCACTCTTCCTCTTCGATGGCGGTCGTGGTCGTGTCGATGAGGCGCAGGAAACGTGGATGATAGACTTCAACATTGTCCAAGTGGTGCGACATGTCGTAGGTGTTCACGTTGTAGCTCACGAGGATGGAGTCGGGCCGTGAAAGATGCGGATGCGCCTTGGCGTTGTAGGAATAGGTCGAACGCCCGAGTTTCTTGGGCTCTTCGCATTCGTAGACAATTCTCGGCTCGGTGAAGGGGCCCCAGGGGGTGTCACCTATGCTGTAGGCGACATGGTCGGTGTTCACATCGTATTGGAAGACGGCGAGATATTTGCCTTCATTGTCGCCCGTCTCGATCGGGGTGACGCTCATCTCGCAAGAGATGTGGTCGAGCACGGGGGTGGCCTCGTCCATGTCGGTGACCCATTCGCCCGCCGCGAAGAAACGCCATTCGTCGACATCGGCGAAACAGGCGGGTTTCGTCCGGGCGATTTTCAATGTTCTTTCGCCATTTTCGAAAGTGTAGCCGTAGATGTAGATGTAATCATCCGGATGTTCCACGCCGGATGCGGCGGTGTTGTTCATCACGGCCGCGCCGAAGATGGTCTCTTTTTCGCCGTTCTTCCTATGGAGGGGCGCGGGTCGTTGACTGTGCGCGGAAAAATCCAGTTCGCCGTTTCGGAAAGGGACCTTCAACATGTTCACGCCTTTGACGGAAAACTGCAGTCCTTCCGGCTTCGTCTCGTCGGGAACGACGAGAAGGGGCAGGAAATAGATGGCATCCTTGATCACGACACCATCCTGCAGCCAATACCAAGCGGGGAGTCTCTTCTTCGAGAGGATGCTCGAGCTTTCGGCGATGATGTTCTCGAGCCTTCTTCCTTCGCTCCGGAATTCGACCTTGTCCAAGGCGAAAAGAATCTCGCTCGTCTCCTCTTCGGGATAGTGGTTCCCTTCGCCCTGGATAGGAGGAATTGCGATTTTCACATAACGACAACGCTTTTCGAGGGAGAAGGTGGCTTTCTCCCCTTTGTATTTTGGAAGTTTGAGGGTGTGACTCCCCATTTTCAGCCACTTGTCCTTCTCCAAGGAGACACTGAGCACAAACTTCTTGACCGCCCTTCCGGCCACGGAAGGCGCCTCGGGAAAGTGGTTGAAAACCACCATCTCGTCGACATGCCGGTTCGTTCCGAGATCGAAGATGATCTCGAGCTTGTTCGGGCGGTTCCCCGAAATGAAAGGGAGCAGTTCCTTGTCGCCGTAGTGGACGAGATTCTGGGCCGTGGTGCCTTCATAGACCGACGGATTGTCGGGGGAGAAGAAACTCGTGACGGTATCGTCTGTGGACGTGGCGATACGGAAATCGACCAATCCCTTCCCGATATCGTTCCCGTCCAGATAGGCGACGGTGTTGTTGGGCATGAGGAGCGGCCGCAAGCGTCTTTTCGTTTCAGGATCGCTCTTGCCCACGAGGGTGTCGCCGAAGACGAAGAGGGTCCTCGCATCTTTTTGGTCATAGGTGTCGCGGCCGTTTTTGATATTGAAGGAGAAGATGCCGTCTCCCCCGGTCCAGCCCGAACGCCGGTTGAAAGGAGCTCGCCACGCTTCATCCTTCTTCGCGACATAGCCCCGGCCGAGATGCACCCGGACATGACCCTCTTTTCTTGCGGTGAACCTTATATATCTTGCGGTGCAATCCTGCAGATTCTCCCTTGACGGCGCCTCCGACCAGTGCCCGCCCTGATACAACTCGATCCGCTCGACATTCGTGCTTTCCACTTTGCCGAGCGGGAGGTAGCACTTCAGGTCGAAGACGTTCTTTTCGCCCGCTTGTAGTTTTTCATCGAGGACGATTCCGTTCATCTTCAATGTTCTCACCTCGTGGTGTTAAGCGTTTTCATGGCTTTACAGCACCATCATACCATGATAAGACCCCCGAAACACTAGCGGGGGTCGCTCATAGCAAGATTCATGATTCATTGCGCACGGAATCATAGATGTTTGCGCTAGGGTCCGACCTCTTTCATCGTGATGAAACGGGGATAGTAGACCCGGGCGTCCTTTAAAGCCATCGCCGAGGTTCCGTTGACGTTGTAGGAGATGACGAACGTGTCCGCCGTGGAAAGCAAGGGATGCATCTTGGCATTGTAGGTGAAGACGTTTTGGAATTGATAGGGCTCGCCGACCCGGTAGATGAAGGTGAAATCCGTGAAGGGTCCTTCCGGCGAATCCGCGGTCGCATAGACGATGCGGCCGCTGATGGTGTCCTGCATCGAGACGAGCATGTATTGTCCCGCATAACGTCCTTCGGGGATGTGGGTCACGCTCAATTCGGCGCTCACACCACGTATGCCCTTGGCGCTTTGGGTGATATCCGGCTGGAAATCTTCTCCATCGAAGAATTCCCAGGCGTTGAAGTCCTCGATCTTCTCGGGAAGGACCCGGGCCACGGTGAGATGGCGGCCGTTAAGATCCTTGTATCCATACACATAGACATAAGGGTCCTCGAGAACGGGATGCGTCGCGAGGTTCATGACACCGGCGCCGAAAAATATCTCGCCGCCGTCTCCGGTGCGGACCTGCAAGGGCGAATCGAGATAGGTCACATTGTCGACATCGAGTTCACCGTCCACGATCGGTGTGCGCGAGAGGCCGACCTTGTGCACCTTGAAGGAGGTCTCGAAATCTTTCACGAGGATGGGAAAGTTGTAGAAATGATCGCCGATGACCATGCCATCCTGCAGCCAAAGACGGGAGCTTTCTTCCAGAGCATCGATGCTTTCATCATAGTTCGCGGTCTCGACGGCGGCATGGAGGAGCCTTCCCTCTTCATCGAGAAACATCGCTTTCCCGAGGCCGTAGCGACTCGGTGTCTCTTGATGGTTGTCGTGAATCTCGATGGCCACATAACGGGCGGAAAAATCCAGGGCAAGATAGTCGTCCCCGTCGATCGCTTGGGCGGGAGAAGGTCCTCCTCCGGGGGCGGCATCCAAGGTGTAGGTGCCATGGTAGTCGAGGTTTTCGGAATCATTCCCGTGATAAAGGGAGAACTCTTTGATGCCAAATTCGGGATCCTCGTTGAAGTTCCATAGGTGGAGTTGCGCGGGCGTATAGACATCATGGAAATCGAAAAGGATTTGATCAACTTCGGTGTCGGCCGATTTCCACATATGGCCTTTGCCCCTCTCCTCCAAGAGGGCCGTGGGGGTGTGGGAATAGTCCAGACCGTCACCGTTCATGATGTTGGAAGGATGATACCCGTAGTAGGCTTCGGGGGTGTAGAAGCTTTGCGGGCCTTCTTCGTCCTCGGCCCAGCGGAAAGAGAGTCCTTCGGCGAAGGGCTTGTCGGGGTCATAGTAGCCCAGGGTGTTGTTGACGATGGTCTCGCCGTGACGGAGCTTGTTGTTCTCATAGACTTCACCGATGAAGGTGTCGCTGAAGATGAAGAGGATGTTCTCGCTTTGGGAGCCGATATGGGTCTCGCCCCGGGTAAGGTCATAGGAGAAGATCCCGTCCGCTCCGGTCCAACCGGACATCCGGAAGAAGGGGTCCGTGTGATAGGGGCTTTCGTTGATGATGAAACCTTCCGTCAAACGCATGCGGATATCGTTCAAGGCGAAATAGTCACCACCGTGGTTACCTTTTCCCCTTTCCGCACTGAAGATGACACGCAGGAAACGCACGTTTTCTCCAATCGCGAGTGTTTCCTTGTCCTTTTCAAGTGTGTGGCCGTCATGGACACGTGTATAGGTCCTGCCATCGATCGCGGTCTCGATACTGACCTCTTTGAGACGCCAGTCTTCTTCTTCGCCGAGATAGTTCGTGAGCTCGATCGCGCCGACGGGATAGATCTTGTCCAGTTCGAAGACCACCCGGTAGGTGTTCCTGCTTGCGTTGCCGAAGACGAGCGGCGCCTGGTCGCTATCCTTGCAGAGATTCAAGAAATCTTCTTCATGGCCGAACATGTCGGCATCTTCGAGATGCAGTGCCTTGATGAACACCAAGTCCCCGGAGTTTTCGGGGGTGGGAATTTCGCATGAAGCGATGGTCTCTTTCGGGATGAAGGGTTTTTCCGCTTCCTCTTCCCTTGTGCAGGCGAGCGTAGTGAAAACCACAATCAAAGCGAGAAGTACCAACAGCAGATGTTTATGCATCACGCCCTCCTTGATAGACGAGAAAACGCCGGTTGAGTTCGCGGGTCTTCTCCATAATCGATTCGGGATCGGGCTTTGTGTCGGAGAGGCCGATTGCGTAGTCGAAACGGTAGAAACCGCCGAGATTCGTGGCGAAATTCGTTTCCCAGTAGTTGTTCATGAGCCAAGAATACTGCCTGTCGGCATTCGGCAACGTGTGATCGTGGATACAAAGGAATCCCGGCTCCAAGGATCCCAGATGCAAAAGCGGCGCATCGGGGGTGGCGACGTGGATGCTTCTTTTTGCGCCCCGAAGGGCGTAACCGCTTTGCAGGGTGTAAAACAGGGCTTGGCTGCCTTCGAGCTGATCGATCCTCGGTCGGAGGATGCAACCGCTTTTTTCGATGAAGAGTTCCTCTTTTTGTCCGGTGGTCAAAGGCAAGGCCATATAGAGGCTCTCGGGTGCCCAGACGGTATCCTTGGCGATGATGAGGCCGACATCGAGACGGGCTTCGTCACGATGGGCGGAGAGTTCCAAGACGGCATGTGTCGTCCCCGCGAGAAGGAACTTGAGCTGGACGCGGGCGAGGAGCGGTCCTTTCTCCAGGATCTTGGCGTTGATGAGCTCACCGTGGTCGCGGAGCGTGGAGAGGATCTTGCGGTTTCTGCCGTAGGCACGGCGGACACTTTGCATCTCGGGAACTTCGAACTTGTAGGTGTGTTCGATCTCGCTCGTCTCATAGATGGGGGTGAAAAGGCCGTCTTGGTCATCCTTTCGCACGAGGTTCGTGTCCGTCTTTTTGTCCAAGAAGGTGTGGATGCCTCGTTCCTTGTCCCAGGCGAGGCGGATATGCGGGGTCTCGAGATGATACATCGTGGCGTTCACGGTGTTGTCGATGTAGGGGGAGATGTAGTCATATGTCTCATCGCGGGTGAAGAGGGGATCCAGGGGCATCTTGCGCCGCTTCGCTTTTTTCGGCACGATGAGGAGCTCTCGCGTCTCGAAGGGGGCGAGGCGGAGACGCACGTTCACCTCCCGCCGCTTCTTCTCGTCGATCCGTATCTCCTGGTGAGTGATGGTTTCTTTACTTTATTTATCTATGACCTCGTAGCCGTCTTTCACGAGGAACTCCTCCCACCAGTTGATGGTGAAAGCTGCCAGGCTCTCGAGTTCTTGGGGATAGGGGTTCTCCACTTTGTACAACAAGGGTCTGCCGGTCATCTTGGCGGCCTCCCCCTTGCTTTCTTGATAATCGTCAAGAAGGGTGTCGGCAAGCTCGTTCGCTTTTTCGGCGAAGAGTTTGTTCCTGGCTTCGAGCTTTTTCGTCATCTTGTTCCAGGGTTCGCTCACACTCGTGAAATACCCCCAGGTGTGCTCGGAGAACATCATGAGATTGTATTCGAGTTTGTGGAGCCTTTTCTCACCGATGTCTTCCCCTTTGTCGGCGATATTGGCGAGCTGGTGATATTTGCGTTGGGCCTCGCGATAGGCCATGAGGGCATCGGGAGTCGAGGCGAAACCGTCCGACCACCAGTCGTTCCAATCCCCTTTGTGGGTCTCGAGATCGAGATCCTTCTCTTTGAGGATGTCGAAGAAGTCGTTGATGCCGACCATCTCGATTTCCATCTCTTCGCCGTAGGCCTCGTTGAAGGCCTTCACGGACTCGGCGATGTAGGCGTTCGGGGGCGCGTTGTCCACTAGGAGGCCTTTCGTCATGACGGGGAGGAAATCGTAGGTGTAACCTTGGGTGCGGAGGCTCCCGATATAGTCGTCGAACCATTCCTTGGCATGAGCGAGCTGTTCTTTGGAAATCAAGGCCTCTTCTGCCCAACCGTCTTTCGTTTCTACAACACGTACATCGGGCACGAGACGGCTGAGGTTGCCGTGGTTGTAGACGTCGCCGTGCCAGACGAGGATTTTCTTGCCCGAAGGCGTCTCCCAATAGAAAGGCATGTGCTTCTTTTGGAAGGGCACGAAACCGTGGTGGTTGTGGATGCAGGTGTAGAAATGCTTGATGCCGGCCTCCGCCAAGGCGTCGCCATAGCCCGCCGACCAACCGTTGATGTCCATGGAGATCGCGGTGTCGATCCGGACATCCTCCTTGTCGGCGAAATGTCTCGCCTTCATGAGGTATTTCTTCAGGATGCGGTAATCGACGAGATCGGTCAGGTTCAAGTAGTTCCCCGTGAGGTGGATGTGACCCCGCTTCACCGCGGCAAGCAATCTTTCCTTCCACTCGGGTGTCGTTTTCTCCAAAAACCTCTCGAGAATCCAGAAGGTCTCGTTGTTCCAGACGAAACCTTCCCATTCCTTCTTCCCTGCATGAATCGCTTCCGAAATCCCAATCGCCTGTTTCAGATAGTCGACATGGTAACGGGTGATCTTCTCCTGACGGTCGGTGTAGCCGATGTCGGTGTGGGTCTGGTGCATCAGATAGATTTTCATTTCAATTCGTTTCCTCCCTGACATTTTTCAGCCGGAACTGTTTGGGGCTCATGCCGACATTTTTCTTGAAGATGTTGTAGAAGTTGATCTCGTTCTGGTAGCCGCATTCCTTGGCGATGTCCTTGACGTTCTTCTTGGTGGTGATGAGGAAGTGTTTCGCCAGGTCCAAGCGGAAGCGGATGATGTATTCGTAAGGCGGAAGACCGACTTCCCGCTTGAAAAGGCGGCTGAAGTGATAGACGCTGTAGCCGACGAATTCGGCGAGGTTTTCCAGGCGGATCTTCTTGTCGATGTTTTGCTCGACATAGAAGAGGGCCTGGATGATGGCATAACTATGGGGGTTCTCGATTTCGGTGCCGTAGTACTTGCGGGCATAGACCTCGACGAGGATGGCCTCGAGGTTCAATGAGACATAGACCTCGTTTTGCACCTCATAGGCGGAAAGTTCCTTCAAACGGACGAAAAACATCACGATGTTGGAAAAGTCCATGATCGAGCGTACGCTCTTTCTCACCTCGATGATCTCTTCCATGTAGTCGGAAGCGAGTTTCCCGTCGAATTCGGTGATGTAGAGAGCGCATTGAGAGGAAGACATCTTGATGAAAGTGTCCTTCTCGACGATGAGGAGGTCGTTTCGCGAAAGCGTGTGGACCTCTTTGTCGACGGTGACGAAAAGGGCTCCCTTCGTGATGTAGAAGAAATAGTAGGAATCACCCGTGTTGAAACTTGTCGAGTATTCGTCCTCGAGTTCCAGCTGATAGAAGTTCTTGTAGTGGAAAAGGCTCCTTTTCGCGAATCCGCGCGCTTCATAGGACTTTCTGACAATCGTCTTCACGCTTTCGCCCGTGAACATGGACATCCCTCCGAATACGCTTTCATTGTAGTTTTACTAATCATATTTTACAATATATCTCCATAATCGGGCAATATTTATTAGTTTTTGACCAATTTTTCCGAGTTTCTGTTTCAAAGTCGTTAGGATTTATGTATAATGGATATCCCCCGGAAGGAGGAATCCCCATGTATATCGGTGTCGCCGGCGGCGTGAGCCGCACCGTCGCCATTCTCGCCGATGAGAGAAAAGAGACCTTGAAACGGACTGTGACGGAGCCTTCGAGCATCCGCACCGTCGGTTTCGACAATGCCATGGACAATCTGGAGAGCGCTTTGAAGAACGTCTTGGACGGACATGACGGAAAAATCGTGAGCGCCTTCATCGGGCTCGGTGACGTCTTTGACGAGATTGATGCGCAAAACGTCACCCAAGAAGTCAAAAAGCGCATACCCGCAGTGGCAAACACTTCCATCCACGTCAAGAACAACGTCTTGACCGCCCATGCGGGCGCCTTGGCGGGTGAGCCCGGCATCGTGCTGGCGGCCGGTACCGTGAGCGCGGCCTATGCGGATGATGGCCGAGGCAACACCCACATGGCAGGCGGTTTCACCTTCAACGAGGGCTCGCCCGGCGGCGCCTACGACCTCGGACTGCAAGGCCTCGGGGTCGCGGCCAAGGCACTCGACTACCGACTGCGCCCCAGTGCTTTCGCCGACGCCCTCTTGGACCATCTGAAAGTGAATTCTTTCAAGGACGCGATCGACCTTTTAGAACATTTCCCTTCGGACCGGCCGGCCGTCGCGAAACTCGCGAAGCTCGTGACCCGTTTCGCCGACGAAGGGGACTCCCATGCCGTGGGCATCGTCGAGACCGCCACGGACGAACTTCTGCTCATGGTGAAGACCGTGATGACGATGAGCGGCATAGAAGCTCCCCGCCTCAGTGTGACGGGCGGACTCGGAAACGCCAACACCCTCTTCAAGAAGCGTTTTATCGAGAAGGTCCGCAATCTCGATTCCACGATCGAGATTCGTTCCCCTGTCCATGAGCCCGCTTTCGGCGCGGTGATCCTCGCCGAAAGATATGCCGACAAGTTGTGAATACATCTCCTTCCATAAAACACAAAGCCCCCCGGCAATCGCAAGGGGGGCTTTGTCAAGGAGGAATGATGCACGGGAAGTTCATTCCCGGTGAAAACAGAGATTGAGGATCCTTCCCGGTCCGAGAACTTTTTCATCCGGTATGTCTATCGGGTTCTCGCCGAGGAAATCAAAGGAACGTGGCGTATGCCATGCGGGGGTGTCGAAGGAACCTTTCCGCGTTTTTTCCCGGGAGGGGTTGAAAAGTCTCAGCAGAGGTCTTTTGTCTTTTGTCATCTGCAAGGTGGAAAAGACGAGGTCGGAATCTCTCAAGGTGAGCAGCCGATAGCTTTCCGGCAAGGTGGAAGACAGAGGGTTCGAGGGGAAATAGCCCGTGCGCTCATAGGCCTTGTCGAAGGGTTGTTTCTGGAAAGAGGCACCTTTTGTCGCATAGGCGAGATAGTCCTTGAACAAAACATTGGCATCGAACACCTCATAAAGAGCGAAAGCGACTTGGAAGGTGTTCTTCCCTTTCATCTGGGATTCGGGGGTCTTGATGATCTTGTAGTCGAGACCGCTCGGACGGCCCGGACGGCGCAAGAGGTCGGGAAGACCGAGATGTCCGACGGCACGAAAGAGCGTCAAAGCGATGTCACTTTCGTCTTCGTTCACGAATTCGTACTCTTTGACGCTTTTTGTGAAAGCCGCAAGTGTGTGGTCTTTTCCTTTGGCCGCGACGAAATTGAGAAGCGGCCAGGTCGGGGTGGGCTCTTCGAAGAAACCTTTCTCTTTCCACTTTGCCAAGGTGGCGGGCTTTGTCGCGCGTTTGATGAAACCGAACTGGGTGCCGGCATAGGAATGGTCGTTTTTCAACTTTGAACGAGCGACAAATCTGAGACGGTGGTTTTCGGCCTGGTTGTCGACTTCGCCCTCCACCTCGATGATGGGGGAAGACTTGGGCAACCGGAAGGTCAACTTGTAGGACATCCGGGTGTCTGAACGCTTCTTGGCCCTACCCGGCAAACCTTTCGGTATGACCATGTTCCCGCTTAATGTGAGTTGGCTCTCGAAACGCCCCGTATGGGCTTTTTTTACCCGGACACCTTCAAAGAAATCTCGCACGATCATATCGCTTTCCGGGGGAGAATGGTCGTAGGTGTCACCGGCATCACCACTATCTTCCAGATGGAAAAAACGACGCCAAGTCTTCAAGAGCCTCTTGTCCGTGAGATGGAGACCGTCGCCATCGAGTTGTAGCCGGTAATGGTCGTTCTCGATGGCTTGTCCTGCATCGACAACCGGGGGAAAACCTTCCGCTTTCTTTTCCACGACGCGGAGCACCTTGTAGGCCGTGCCCGGAAAATCCTTCAACTCCACGCTCACAAGGCTTTCATGATAGTCCTTGTCCTTTTCGCGGAGGCTCTCCTTCTTTCTTTGGACGCCGCCATAGATCCGTTTTTGGTTCATGATGTCATAAGGGATCTCTTCGCCTTTGTCCTTCAGGATGAAATGTTTTCCTTTCGTGTGCACGACCAGGCGCATGACACGATCTTTGACGTATGGGAGGGGATGAAAGACCACAAGAGGCATACCTTCCCCTTCTTCGACGGAAAGGGCGATGATTTGCAAAAGGTGGGCCCGCAAGGATTCGGCCAGAGTCAAAGCCGAAAGGCTCATCTCTAGGACAAAGGCGTTCGACTCGTCGGAAAGGGTGGCCGAGGCGTGTGTCTGGCATTTCACGAGTGTCTCCCAGGCATGGTCGAGAAGCTTTTGGTCGTAGGAAAGACCCAAGGTGTCCAATAGTGTCATCAAGGGTTGGACCTCCAAGGCGAGGGTGCGTTCCGTTTCATCCTGCAAAGCCTTGATGTCGGCGCGGGCCGAGAAGACGGATTTGTGCACGCGGTGGTATTGGGTGGAAAAAAGTTCATCAGTATGGATTTTGAGATCTTTCGCCTTTTGGCGCACTTTCGCGAGATAGTCCTCCCAGGTCGAAAGGAGGAAATGATACGTCTCGGATCGGTCGTTGTATGTGGCGATTCTTTCCTCGATGTCCATGATGGCGGGATTCTGGTCGAAGCCCAGGGGGAAGACGAATTCACCTTCGAGAGCGCTTCTTTCCAAAAGACGCTCCATGAGGCTTTCCACATCGATCTTGTTGTAGTCTTTCGCCTCCTTGGAAAAAAGGGTTCCGTCCTTGAAGGCATAGGTCCCATAGCCATAGCCGGAAAGCATCACATGGGTCAAGACTTCGCTGCCATCGTCCGAGCGGAAAAGGAAGTCGTTCTTCAGTCCGTATTCATCACCCACGCCGCGGGTGATGACGAAGTCTCCGATGCCGAAACCCTGCAGAATCTTCGGCATGTCTTTGGGGAAACCGAACGTGTCGGGAAGATAGGCGATAGGAAATACACGACCGAGGGACTTTGCGCTTTCGATACCGAGCCGGAGATTGTTCGCGAGGGATTCGCCGCTCGATATGAAACAATCCGCGTGGCTGTGGAAGGGGCCGACGAAGAGCCGCTTTTCTCGGACGTGCTTCGCCACCCTCTCTCGATCTTCCGGGTGGATCCGGAGATATTCATCCAAGGCGGCCGTCTGGCCGTCGAGAAGAAAATCTTTCACCCGATTATCATCCAAGGCGCGAAGCAGTTCTTTCATGTTGTAGACGAACTGCACCCGCGCCTCCTCGGGACGGAAATACCAGATCGGGTCCCAGTGGGTGTGATGAATACAATGGGCGATTTTTTTCATGACGGATCCTCCCGGTCGTGCTTCGATACCTAGATGATAATCCAGTCCAGCCCGCATTACAACATTCGCGCGAATCGGCGCAAGATTGCATAGTCTTTGCAAGTTTTCCGAAGTTTCCTTTTCAAGCGGTTTCCGCTATAATCGGGAGTGAAAGGGCGTGAAAGAATGTATATCGGTATCGACGGCGGCGGCACGAAAACCAAGGTGGCTCTCGCCGACAAGGATTTGAACGTATTGGCCGAAACGACCCAAGGCCCTTCAAGCATCAGGACCGTACCGTTCGAAGAGAGCATGGCGACTTTGCGGAAGGGAATCGAGGCTTGCCTAGAGAAGATTCCCGATGCCAAGGTCGAAAGCCTCTTCGCCGGGCTCGGCGATGTGGCGGGTGATGCGGACGGACAGATGGTGGCGGACAGATTGCAAGCCTTCCCTTTTTTGAAAGACGCCCGGATCGAAGTGAAAAACGATGTGTACAACGCCCATGCGGGCGCGTTGGAAGGACGAAGCGGCATCGTCGTCATCATCGGCACGGGTAGTGTCGCCTTCGGACGTGACGAAGAAGGTGAGACGCACCGCGCCGGCGGGTATTCCCATCACGAAGGCGATCTCGGCAGCGCCTTCGGGCTGGGCAAACAAGCGCTCTCCGTGATGGGGAAAGCCTTGGACGGACGAGCGGAGGAGAGCCCTTTGACGAAAGACCTCATCAAGCATTTCGGCATCGAGAGTTTCCTCGATGCCGTGAAGGTCTACAACGAGTTCACCAACCGGACCGGAATCGCCTCTTTGGCGCCTCTTGTCACGAAACGTGCTTCCGAAGGCGACAAGAATGCCCTTGCCATCATCGAGACGGCTGCGGATGAACTCCTTTGCATGGTGAAAGCGGTGGATGCCGCCTTGCATCTTGAAAACAAAGAAATTGCCATCGTGGGCTCTCTGGGGAACGCCCCGACACCCCACAGAGATCGTTTCCTCGAGAAGGTGAAAGCATATGATCCTTCCTTTGTCATCCACGAAGCGAAACAATCGGCGGTGCATGGCGCCTTGGTCCTGGCAAGAAGGAACCCTAAGACATGAAAAATGCCCCGGGCACAACCGGGGCATTTTTACTGTTCGGGGTCGACTTATTTGATGACCTCTTCGGTGTCAATATCGAAGAAATGGATCTTGTTCATGTCGAAAGTGAAGGGCACCTTGTCGCCGATGTTGATGTCGGTGCGGGCGTCGACACGGGCGATGGCATCCTGGTCGCCGATCTTGGCGGTGACGTTCGTCTCGGAACCGAGGAGTTCCGCGACTTCGACATTGAATTCGACACGGGCGTTCGGATAGGTTTCGGCGGTAACATTGTCGTCGTGGATGTCTTCGGGACGGATGCCCATGACAAGCTCCTTGTCCACATAGCCCTTCTCTCGCAGTGTCTTCAAACGGCCTTGGGGAATCTCGATTTTCATGCCTTGGGCGACGAAGTTGCCGTCTTTGTCGATTTTTCCGCGGAAGAAGTTCATGGCGGGGGTGCCGATGAAACCGGCGACGAACATGTTCTTGGGGTTGTCATAGACCTCGGAAGGCGTGCCGATCTGCTGGATGTAGGCGTTGTTCATGACGACGATGCGGTCGGCCATGGTCATCGCCTCGACCTGGTCGTGGGTGACATAGATAGTGGTGGTCTCTATCCGGGCGTGGAGCTTGATGAGCTCGGCGCGCATCTGGACGCGGAGTTTGGCATCCAAATTCGAAAGCGGCTCATCCATGAGGAACACTTTGGGGTTCCTTACGATCGCCCGTCCCAAGGCGACACGCTGGCGCTGTCCGCCCGAGAGGGCCTTGGGTTTCCTGCCGAGGAGGTCCTCGAGACCGAGGATTGCGGCGGCGGCTTTGACGCGGCGCTCAATCTCCATCTTCGGGAATTTCCTGAGCTTCAGACCGAAGGCCATGTTCTGATAGACGCTCATGTGGGGATAGAGGGCGTAGGACTGGAAGACCATGGCGATGTCGCGGTCTTTCGGGGCGAGGTCGTTGGCGAGGCGGTCGCCGATGTAGAGTTCGCCATCGGTGATCTCTTCGAGACCCGCCACCATGCGGAGGGTCGTCGTCTTGCCGCAGCCGGAGGGACCGACGAAGACGATGAATTCCTTGTCGCGGACCTTGAGATTGAAGTCATCCACGGCGAGGACTTCGTTGTCATAGATCTTCTTGAGTTTTTTGAATGTGAGTTCTGCCATAGGGTTCGCTCCTTTTGGACGGTTTGTGTGTACCAAGGTCGATTATACGTAATCACGGCTTGAAAAGCCATGGGCACTTTGCACAAATCAGGCAGAAAAGAGCATGTGGAAGAGGGCGGCACCTTGGAAGAAACGCACTTCGATGCCCGTCTTATCGTGGATGGAGTCGATCCTGTAGAGCATGGTGTTTCTGTGGATGTGGAGCCGCTTGGCTGCTTCGCTCACGTTCAAATTCGCGTGCGCTAAGGCCAAAGCGCTCTTGAGGAGGTTCTCGGAAAGTCTTTCTTCGAGATTCTTCTTGAGTGCGGATGTGTCTTTCGCGTTTTTCAGCACGGAAAAGAGGAACACTTCGGTGGTGTGGAATCCTTCCTTCATGGTGGCGGTGTGTCGGGCGATGCGCTTCTTTGGAAGGAGCGCTTCCGCGTTTTCGGGCAAAAGCACGAGGACCATGACTTCCCCCAGTTCTTCGGCGAGAAGGTCGCTCGCATCCTCGAAGTCGCTCTCTTCGGTGACATCATGTGTGAAAGCGATGCGAATCACCCCGTCCGGAAACGGGGTGAAGGAGGCGTCGGCGAACATGTGGCGGAGCAGTTCTTCCGCCGCTTCGGTCCGGTTTTTGCATCTGACATAAAGGCTGTAGGCTTGCATGGCGTTCCTCGCTTTCCGCATGTCAACAAGTTAGATAGAGTCGCTTGGCCAAAGGAGCCGTGATTTTCACGACACTGCCGAGACTGCCGTGGAAGGTGGCCTTCTTGGCATATTCCATGGCCTCGCGCTCGCCGATCTCGATGCCCATCTCCCGAAAACTCGTCGGCGCGCCCCAGGTCGCATAGAGATTTTTCAAGGATCTGATGACCTGATCGGGATGGCCGTCGGCGAAGAGTTCGCTGCCGATCTTTTGGAGTTTGGGCCGCATGACGGAAGGGTTCTCGGCGAGCGCCGTCTTCATCCAGGCGGGATGGATGACGGCGAGGGCGTAGCCGTGGGTGAGACGGTATTTCGAGGTGGGCGGGTACGAGAGGTTGTGCGAGGCCCAATCACCTTCCTTGCCTTGTTGGAGGATCCAGTTCAAGGCGAGGGTCGAGGCCCAGGAGAGATTGGCGCGGGCGTCATAGGAATCTTTGCCCTGAAGGATCTTCTGGGTGTTCTCGACAACACTCTTCAGGATGCCGAGCGACATGTAGTCGCTCGTGAGGGTCCGCTTGGTGGGAGAGAAATATTGTTCGAAGATGTGGGTCATGATGTCGATGCTGCCGGCGACGGTCTTCTTCTTCGACAAGCCCACCGTGTAGGAGGGGTCGATGATGGCGAACGCGGGGATGAGGTTGTCGTTTTTGATGCTTCTTTTGTCGTTGCGGGCGTCGTTGCTGATGACGGTGTTCCCGTTCGTCTCGCTCCCCGTGGCGGCCATGGTGACGATAACCCCGAGGGGGAGGGCCCGGTTCACCGGGTGCTTCTTCAAGAAGACGTCCCAGATTCCTTCTTCTTTCTTGAAAGCGGAAAAGGCGATGGCCTTGGCGCAGTCCATGACACTGCCGCCGCCCGCGGCGAGAATGAAGTCGATGCCGTGCTCGAGCACCTTCCTTCTTCCGCTTTTCACGCTTTCGAGTTCGGGGTTGGGACGCACGCCCGCTTCTTCATAGAGTTCGATATCCATGGTGGAAGCGATCTCTTGGACCCGCTTGTGGATGCCGAGGTCTTTGACGGCTTTGCGGCCGTAAACCAAGAGGACACGTTTCGCTTGTGCTTCACGCAGAAGCTCGGGAAGACTCTCAATCTCGTCTTTGCCGAAAACGATTCTCGTCGGACTCTTGTAGTCGAAATTGTCCAAATCTCTCACATCCCCATATCGTGGATTATGGTCACGACAGGAAAAAGCATATCTGTCGTGCATTTTCTTTTTTTATTATAGCATGGATTTCCGCCGTTTGCATGATGTTGGCACGAGTAAGGCCGGATGGTTTCTCCCACAATGACGAATGATGTGATAGCGTTGCAAAGATGGTCTTTATCGCATATAATTAACGATAAGTCCGCCAGCATCCGGCGATTGCCGGAAAAGAGGGGTGTCCATGCGACCCGACTACACACACTCGATTGTCAATATCACATCTTCGCTGCTTGCCCGTTACGGCGTCGAACACGACCATCCCACCCTCCGTTCTTTGGATGGATGGTTGAAAAAGAACCATGAACATATTGTCGTGTTCCTTCTCGACGGCCTCGGTGAAAGCCTCATGCGTATGCATCTTGACGAGGAAGACTTCCTCAGACAACACCGAAAGGATTCAGTGACTTCCGTCTTTCCCGCCACCACAACGGCGGCGACGACGGCTCTACTCACGGGAAAGACCCCCTTGGAAACCGGTTTTTTGGGATGGTTCCTCTATTTCCCCAAAGAGGACATCCATTATGAGATTTTCACGAACAGCGACTTCTACGACGATAAGAAAAAGATTCCCGAAGGTTTCCATGAGAAACATTTCCAATATGAAGATTTCTTCACCAAAATCAAACGAGTGGATCCCGGCATGAAAACGGCGATTTTCCATCCCGTCCCCGTCGATGATGACGGCCATGAGACGTTCGCTGAAGGAATCGAACGCTACAAAGCCTTCAAAAAGAAGCATAAAAGGACCGCCGCCTACATCTACAGCCGCGAGCCCGATATTCTGGCCCACCAGAAAGGGACGGCCGATCCTTCCGTGAGGAAGGCCATCCGCGAGCTGAACGACCGTATCGCCGCTTTTGCGAAAGATCTGGACGAAGACACTCTCGTCATCGTCACAGCCGATCACGGCATGGTCGATGTGGAGGAGATTCCCCTCTTCGATTTCCACGACATCACCGCCACCTTCCGCCATCTGCCGGCGAACGAGCCCCGGATGACGAACTTCTTCATCCGGGAAGGCTCGCATGAGCACTTCATCACCTTCTTCAACGAACATTTCTCCCACGCCTTCGAACTCTACACGAAACGGGAACTTCTCGGCAAGGGCTTCTTGGGTAAAGGAACACCGCATCCTCTCGTAGAAGAGACGCTCGGGGATTTCATCGCCGTCGCCAAGGACAGATACATGTTCAAGCTGAGCGACAAAGTCACCCACAAGGCCCATCATGCGGGCATGACCGAAGACGAGATGAGAGTACCGCTCATCCTCTTCGACAAGCAAGGAGGCGATGCGCGATGAGCATCTTCGCCCGCGACCCCTACCGCCGTGCGCACGAGCAGAATCCGATTTCTCTCGTGCTCATCCTCGTGGTGACGTTCTTCCATTTTTGGACCCAGTTGAACGAGGAGATGTTCCAGCGTTTCGCATTGTACACGCCTCTCATCGTCGAAAGAGAAGAGTGGTGGCGCATCTTCACCGTCTGGTTCGTCCACGGTGATTTGCTGCATTATCTTTTCAACACGTTCTTCGGCATCCTCATCTTCAGCGCCGCCTTGGAAAGGATTGTCGGCTCGGGACGTTTCGCGATCGTCTTCTTCGGCTCGGGGATTCTCGCGAGCCTCGCGATTGTCGGGTGGGACTGGTTTCTCATTGTTGAACAGGCCGACATGCGGCCGACAGTCGGCATCAGCGGTGCCATCTTCGGTGTGTTGGGGGCATTCTTGTATCTCACGATGCGTCGTCCCGAATGGTTCACGCCGAGTGACGTCTCGAGCATCCGCGGACTCATCGTCTTGAATGTCGTTTTCACCTTCCTCTATCCCAACATCAGCATCCCCGGGCATATCGGGGGTCTCATTGCGGGCTATCTCGTCGCCATGGCCATGCCCTATCCGAGTGGTCCGGGCGGCAGAAAGCGGCGGAGAGGGTTTGAGGACCCCTTCGCGGAAGGCTATATCGATCCCGCCGAGGATGACATCATCGACGCCGATGTCGAAATCGAAGACGACGATGACGACGACCCCTTCGGCCGCTATGACCGTTATTTCGATTGAAACGGGACGCTTGTGCGTCCCTTTTTTTGTCCGACATTGGAGAAACAATGATATAATGGAGCATGAAATGACAAAACACAAAGGAGTTAACGACCATGGAAACCGCAATCTTCTGGCTGGTCATCGGTATCTTCATCATCATGAACATGTTCGATTTTCTAACCTCGCACCTCAACAACAAAGCCCGTTTCCGACCCGTCCCGGACAATGTCAAGGATGTCTACGACAAAGAGGCCTACGAGAAATGGCGGGCCTATTCGGGGGAGAACGAAAGACTCTCCACCATCCGGGGAACCCTCTTTTTCATCATCGTGTTGGCCCTCCTTTACGGCGGCCATTTCACCTCTCTCGCGGAAAGCGTGCAAGAATGGTCGGAAAGCGTCTATCTGCAGAACCTCCTTTTTCTGGGCATCCTCTTTTTCGTGAGTTTCCTCGTCTCGCTCGTCTTCCGCGCTTACAGCACCTTCTCGATCGAGGAGC
Source organism: Mollicutes bacterium (assembly GCA_003568315.1). GTDB lineage: Bacteria > Bacillota_I > Bacilli_A > Izemoplasmatales > Izemoplasmataceae > T1SED10-81. The sequence goes on along the minus strand of PWYL01000029.1, from coordinate 5,418 downwards.
GTTACGGGTTCAACCGCACGACAGTGAAGACGTTCATCCGCGACACCATCATCCGCCTTTTGCTCACCATCATCATCGGCGGCGGCCTCGTTCTCCTTCTCGTTTGGCTTTATGAAGTTGCGGGGGCTCTCTTCTTCCTCTATGCCTTCATCGCCGTGATGGCGTTCTTCCTCTTCATCAACATCTCCTATGTGAAAATCTTCGTCCCCCTCTTCAACAAACTCACCCCCTTGGAGGAGGGCGAACTGAAAGAGAGAATCGAAAAGCTGGCAGAAAAAGAGAACTATGAAGTGAAAAAAATCAGCGTCATGGACGCCTCAAAACGCTCGACGAAACTGAACGCCTTCTTTGCCGGGTTCGGCCGTTTCAAGCATGTCGTCCTCTTTGACACGCTTCTCGAGAAAATGGCGGATGAAGAAGTCGTCGCCGTGTTGGCCCACGAGATCGGCCACGCCAAACACAAAGACACGCTGAAGGGGCTCTTGGTCTCGGCCGTGACCCTCGCGGCGATGCTCGTCTTGCTTTATCTTTTCATCACCATCGAAACGATCTATTCCGCTTTCGATCTCGGAGAACCCTTCTTCGCGTTCGGTCTCTTGCTTTTCGCCATTGTCATCAATCCGGTGACCCTCCTCATCGACATGGCGGGGAACGCCTTCTCCCGCAGGAACGAATACAAGGCGGACCGTTTCGCCGCGGAACGCACGAGTAAAAAGACCATGCAAAACACCTTGAAAATCCTCGCCCGGGAGAATTTTTCCCATCTCACACCGCATCCTTTGTATGTCTTCCTCCACTACAGCCATCCGCCCACAAAAGACAGGGTGCGGGCATTGGAGTCCTCATGACATGAAGGAAAAGCGCCGGAAAAAAATCGAAGACATTCTTTCCAGGACGAATCTCGCCCGTCTCCGGGCGCTTTTCGTGTTGGTCTTCTTCGTCGAGGCGCTCTTTTTGTTCTATGTGGAGAGGATCCGGCTCGTCGAGGCGAGCGGTGAGGAACACACGCTCCTTTTGACCTCCTATCTCCTCCATCTTCTCTTGGCCGTCTTGGCGGCCGCCATTGTCGTCTTCAGCCACAAGCTCGCCAAAACCAAGGGAAGTGGATGGATCGACTTCCGGAAACGCTTCACGCCGATAGCGATCTTCGTGACGCTTGCTTTGAGCGCCACGATCAGTGTCTTCGACCAGATCACGACGGGACACATCATCATCTTCACGGTGAAGCTGCTCGTCTTCGGTCTCGTCCTCTATGTCCGTCCGCCTTGGCAATGGGCGGTCTTTGGCGTACCCTTCCTCGTCTTTTTGTCAGGACTCGTCATCTTCCAAGAAGACGGCGCCGTGCTGCTCACGCATCTCATCAACGGGACGGCGGTCTTTGCGGGAGTGATGTTCGCGAGTCATCGTTTCTATGTGCACAAGCACTACGACCTCCACTACCGCATGACGTTGAAGAGACTGAACAAGCGTCTCGAGAAGCTCTCCACCCACGATTCCCTCACGACACTCGCGAACAGACGCTTCTTTGAGAGACAAATCCGCTATGAGCTCGCCATCAACAAGCGCTACAACCAGAAAGCGAGCCTCCTTCTCATCGACATCGACCATTTCAAAAAAGTGAACGACACCCACGGCCACCAAGTCGGCGACGATGTGCTCGTCGAACTCGGGCAATTCTTACGCAAAAACGTCCGCGAATCGGACACGGTCTGCCGCTGGGGCGGAGAAGAGTTCATGCTGCTGCTTTCCCACACCGACAGCGCCGGAGCGGAGGTGCTCGCGAAGCGTCTTCGACAAGAGATCGAAAACCGCCTGTTCCTTGAAGGGAAAACTGACATTTCTTTGACCGTGAGTATCGGGGTCACGGAACTCTCTCTCGCGGGGGAGGATCCCTTCAAAACGACCTATGAGACAATCGACAAAGCGCTCTACAAAGCGAAAGAAACAGGAAGGAACACCGTCATCGTCGAATAGGATGGACCAAAAGTAGAAAAAAGCGCTCGCACGAGCGCTTTTTTTCATAAGGGATCTTTCAGTTCCACCCGATAGACGTTGATCCGTTTGGAGATTTCGACCGCCGCATCGATATGGACCACGCCTTCTTCCTCGATGGGGGCGAAGGTCCTTTCATCCTCGAAGGAGACGCCCGAGAACTTTTTCGTCATGTGGATGTGGGGGATCCTTTCATGTCCGCAGATGATGGTCTTGTTATCAATCCCGGGAAGGCGGGACTGATAGTTCCAGACGATCTCTCCCGCCGGGGTGTCCCGCCAGTCTGGGTCACTCCCGTCGACACCCCCGTGCAAAAAGACGTAGTCGTCTTTCTCGATGAAGAGGGGAAGGTTCTTCAGCCAATCTTCCAGTTCGGGGAAGCGGTCGCGGATCCTTTCCCGCATCACCTCGAGGGAGCGTCTTCCGCGGAACAAAAGGCCGCTGAAACTCTCCAGCGTCGCTTGGAAGCCGTTATGGGCGATGTTGAAAAGGACGCGTTCGTCTTTTCCTTCGAAGAACTCGATGAGGAAGGTCTCGTGATTGCCGAGAAGGACGGTGGCCTTGTCCTTCTTTTCGAGTCTCCTGAAAAAGAGATAGACCTCCTTGTTCTCTTTCCCCCTGTCGAAGAGGTCACCCAGACAAAGTAGATGGTGGTCCTTGTCGTTTTCGTCGAAGGAAGCTTTCTCCAAGGCTTCGACAAGTTCTTGATGATGGCCGTGGATGTCGCTCACCACGAAGACTTCCTGCATGCGGCATGCCCCCTAGCGTTTTTGATTCGTGATTCCTTCCCAATCGGAAAGGAATCTCTCATCACTTTGTTCGGTGTTTTCATCCGCGAAAAGTTCATGGGCCAAAGAGACGTTCACCGTGACCTTGTGGCAGCCGGCGAGAATGGCCTTTTCGACTTGGGATGCGTCTTTGAGGCTCGCGGCCAGGATGCGGGTATGGAGCTTCGCTCGCTCGAAATGGGCACGGAGGTTCTCGATGAGCCGGTATGGGTCCTTTTTCGCTCTTTGCATCCTGTCGACATAGACGATGACGCTTTCGGCGTGCATGGATGCCGCCATCAAGCCTTGATGGAAGGTGAAGACGGCCGTCGCCGCGAAGGGATGCACGCTCCCGCCTGCTTTCATGAGCTTGAAACCGTCCTTCGTGGCGGGGATTTTCATGACGAAGGGAGGATGACCCTCTCTCGAGATGAACTTTCGGAGGGTGCTTGCCTCTTCTCTCATCGCGGCGAAGTCTTTGCCCGCGACCTGGATGTAGAGGGGGTTCGGGGCGATCGTGTTCTGTAAGTCGGCAAGCTGCGAAAAGACATCTTCGGAGGCTTCCTTCTTCAAGATGGTGGGATTCGTCGTCACTCCGTCGAAACGGTAGTGGTCCACGAGTTCTGCGATTTTTTCTTTGTCGGCCGTGTCCAAAAGATACATGCTATCACGCCCTTTCAGTTCCATGATACATGAGACGCAATTTCCTGCAAAGAAAAAAGCCGCCTTTTCGGCGACTTTTCATTCGTAGTGGACGACGGTGCCCTTTTCGCCCCGTACAGCTTCGGCGGCATCCTCCAAGGCGGCGATGACAGCTTTGGCCTCGGGCTTGCCGCTCACGAAATCGATGGCCGCCTCGACCTTCGGCAACATGCTGCCCTTGGCGAAATGGCCTTCCTCGATGTAGGCCTTCGCTTCCGCGGTGGACATCTTGGGAATCTTTCTTTCCGTCGGTTTGCCGAAATCCAAGGCCACCTGGTCGACGGCCGTGAGGATGACGAAAGCGTCGGCATCGATGATTTGCGCCAAGACGGCGCTTGAACGGTCCTTGTCGATGACGGCGGGAATGCCTTTCAGTCCCGTCTTCGTCCTGACGACGGGGATGCCGCCGCCACCCGCGGCGATGACGATTGTCTCGTTCTTCAAGAGTTGGCGGATGCTGTTCTTCTCGACGATGTCCAAGGGCTTGGGGCTCGCCACGACGGCCCTATAGCCCCGGCCGCTGTCTTCGACGAAGGGAAGGCCCGTGGCGCGGGAGATCTCTTCGGCTTCCGTTTTCGAATGGAAGGCGCCGATGGGTTTGGTGGGGGTCTCGAAAGCTTCGTCATTCTCATCGACGAGTGTCTGGGTGACGACGGTCGCGACATCGCGGATGAGTTTTCTCTCCTCCAAGGCGTTCTTGATGCCGTTTTGGAGATGATAGCCGATATAGCCCTGGCTCATGGCACCGCATTCGGGAAGCGGCATGAGGGGCACGTTGCCGTTCGATTGGCCCGCTTCGTCGAAAGCGGTCTGGATCATCCCGACCTGGGGGCCGTTGCCGTGCACGATGACGACCTCGTGTTTTTGGCTGACAAGTTCGGCGATGCATGTACTCGTGTGTTTCACGAGTTCGAGTTGTTCTTTGGGGGTGTTTCCGAGGGCGTTTCCGCCCAGTGCGACGACGATTCTCATGGGTGTGTCCTCCTTGTATGCTTTATGCGAAGAAAAAGGTCGCGGACTTTCTTCTTTATTCCCGTACTCAGTCGGATTCCGTCTCGAAGGTCTCCTCGGCCAACATCACCCATTGATGGGTCTTGTAGCCGTCGAAATCGTCAACGATGACCCGGATGGTGTAGGTTTTCGAGGGATCGAGGCCAAAAAAGACGACATCCTCGTTCTCGCCGAGGCCGACATCGTCCTCGGGGGGATGGAGTTCGAAGAGTTTCTCGTCTTCTTCGTCATAGAGCACGACGGAAAGCCCCGTCACGGCTCCGTCGGGATCCGTCAAGAGAAAATCGAAGGTGACGCTGTCATGAGCGGGACGGATGTTCGAGATGGAGGCCGTGGGCTCGTCACGAATGCGCTTGATGGTGAAATCATAGGTGTCGACGGTCTCGGTGATCGTCCGTCCGTCCTCGTGCCACGTCATGACGACTTCGATGGTGTAGGGTTTCTCGGTGGCGAGGTTGTAGAAATAGAGGTCCTCTGTCGTTTCGTGGAGGTTCAGCATCTTTTTGATGGTGACGACTTCCGCACCATCTTCCAAAAGACGGACTTCGAGTTCCTGCACGGCTTCTTCGACGTCCGTGACCCGGAGGTCGAAAAAGATCATGTTCTCGTATTGGATGGTGTTTCTGATGGTGGCTTCGGGTGGGTCTTCCTCTCCTTGACAAGAAAAGGAAGTGAAAGCGAAGAGGAAGGATGCGATGACCAAAGCGATTCTTCTCACAATGTGCCTCCTTTTGTCCGGGGCGGAAAAAAGCCCCGAAAAAGCCTTAAAGGCCTTTCAGGACATAGAGGGCGGTTTCCAACTCCTCATCGAGGAAATCGGCCTCTTTCAAGATGATGAGCGCCCCCTCACGGGTGAAAATCTGACCGAGGCGGCGCTTGGTCTTTTGGAAATCTTCCATGGCCGCGGCGGAAGGGGCCATGTAGGTATGGTCCTTCATGAACTCGG
>PWYL01000015.1 GCA_003568315.1 Mollicutes bacterium | reverse complement strand
TTCTATGGTAAGATGATGGTAGTTCATGGGTTCCTCCCTGTAATGTGGTTGGACTACTATCATTATACAGGAACCCATGAACCTTTTTATTGCTAAGTGTTGCACTTGTTATGATAATTTACCCAAAGAAAAAAAGCCCTTGCGGGCTTCTCATGAGGGCGGTCCACCGGGTCTGTCCGAAGGCGGTCCCGGGGCATGGTCGGGAATGTCTCTTTCTTCCATGATTCTTTTGATATCGCCGATGGGGAGGTTCTTGAGGTCCTCGAACTCGAAATCTTCCGTCTCTTCGATGATATGTTCGACAAGCCTGAGCCGCATCACGCTCATACCGTGGGCACGGGCTCGCTCTTGTTCGTCTTGGGTCTCGTCACCGCCCTGTCCGCGCATGATGGCAAAATCCGGGATGCGCGCACTCGCGACTTCCGGGAGCCTCTCTTCGAGTCGGTGCAGGATTCGCTCCCTATGTTCTTCGGAAGGACCGCGGACGTCATAGACGATGTAAGGGGCCTCATCGGAGAGATGACCCTGTTCTATCGCTGCGTCGACAAGCGCGTCAATCGCGTCGTCGAAGGGCTTTCCCCGGAGGTCGTCGAGAAACACGAGAAAATCTTCACCATCGGGATTTGTGGCCAAAAGCTCCGTGACGGTGTCCTCTTCGTCCAGATCGAGGCGGATGCCGGGGTTGATGTCGAGATAGACGCTTGTCGGAGAATCTTCTGTGAAAGGCAGAAAAAGCGCGAGCAGAAGGACGACCATGGCGGCGGCTCCGGCATAGACATAACGCAGGGCGAAAGTCTTTTCGCTTCTTGCGGGCTTTCTGTTCAGAGCTCGCGTGATGTGATTTTGATAGACGTCGGAGGACTTGATCTCCTCCTTCACATCGGGTACATCATGACGGGCGGCGGATCGGATCCATTTCTTCCATTTCCTATTCCTCATCGGGAGCACCTCCTTCCCGCCTCAGTTTCTTGAGGGCGTTTTGATATTTCCAAAGTACCGTTCCCAGGGGTCTGTTGATCGTTTTGGCGATCGTCTTGTGTTTTTCGCCGAGCACCGCGTGACGGATGACGATCTCCTTTTCCTCTTCGTCGAGGATGCGCATGAGCTCTTCGAGATAGAACCGCTTCTCGGAAGCGTCTTCGCTCGAAAGGAGGGAAAGGGGGCCTTCATCGGCATCACTCGGCCCTTCTCTTTTCCGTTCGTTGTAGACGTTCAGTGCCCGGCGTTTCGCGATCGTCTTGATCCAGGCGCGGAACTCGCCTTTTGCTTGATATTTGGGCAAGGACTCGATCATTTTCATGTAGGTGTCCTGCATGATGTCCTCGCTCAAAGACGGGTCCTTCAGCACCATGAGTATCGTGTAGTAGACATCCGTGCTTGTGGCTTCGTAGAGGGCGTCAAAGGCGCTTTCGTCACCCTTCTCGAAGGCCCGGACGAGTTTGTCGAGTCGCTTGTCGGTCATGGTTTCACCCCGGGGAAGGCCGCTTACACCCATACAACAAGTGAAACGGTCGTTTTATTGGATTTTTATCTATTTTCGCACATAACGATAAAGTAAGAAAGGAAGATGGCCATGGAATGTGTCGCGACGACCGCTTTCGGTATCGAAGCCGTTTGCCGGAGGGAATTGGAAACGTTGGATGTTTCCATCAAGGAGACGAAGAACGGGAGAGTGTATTTCGACACCGACCAAAGGGGCATGATGCGGACGAACCTCCATCTGCGCACGGCGGAGAGGGTCCATATCGTGCTCGGGCGCGGTGAAGTGCGCTCTTTCGACGAACTGTTCGCTTTCCTCGAAAAACTCCCCCTGGAACGCTTTTTCCGCACAGAGGGGAAGTTCATCGTGAACGCGAAAAGCGTGAAATCCACACTATTCAGTTTACGCGATATCCAATCCGTTGGCAAGAAAGCGATTCTGGAAAACCTCAAATCGAAGTCGCCCGACGCCGTCTTTCCCGAGACGGCTGAGCCCTATCGGATCCTCATTTCGATCGAAAAGGATGGAATCGAGGTCTGGCTTGACACGAGCGGTGAACCCTTGCACAAGCGGGGTTATCGGGAAAGCACCGGCGATGCCCCCATCAAGGAGACCCTCGCGGCGGCGATCGTGCTCTTGAGCTTCTATGATCACACACGAACACTCTACGACCCTTTCACGGGGTCGGGGACCTTTCCGATCGAAGCGGCCCGGATCGCCAGGAACATCCCTCCGGGTCTTGACCGCGGCTTCGATTTCGAAGCTTTCCCCTTCTTTGACGAGTCCCTTTTCAAACAAGAGAAGCGACGGGCTTACGAAGGTATCCGTCACGGTCTTATCGCCCCGATCAGGGCAAGCGATATCGATGCCGACATGGTAAAGACAGCCGGGAGAAATGCGGAAAAAGCCGGCGTCGCCGCCGACATCGTTTTCAACACAGCGGATTTCTGCGACATGTCATTCGAGGATTCCCATCCCGTCGTCATCACGAATCCCCCCTATGGCGAAAGACTCATGCAGGAGGGGAATCTCCAAAGGATCTACAAGGATCTGGGAAGGATCATCCGCCGCGAGAAAGACGCCTCGTTCTACATCCTCACTCCCGTAGCGAATGTCGAAGGACTCTTCCAGAAAAAAGCCTCGCGAACCCGGGTGCTCTTCAACGGTCCGATCAAGACGCGTCTCTATCAGTACTTCGGACCTCCGCCGAAAAAGCGGTCTTGAACCTCGCAAAAGCCCCGGAAAGGGGCTTTTTTTTCACACAATCCACCTTTTTGGGAAGAAAACCGCCGCCGCTTTGCATATCATGCGGGTGAGGTGATGATATGAAAAAAATCCTGGTCTTGTCTTTGACCTTTCTCGTCTGTTCTTTCGGGAGAGGCCTGCATGGCGAAGATTCGGTGCCGGGTGGGAAAAACATCCTCAATCCCGCCATTGTCGAAACCGACCGGGAGACCGACAGCTTCCGCACGACGAGTCCTCTCGCCGTGGAAGCGGGAACACCGTACACGTTCTCGATGATCGCCGTCTACCAAAACGACATCCGGATCGCATCCAAAGACGGCACGATCCATATTGACGAAAATGTCAGCGATCCGGATGTCTGTCTTGAACTCGATGATGACCGCATCGCTTGCACGTTCACGCCCACAAGTGAGGCCATCCAGATCGAGGTCAGCGAGGATTATGCCGCACAATACTACAGTCATCACGGAGCCGATGAGATTGAACTGCAGTTGGAAGAAGGCGAAACGGCGACATCTTATGCGCCTTACGAGGCCGTCTATCCGTCTGATCCCGAATTTTCGGGAAGCGGTCTCTTCGTCATGAGCTATGAGGAGGCGACGCCGATCGAGGACATCGTCGCTGAACATATCACGGCCTATGACGAGATCGACGGTGATCTGAGCGATGAGATCGTCATCGCCGAAGACGCCTACACCGGCAACGAGGATGCGGTCGGAGAATACCCGGTCCGTCTCGAGGTGTCGGACAGTTCGGGCAACACGGCCTATTTCGACCTCACGATTATCGTCAAAGACGAGATTCCGCCAAAAATCGAGGGACCGAGCGAAATTGTCGTCGATGTGGACGAAACGCCCTCGCTGGAAACGATCATCGAGGAGCATTTCCATTTTTACGACGACCATGACGGAATCATCACGGACTATGAAATCATCACGGATGATTACAGTGCCAAAAAGGATGTCCTCGGCGCGAAGGAAGTCGAAATCAGGGTGACCGACGAAAGCGAAAACGAGACGGAGAAACTCTTCACGATCGATATCGTCGATGTCACACCGCCCGTCATCGAAGGCCCAGAAGCGATCGAGATCCTCCTTTCCGATCCGTCATCTTTGGAAGAGATCCTTTCACTTTTCACTCCCGAAGACAATCACACACCGACCGCGGACATGGAAATCACGACATCGGCGGATATCGAGGATTTCTTGTACATCGCGGGTGAGCACACGATGCACCTTTACACGGAAGACGCCTCCGGCAATCAAGCGGAAAGGGAGGTTTCCGTGATTGTCATCGATGATGTTCCGCCCGTCATCGGCGGTATGGCGCACATGCGGATATCCTACACGGAGAGTCTGGATGTCGATGCCTTGCGGGAAGAACTCGCCGTGAGCGACAACCATGACACGTTGACCACGGACGACATCTTCATCGAGACAAACACCGTGGACGAGGGTGAAGTGGGCGTCTACGAGATTGTCTTCGCCGTCAAAGACGCCGCTTTGAACAAAGCCACACACAAAGTCGTGATCGAGATCATCGACGATGTCCCGCCCGAATTCGGCTTCAGCGACGAGATTGTCGTGACAACGGGCGCGAGTCTTTCCGAAGAGGATATTCTCGCCCACTTGCGGAACCGTTCCGGCGACGACTTCGAGCCCGTGGAGATGAAGGTGCTCGAAGAGGATTACAGTGACAACAAGGACACGCCCGGAGACTACAGCTACATCGTCGAGTTGCGCAACGAAGCGGGAGAGAACGAGACACGCGAACTCACCATCCGCGTCAGTGAGCCCCACGAAGACAAAGAGAACAACATTCCGGTGCCGATAGCCGTTGGCGGTCTCGCACTCGGGGTGCTCACGGGCTTTGTCATAAAGAGGAAGTTCCGTTGATGCCAAGGCTGTGATGAAAAAATCACAGCCTTTTCTTTTGGGCTATTGACATCTGCGCATTCTCCGCTATAATGGTTAGGTAAAAACTAACTAACTAAATATCCCGGGAGGGTCACCATGGACAAAGAACGCGTCCGGAAATCCTTCAACCAGTTCTTGAAGATGTATTTCCAAAGTTGCCGCGAAGTGTATGAGGAACTCGAACTCCAAGGCATCAGCGACCGGCAGTTCAAATATCTGCGCAAAATCGACGAGCAAGACTCCGTCACGATGACGGAACTCGCCGAATTCTTCCACCTCTCGAAACCGACCGTGACGGAAGTCGTCCGACGTTTCGAAGAAGGCGGTCTCATCGAGAAGAAGCGGTGTGAGAATGACGCCCGCGTCTTCAACATCACCCTGACGAAACGGGGCAAACTCCTCGCCAAGACGAACATCTTGGAAAGCGACAGAGCCCTCGAGAAGATTTTCGCGTCCTTGGACGCAAGCGAACTCGAGACACTCATCCGTCTATTCGACAAGATCGGGAAGGTGACAACATGATATTCTCAAAATCCATCAACCGTTACTATCTGAAATTCTTCCATCTCTTCCTCATCGGCATCATCGCCCTTTTGGTCGTCGACCTCGCCCAGCTCGAGGTACCGATGCTGATCGGCGATCTCGTCGACCAGTTGGAGGCCTATCGTGCCGGCAGGATCGACGAGATCGACGCCCAAGAGGCCGTCCGGAGCATCGTGCTGACGCTTGTCATCATCAGTGTCTTGATCGTGCTCGGCCGGTTCACCTGGCGGATCGGCATCATGGGCGGATCGCGCCGTTTGACCTATGAACTCCGGGACGACATGTTCCAACACGCCCTTCTGCTTTCGAACCGTTTCTACTCGGAGAAGAAGGTCGGCGGTCTGATGGCCATATTCATAAACGACGTCGAAGCTGTGCGAAGAGCGATCGGCCCGGGCATGATCATGTTCGTGGACGCGATCTTCCTGGGCATTCTCGTTTTGATCCGGATGCTCATGCTCGATGTCCGGATGACCCTCATCCTCGTCCTCCCCTCCCTCATGATCGCCATCATCGGCATAGTCGTCGGCAACAAGATGCGCAAACGATTCCGTGACGCACAGAAAGCTTTCGAGGACTTGAGCGACGTCGTGCAGGAGAGTTTTTCCGGCATCAGCGTCATCAAAGCTTTCGTCAAAGAGGAACTCGAAATCCGTCATTTCCTCAAACGCAACAAGAACGCCAAGGAGAAGAACATCCGCTTTGTGCGCATGATGATGTTCATGCGTGCCTCGGTACGTGCCGTGGTCAGCCTCTCCTTTGTGCTCATCATCGCTTTCGGCTCCGCCCTCATGGCCGATACGGCGGGAACGGAAGACCCCTTCACCATCGGGAATCTCGTCGCCTTCGTCTCCTATTTCGGCATGCTCGTCTGGCCGATGATAGCCATCGCGATGATCATCAATGTCCGCAGCCGCGGTAAAGCTTCTTTGGACCGGATCGAGGAGTTTCTCGACGAGCCCATCGACGTCAAGGACGCCGACGATGTCGAAGAGATCGACGGATTGAAAGGCGGCATCGAGTTCAACCGTCTCCACTTCAAATATCCCGACGAGGAGGACGAACTCTACGCGCTGAAGGACATATCCTTCAAGGTGGAACCCGGCGAGATGGTCGGCATCCTCGGCCGCACGGGAAGCGGGAAGACCTCCATCGTCGATTTGCTCCTAAGGCTCTACAATCTGGAGGAAAACCAACTGAAGCTCGACGGCGAGGACATCATGAAACTGCCCATCAAAAAGGTCCGAGAAGACATCGGCTATGTGCCCCAGGACGGTTTCCTCTTCAGTGACACCATCAAGAACAACATCGCCTTGGGCATCGATCCCGAAGAAGCACACATGGAAAAGATCCAGAGAGTCGCCGAACTCTCGGACGTCCATGACAACATCGCCGAATTCAAACACGGCTATGAGACCATCATCGGCGAACGCGGCGTGACACTATCCGGGGGCCAGAAACAGCGTGTCTCCATCGCCCGGGCGCTCGCGAAGAATCCTCCGATATTGATTCTCGACGACTCGGTGAGCGCGGTCGACACGAGCACCGAAGAGAAGATATTGAAAAACCTGCGCAAGATCCGCAAGGGCAAGACGACCATCATCATCGCCCACCGTGTCTCCACGGTGAAGGGCGCCGACAAGATCGTCGTGCTCGACGAGGGCGAAGTCCTCGATGTCGGCACCCATGAAGAACTCTACGAGCGTTGCGACTTCTACCGTGATCTTGTCGAGAAGCAACGACTCGAAGACGAAATGGAGGCGGCCTAGATGTACGATATAGACACTGACCAAAGACAATACAGCTATTCCGACAAGACCATCCTCAAGCGGCTGCTTTCCTATGCGAAACCTTTCATCCCCGCTTTCGTCCTCACCTTCATCCTCATGATTTTCGCCGTGTTGTTCCAACTCATGGAGCCCTTCCTCATCGGCGAGAGCATCAACATCATCACGGGTGACACCCTCACCATCGAGCGTTATTTCGGTGTCGCCCCCACCCTCGCTATCGTGCTTGTCGTCTTCGCGCTCTCGATCGTTTTCGGCGCCGTCCTCGAGTACGCCCAGACCATGATCTTGCAGAAGGCGGGCCAATCCATCATCTACAACATGCGGGAAGAGGCTTTCACGCATGTCGAAAGACAAGACATCGAGTATTTCACCAAGATTCCCACCGGAAAACTCGTCACCCGGGTCGCGAACGACACCAACAAACTGAACGAGATGTACACCGACGTATTGGTGAACGTCTTCCGAAACCTCTTCATGATTCTGGGTATCGCCGGGGCGATGTTCATCCTCAACTGGCGGCTTGCCTCCCTCACGATGATCGTCATGCCGTTCATTGTCTTTTTCAGTTTCCTCTTTCGGAAATTCGCGCGTAAGGCCTACCGGGCGGTGCGGGTGAACACCTCGCGGGTGAACGGTTTCCTCTCGGAGCACCTCTCCGGCATGAAGATCGTGCAGATTTTCAACAAGGAGAAAGACAAGCACCGCGAATTCGACGAGAACAACACCGCACTGAAAGAGAGCGAACTCCGCCAACTCCTCGTGTTTGCCGTCTACCGTCCCACCATGTACATGCTCTTCATGGTCGCGACCATCGTCATCTTCTATTTCGGCGGCATGCAGGTCATCGCCGGCACCCTCACCGCGGGAACGCTCGTCGCCTTCTACAACTATCTGCGGCGTTTCTTCGAGCCCATCCAGCAGCTCGCCGAACAATTCAACGTCATCCAGGAGGCGTTCGCTTCCTCGGAGCGGATCTTCGCCATATTGGACGAGGAGCCCACCGTGCTCGATGCGGATGACGCCATCGAACTCTCCGACATCAAGGGCGCGATCGAGTTCAAGAACGTCTGGTTCGCCTACACCGAGGACGAATGGGTTCTGAAAGACGTCAGTTTCAAAGTGAACGCCAAAGAGGCCATCGCTTTCGTCGGTGCGACAGGGGCCGGCAAGACGACGATCCTCCGCCTCCTCACCCGCGATTACGACATCGACCACGGACAGATCCTGCTTGACGGCATCGACATCCGCAAGATCAAGATCAGCAACCTCAGAAGCTTCATCGGCGTCATGTTGCAGGATGTGTTCATGTTCAGCGGCACCATCACCTCGAACATCACCCTCCGGGATGAGAACATCACGGAAGAAGAGGTCAAGGAGGCCAGCCACTACGTCGATGCGGACCGCTTCATCGAGAAACTCCCGAAGACGTATCACGAACGCGTCCGCGAACGCGGCAACAACTTCTCGGCCGGACAAAGACAGCTTGTCAGTTTCGCCCGCACCCTCGTCCACAAACCCCGCATCATGATCCTTGACGAGGCGACCGCGAACATCGACACCGAAACCGAGGAGATCATCCAGGAATCCTTGAAGAAGATGATGAACATCGGCACGATGCTCATCGTCGCCCACAGGCTCTCCACCATCCAGCATGTCGACAGGATCATCGTGATGGAGAAAGGCGAGATCATCGAACAAGGCGACCACCAGGAGCTTTTGCGGCAACGGGGACATTACTACTATCTGTACAAGCTCCAATACAAGGACCAATGATCGAAGCGCCTCCGGAAATCATACCGGGGGCGCTTGTTCTATGGCATTGCGCTTGCTTGACCTCTGTTGTATAATACGACTGAGGAAGGAGGATGTCCATGGTCTTTGTCTTCTCGGTGTTCGTCCTGGCGCTTCTCGTTCTCATCGATCATGCGACGAGATACAAGCGACAACCGCTCATCTATTACAAGAATGATCATCGTTTCTCGGTGATTGTCGCCGTGACCAAACTCCATGTCAAAATCGACAGACTCTTCGAGATTGCCGAGAACTCGCCCCACGAGTTCATCTTTGTCAATGTGAACGCGACCATCGACCAGGAGTTCTACGAAGGCGCCAACATCATCGAGGTCAACCACTATGTCGATCCCGACGATCCCGTGCCCAAGATCACACTCTTGACCGCGGCCTACAACGAAGGCGTCAAGCATGCTTCCATGCCTTTCCTCCTATTTCTCGACGCCGACCTCTCCCTCGAGAGCCAAAAGGTGCTTGGCCACATGGCGAACAATCTCGTCGAACACCAGCTCATCACCTTGAAAGCGACATATGAGAGAAAATCCGCGAAGGACGGCTGCAAGCTGTTCTTCGACTTTTTCCGGGATGTGAACTTGACAAGCGACCGCATCAACATCTCTTTCTTCGCCGTGAAACGCCAGACCTATGAACTCATCGGCTGCGGCAACAAGATCTATTCGGACGTCGTCTCTTTCGAGGAGGACGTCTTGAAAAGGAACGTCAACATCGTACATATCCGGAACGATGATGCCGTGGAGAAGGTGGAGACCTTCCCCCTCTTCCGTGACTATATCAAAAACTGGCTCTTCCATTTCTCCAACCGGGCCTCCCGGAGCGGAATCCTACGGATGTCGCTCTATCTTCTCGCCCTCAATGCCTTCTATTTCGGCATAGTCTTCAATTTCCACTTTGTGAACCTGTTTCTCCTCGTGCTCGTCCATGTCGGCTTCTGGCTTGTGACGAGGCCCTTCACGAAACACCATCCGCTCGCTTATGTCCTGATTCCCTTCCACATGCTCGTTTTCGACGTTTTTTTCTTCACAGGCTCCATGAAGAGACTCGTCTCGAAGCTGCGGCGTCGGTGGGCGGAACGTTGAAGATTTCCGCCAAGTTCCGCCGCCGTCTTTTCAAGAAGAAGAACGTCTTCGAGGGCTGGTATGTTCGCGTTCTCGAACCGAAGAAAAGCATCAATCTCGCTTTCATCCTGGCCGTAAGCCTATATGAGGACGATCCGCATGCCTTCATCCAGGTCTTCGACGGCAACAAGGGAGAGAACCGCTATTATCGCTACCCGGTAGAGAGTTTTTCCTTCCGGGACAAGACACTCCATGTCGGGGAAAGTTCGCTCTCTTTCGAGCATATCGCCATCCGGTTGCCGGACTTCCGCCTCGACGGCGAAATCGCGGTGACGACGGATGCGGGAAAGAGAAGCTCCATGGGCTTCTTCCGTCATCTGCCTTTGGAGTGTTTCCAGGAGGTCGTCTATCTCGCGGCGACTGTGCAAGGCGAGATGGAGACCGCGGGGGAAAAGATTCCGTTTTCCGCGGCGAGCTACATGGAAAAGACCTACGGGAAGAGTTTCCCGTTTGCATGGTTCTGGCTGCAGACGAACACGTTCGCCGAAAAAGGGACCGCTTTGAGCATGGCCGGAGGTCTCGTCCTTTTCAAGGGTTTCCGCATCTTCGGGTTTTTCACCCATTTCCACCACGCCGGCCGCACCCACCTCTTTTCGACCCACAACATGAGCTCTTTGGACATCACCGAAGAAGAGGACCATGTCCGGTTCATCCTGAAGAAGCGCCGGTGTCGTCTCATCGTGGAAGTGCGCCATGACGAGGCGACCGTCCTTGTCGGCCCCGGGAAAAACGCCCGCATGCGCCGCGATGTGGAAGAGACACTTTCCGCAAGAGCGCATGTCACTTTGGAACACGGCCGCCGGATCGTTTTCCAAGCGGAAGGCGCGTTCGCCGGCTTCGAATACACTATCGAGAAGAAAGGTTGATTGAATTCTATGAAAAAGCTCGTCTTGAACAACAATGTGGAGATTCCCGCCCTCGGCCTCGGCACGTTTCGCAGCGAAGGCGAGGGCGCCTACAAGGCCGTCTTGCACGCTTTGAAGAGTGGATACCGTCTCATCGACACGGCCGCCGCTTACGGAAACGAAGAGGCGGTCGGGCGCGCTATCCGCGACGCCGGCATCCCTCGCGAGGACATCTTCGTCACCACGAAACTCTGGAAGGCGGATCTTGGCTACATGTCGGCGAAACGGGCCTTCCACGCCTCATTAAAAAGACTCGGTCTCGATTATCTCGACCTCTATCTCATCCATTGGCCGGGTGACCATGACGAAAACAAGAGATCCTGGCGGGCGCTCGAAGACCTCTATTTCGAAGGGGCCGTCCGTTCGATCGGCGTCAGCAATTTCTCGTTCCACCATCTCGAACATCTCTTGGAAGACGCGGAAATCGTGCCGCAGGTGAACCAGGTGGAGACGCATCTCTATCTGCAGAACAAGAAGCTGCAAGACTTCTGCATGGCCAACGGCATCCACCTCGAGGCCTATGCTCCCCTCTTGAGCAAGGATGTCAAGACCCTGCTTTCCGACGAGACCCTCGGAAAAACCGCCGAAAAACACAATAAGACACCCGCACAGACGGCGCTTCGCTTTCTTGTCGAAAACGAGATCGTCCCCCTTCCGAAATCCGTGACCCCTTCGCGGATTGAAGAGAATCTCAACGTTTTCGACTTCGAACTCGAAAAAGAGGATTTCGATGCTTTGCGCCAACTGAACCGGGGCAAGAAGACATTCCCCGACCCCGACAACTTCCTCGTTTGAGAACCGCCCGAAAGGAGTGCGCCCCATGACCTTTTCCCCCACACTTCCGACAATTCTTTCGAACACCGTGCTCTGGACCGTCATCGGAGTCTTGATTGCGGCGCTCCTTTTGCATGTCGGCATCATGTTCCTCCGCAACAGAACGCTACAAAACTACCGCCGTCTCCTCTACGAGGACGAACTGACGGGTCTCAAGCGGAGCATCTTCCTCGAACAGCGTTTCTCGGACGTTTTGGCGGAGATCGACGCCGATGTGTCGTTCTACTACATCGACATCGACAACTTCAAGAACTACAACGACCTTTTCGGCCACCACATCGCCAACCGACTTCTGAAAACCTTCGCCGACAGGCTGAAAGAGCTTTCCGAGCCCTTCGGGCGAGTCTATCGCATCCATTCCGACCGTTTCCTCATCGTGCATCCGACCCCCGAAAACGATGAAGACCGTTTCGGGAAAGAACTCCTCAAAACGGCGAAAGCGCCTTTCGAGATCGAGGGCCACGAAATCAAGGTCACCGTCTCTGTGGGTCGCTACGACATTCCGCCGGAAAAACCCCGTTATCACAGCAGCCTGTTCAGGAGCGAGCTCGCCCTGCAAGAGGCCAAGAGCCTCGGAAAGGACCAGCTCGCAAGCTATACCAACCGTTTGAAAAGACAGAGCAAGGAATCTTTCGAGCTTTTCCGCATCATCAAGGACGCGCTCAAGAAAGAACGGTTCTATCTCGAGTTCCAGCCCATCGTGAGCGTCACCGAGAAGAAGCTGAAGGGACTCGAATCCTTGATCCGCATCCATGACAAGCACCGTCTGCATTTTCCCCTGGACATCATCGGCTATGCCGAACGCTACAACATGATCGAAGAGATCGACCGCTATGTCGTCAAGCGCTCGCTCGAAGCCTTCAAAAAATTCAAGAGCGCCGATGTGCCCTTCGAGTTCCTCTCTTTGAACATCTCGGTGAAAGAGATCCACAATCCTTCCTTCATCGATTTCCTCACCGAAGAGACGGCGAAACATGACATCGACCCTGCCGCGATCGTGATCGAGTTCACCGAGACCACGGATCCCCGGGGAATGGAGGCCGAAGCCCGTTTCATCGAACGTCTGCGCGCCCAAGGATTCAAGGTGGCGATCGACGATTTCGGCACCGGCTATTCCTCCTTGGTACGGCTTTCGCAAAACATCTTGGACCGCATCAAGGTCGACAAGGTCTTCATCCACGACATCGCCCGCAAAAAAAGGAACCGTTCTCTCCTCGAATCCATCGTGAAACTCGCCGAGAACTTCCAGCTCGAGGTCATCGTCGAAGGCGTCGAGAAGGAACGCGACTACGAGGTCGTCAAACGATTCGGCATCCAGTATGCCCAAGGATACTATTTCCACAAACCCATGCGTATCGGCGAAATCATCAATATGTTCGCCAACAAATGACGGTAAGTGGACGAACAAATAACGACCGTCTTTTGAAATAAGCGGTAATTGCACTTTGTGGTGCCATTCAAATTGCCTTTTTCACACCCCTGTGATATCATTAGCACAGGAAGGACGGAAGAAAACCCCTCACGAGAGGGCTTTGACGACCGTCGGCCTGTGTTCATTGAACAAAATTAGAAAGGGAGCGATGTCATGGGATTCTTGAAGAGATTGTTCGGACTTGAGAAGAAAAAGAAGGAAGAACCGCAAAAGCAGCCCGAAGCCCCACAAGAGAAAGAAATGCAGGAGGTCCGTCTCGAGGACGTCGAGAAGGAGTTGGACGAACTCGAGGAGGAAAAAGCGCCCGTAGCTGAAGAGAAGAAGGAAGAAGAACCGGAAAAGGAAGTCTATCACATCAAGAAGCATCCCGACGGCTGGCAGGTGATCAAGGAAGGCGCCGAGAAAGCCTACCGCGTGTTCCCTTACCAGAAGGACGCGATCGAGTTCGCGGACAAGGAAGGGCTTGAATACCTTGTCCACAGAACGGACGGGACATTGCGTAAGTGACCACGATAAAACCTACGCTGCCGTAGGTTTTATTTTTGAACGTTCCCGTGACAATCTGTCGCAATTTGCCATGGAAGGTGATGCATCATGCCCAAAAAAACATTTCTGGAACTGCCCGACAAGAAACGCCGCCGCATCGAGGATGCGGCCCGCAAGGTCTTTCTCACCCGCCCCTTCAAACAGGTGACAATCTCCGACATCGTCAAAGAGGCAAAGATTCCCCGGGGAAGCTTCTATCAGTATTTCGAACATCTCGAGGACCTCTACCAGCACATCTTCGCCCTTGCCACCCAGGAATACGAGAAGCACACGTTGCGCATGCTCGAGGAGAAACAGGGACGTACCGAATTCTTCGAGTTTTTCAAGGAATCCTTTGCCAAAGACTACGCACATCTGGGCGAGTCGGACTATTACAAGCTCATGCGCAAGTTCTTCGAGGAGAACCTTTCCATCGGCATCGGGGTGGATTTTTTCCAAAAACGGCACGGACCCTTCTATCTCCAACTCCTCGACCGCCTCGACACTTCGAAAATCAAAGGACCTTATGAAAAGGACATTTTCAAGATTTTCCGGCTTTTGTCCCATGTGAAGATGCAACTCGTCTACAAGGCCTATCACGGAGACGCCGCGTATGAAGAGTCCTACGAGGACTTCCTGTTCTATGTGGAGTTGTTGGAAAAAGGCATAAAGGAAGAATGACATGACAGACATTTTCAAGCTCTTGCGTTATGTGACCCCCTACAAGGGGTATGTCGCGTTTGCGGTCCTGACGATGTTCGTCCAGGTGTTCGTGGGCTTCTACATACCCTTTTTGATGATTGACATCATCGATGTCGCTTTGCCCGCCGGCGATTTCGACACGGTGCTGCGCGTGAGCCTCGTCATGGTCGGCCTCGCGCTCTTCGGCATCCTCTCCGGCATCGTCAACACCTATACCTCGCAATATATCGCGCAATACGCCACGGCGGAGCTCAGGCTGGACTTTTTCCGCAAAGTGCAGGAACTCTCGTTCAAGAACATCGACGATTTCAAGACGAGCCGGCTCATCACCAACGCCACGAACGACGTCATGCGCGTACAGATGCTCTTCACGATGCTTTTCAGGATTGTCGTCAGAGCCCCGCTCATGATCGTCATGGGACTTGTGCTGGCGCTCAGGACGAGTCTGCTTTTGAGCCAGGTGTTCTATATCACGATCCCTTTGCTCGTGCTCTCCGTCCTCATCCTGATGGTGAAAGCCTATCCCCGTTTCAAGAAGGTCCAGCTCGCTTTGGACGATTTGAACAACGTCGTGCTTGAGAACGCGAAAGCCCCGCAGGTCGTGAAATCCTTCGTCTCGCAACCCCACGAGAAGGGCCGTTTCGAAGACACGAACGAGAACTACCGCCAAGCGAACACCTCCGCGGAGACCGTCATGGCCTTCGCGGAACCCGTGATCAACATGATCTTCAACATGGGAGTCGCTCTCATCCTCCTCGTGGGCGCCTACTACATAAGCCAAGGCGATTTCATAAGCGAGGCGGGCATCCCGCAAGTCGGCATCCTCATGGCCTTCAATTCCTACAGCATGCAGATCCTCATCGGGCTCATGATGTTCTCGATGGTGATGATCTTCCTTTCGAGGGCGAACGTGAGCGCATCGCGGATCAACGAGGTCTTCAGGGTGGAAATCGACCTTGTGAATCCCCCGGAGCCCACCAAACGGAAAATCGAAGGCGCGATCGCTTTCCGCGATGTCAGCTTCGGTTACGGGGAAGATGGGAACTACGCCCTCCGCGATGTCACCTTCGCCATCGACAAAGGCGAGAAGGTGGGCATCATCGGTTCCACGGGCAGCGGCAAGAGCAGTCTGATGCAGCTTCTTCCGCGGCTTTATGACGTGAAAAAGGGCAAGGTCCTCATCGACGACATTCCCGTCGACGAATACGATATCGCGACACTTCGCGACCAGATCGGTTTCGTCACCCAAAACGCCACCATCTTCAGCGGCTCGCCCGCGACGAACATCCTGCAAGGCAAGCAGGATGCGAACGAAGAAGAACTCCGCACCGCGAGTGATAAAGCGCTCATCATGCATTTCATCGACGAACAGGCCGAAGGGTTCAACCATCTCGTCCTGCCGAAGGGAACGAACCTCTCCGGCGGCCAGAAGCAGCGGATTTCCATCGCCCGCGCTTTCATCAAGAAACCGCCCATCCTCATCCTCGACGATGCGACGAGCGCGGTCGATGCCGAGAGCGAACGCCGCATCCTCTCCCATATCGACGGGTTGGACCATGAACCGACCTTGCTTTTGATTTCGCAAAAGATCGCCACAATCCGCCGCATGGATCGCATCCTCGTTTTGGCGAACGACGGCACGGTGGACGGCTTCGGCCGCCACGAGGAGCTCATGGAGAAAAGTCCCGTCTATGCCGAGATCGCCAGGAGCCAGTTGAACCTGGGAGGTGAGGAATATGTCGGCTGATGAGAAGCGCATCCTCACCAAACGGGAACTGACCGAGAAACTGAAAAAGACCATCGACCCCACCGATCCGCGTCTGCAGCAGGCCAGCGGTGGCGGCGGCAGAAGGGGCGGTATCGCCCCGAAACCGAAAAACATCCGCGAGACCGTGAAAAGGCTCCTCTCCTACATGGGGGCGTACAAGTTCGCCATCTTCGCGATTCTTTTGACACTTGTCACAGCGACGCTCTTGAGCCTTTTCATCCCGATCCTTTTCGCCACGGCGCTCGATGATCACATTCTCGTCGATTTCAACCTCGAGGGCGTGGCCCGCATCGCTTTCCTCATCCTCCTTTTCGCCGCGACAAACAGCATCATCCGTTTCTTCTCCCGTTTCATCATGGTGAGAATCAGCCAAAAAGTCATCAAGAGGATCCGCAAGGATGCCTTCGACAAGCTCATGCGGGCGCCCGTCTCGTTCTTTGAAGAGAAGGGCTCCGGCGACATCGTCAGCCGGCTCTCGAACGATGTCGAACTGGTCAGCAACTCGCTCGGCCAGATGGTCATCGAAGTCTTGAACAGCTCCGTCATCATCTTCGGTTCTCTCGCCCTCATGTTCTATCTGAACTGGGCTTTGGCCCTCGTGGTCCTCTTTTTCATCCCCCTCATGGGTCTTTTCACCCTGAAAATCTCGAAGAAGACCCGCAAGGGCTTCAAAGAACAACAAATCCATCTCGCGACCTTGAACGGCATCATCGAAGAGAACATCTCGGGGCTTTCCACCGTCAAGCTCTACAACCAGGAAGGGCCCTTCATCGAAGATTTCCGTCACGAGAACGACAAACTGAAACGTGCCGGTTTCATGGCGCAGTTCTTCGCGGGCATCGTCATGCCCTTCGTCCATTTCATGAACAACGTCATCTTCCTCACCGTGATCGCCGTCGGCGCCGTCTTCCACATCGCCTTCGGCGTGGCTTTCGTGTCGATCGGCCAAATCGCCGGTGTGAGCCAATACGCCCGGCAGTTCATCATGCCCATCGCCAACCTCGCCCAGCTCTTCAACGCCCTCATGCAGGGCATCGCCGGAGCGGAGAGAGTCTTCGAGGTGATCGACGCCGAGGACGAATACGCGCTTGATGGCACCCGCACGATCGAGGATTTCCAAGGCGACATCGCCTTCGAGAACGTCGATTTCGCCTATGAGGAGGGTGTGAAGGTCCTCGAAGACATCACTTTCGCTGCCCAAGAGGGGGACACGATCGCCATCGTCGGTCCCACCGGCGGCGGCAAGACAACGACCATCAAGCTCTTGAACCGTTTCTACGAGATCATGACCGGTCGCATCGCGATCGACGGCATCGACATCAAGGACATAAGAAAAGACGAACTCCGGAAGCGGATCGGCATCGTGCTGCAGGACACCCACCTCTTCAAGGGCAGCGTCTTCGCGAACATCCACTACGGGAACCTCGACGCTTCCGAAGAAGAGGTCATCCGCGCGAGCAAGCTTTCGGGCGCACACGATTTCATCGTGAAACTCCCCCGAGGGTATGACACCACAGTGCACGAGGGCGGACAGAACTTCTCGCAGGGCGAACGCCAGCTCATAAGCATCGCCCGGACCATCCTCTCGAATCCCGCGCTCCTCATCCTCGACGAAGCGACAAGCAACGTCGACACCCGCACCGAAGCGAAAATCCAACAAAGCATGGAACTCCTCATGGAAGGTAGGACGGCGATCGTCATCGCCCACAGGCTCCAGACGATCCGGCGCGCCGACAAGATCCTCGTCATCCACAAGGGCCGCCTCATCGAGGAGGGGACCCACGAGGAGTTGCTCGCCAAAGAGGGCTTCTACCACAGCCTCTATCGCGCCCAGTTCGAATGAACACTCCGGGAGTGATGACTCTTGCGAAAATACACGGAAAGAAGAGAAGAATGGCTGCAGCTCGCCAAAACGCATCTCGACGAACAATCCTTTTTGCGCTTCGTCCTTATCACGCAGGATGATACCGCGGTGTTTTTGCCCTTGCAGGGCGATTTCGAGCGTTTCGGCCTCCGCGAGGGCGAAACGCTTCCCTTGGAAGCGCTGCGCGGCCGTATCGAGACCGACCATTTGTTTGTGGATATTCTGGGGGAAGCGCCCTATCTCTCGTTCTTGGCCGAGAAAGTCTTTGCCATCAAGGACACCGAGGTGTTCCTCGTCCCCTGGAAACAAGACGGACATCCCCTCTGGTTGCTCGTCCGCTTGAAAAAAGCCTGCCGAAAAGAAGGAAAGGACGTCCTCGTCGGCGAAATCGTCCACATCCACGATGGCGAGCCCCATACCCTCACACTGTTCCGGCTTGCGCATCTGGACGACCCGACGGGACTAGGGAACCGGCAAGCCCTCCGCAAGCGTCTACCGAGACTCGCTGCGGAAAAAACCCATCATGCGCTCTATCTCGACCTCGACGATTTCCGCGAGATCAACGACACCTATGGACACATCACGGGCGACAACGTATTGAAAGAGGTGGCGCGTCGGCTGCAAAAAGAGCGTACAAAAAAGCGCGAATTCTACCGGGTGGGCGGCGACGAATTTTTGGCCGTCCTTCCGGACACAAAAGAAGATGAGGCCCGTCGCTTCGCGGAAAAATTGACGACAATGTTTTCCGATATCGAAATAGAGGACGAGCGCATCGACCTTTCGGCCTCGGTCGGCCTTGTCGAGATCACCGAAACGGACCGCGATTTCGTCAAGATCGTGGAAAAGGCCGACAAGGCGATGTATGCGGCCAAAGAAAAAGGCAAAGCCGCCGTCGTCGTGGATTGTTAGGGTTGTCGCGAAGAGAAGACAAATTTCCGTTTGTGTGTTTACTTTCTTCACCCTTCATGGTAAACTCTTTTTGGCTTTGTGATTGCTTCCTGTCCCAGAGGTGAGAGCGATGTTCAAGCAGACGCTTGGATCTTATGAATATACCCGACAAATCCGATTCTTTCCCTCTGGGTCGAACGTCTTTTGAGCATGGATGCTTGAGCCCCGATCCACGCTTATCTCACGCGCGCCTTCCTGGACGGTCGGCGGGCGTTTTTTATTCTTTCGGGGCGAAAAACACATAAAGGATGACGACACCATGAAGCGTTTCCGACAGTTCACGAAATGGATGAAAGGCGAAACACACCTCTATCTCACAGGGATGGCGATCCTTTTCGCCATGCAGTATTTCCGCACGCTCACACCCCTTTTCATCCAGCATGTCGTCGACACCACGCTCGATGGGAAAAGAAGCGCGCTGCCGGCGTTCATCACACGTTTTCTGCAAGCCGAGACCGTGCAACGCGAACTTTTGCTCGTCGGTCTCGTCTTCATCGGTTTCGCCGCCTTCCGGCTGGTCTTCGTCTTCTTGCAGCGGGCGATCTTCGCGCTTTTCACCGAGCGCACGGCCTACAAGATGCGAAACCGGATATATGACCATCTGCAGAACCTCTCATTCTCCTATCACTCACAAGCCGAGACGGGCGACCTTCTGCAGCGTTCGACCACGGATGTCGAGACCTACCGCCGTTTCATCGGCGAACAGCTCGTCGATGTGCTGCGGCTTTTCTTCCTCGTCATCTTCGCCATCGTGCAGATGTCCTTCATGAATCCGCGCATGACCTTCGTATCGCTTGCCATCACGCCCGTCGTCCTCGGTGCGGCGATCGTCTATTTCGTCTATGTCAAGCGTATCTTCCGGCGGGTCGAGGAGGCCGAGAGCCGCATGACGAGCGCCGTGCAGGAGAATGTGACCTCGAACCGGGTCGTCAAGGCTTTCGCGAACGAACCTTTCGAAATGGAGAAGTTCGCTGAGACATCGCTCTCCTTCCGGGAGGAATCCATGCGGCTCACGCGTCTCATGGCCTTCTTTTGGAGCTCGACGGACATCCTCATCTTCGGCCAATACGCCTTGACCGCATCCTTCGGCGTCTACAGCGTCGTGACGGGAACCCTCGCCACGGGAGAATTCATCGCGTTTTTGAGTCTTTTGGGCATGATCGTCTGGCCCTTGCGGCAACTCGGCCGCATCGTCGGCGACTTCGGCAAGACGCAAGTCGCCTTGGAACGGATTGACGAAATCATGGAAGAAGAGGACGAACACACCCGCGACAAGGGGGAGAAACCCGCAATCTCCGGCAACATCCGCTTCGAGAACGTCGGCTTCCAGTTCGCCGACGACACGAAGCCGCTCTTGAAAGAGATCAGTTTCGCGGCCGCACCCGGAGAGACTTTGGCCGTCATCGGCCGCACAGGAAGTGGCAAGAGCACGCTCATGAACCTGCTTGTGCGCCTTTTGGAGACCACCGAGGGAAGGATCCTCTTCGACGGAAAAGACATCAAATCCATCAAGAAGAAACACCTGCGGAAACATGTCGGTGTCATCCTCCAAGAGCCCTTCCTCTATTCGAAGACGGTCCGCGAGAACATCGCCATCATGAACCGTGACGCCGACAGCGAGCACATCCGGGAGGCGGCGCGGACGGCCAGGCTGCACGAGGACATCGAGAATTTCGAGGCCGGCTACGACACCATCGTGGGCGAAAGGGGCGTCACGCTTTCGGGCGGCCAGAAACAGCGTCTCGCCATCGCGCGGATGCTTCTCGAGAAGAAGCCCGTGCTCGTGTTCGACGATTCGCTTTCCGCAGTGGATGCCGAGACCGACATCCAAATCCGCAAAGCCCTCATGAAACACTGGAAAGACACCACGGTGTTCATCATCACCCACCGCATTCAGACGGCCATGGAGGCCGACCGGATCATCGTGCTCGAAAACGGCCGCATCGCGGCCTCGGGCACGCATGAGAGCTTGATCCGGGAAGCGGGTCTCTATGCGGAACTCTACCGTCAACAGACCGAAACCCTGAAACAGGCCGGCAAAATCATCGAGGAAGGGGGGGAGGACCATGCAGCATTTTGAGGAAGAGACCTTCGTCAAGAAGGAATTCGACAAGCGAACCTGGAAGCGCATCATCTCCTTCATGCGCCCATTGCGTCTCTATGTGGCTGTTGTCATCCTCTGCGGCGTGCTTCTCGCCGTCGCCGACATCGCCTACCCCCTCATCAACCGCTACGGAATCGATGTCATCATCGCCAGCGGCGACCTTTCCGCCCTGCCCTTCTTCATCGGCGTCTATGTCGTCTTCATGATCGTCATGGGCATCCTCGTGTACACATTCATCTATTTCGCGGAGAAAGTGCAAAACCACCTCGCGCACATCATCCGCAAGAAAGCCTTCGAAAAACTGCAGGAGTTGCCTTTCTCCTATTACGACCGTACCCCGGCGGGCTGGATTGTCGCCCGCATGACGAGTGACACGAGACAGCTCTCCGACATCCTCTCCTGGGGACTCATCGATATCACCTGGGGCGGCCTCATGATGGTGGGGCTTGCGACGATGATGCTCATTTTGAACTGGCAGCTCGCCTTGATCGCGCTTTCCGTGATGCCGCTTCTGGTCTATCTCAGCATGTTCTTCCGCAAACGGATCCTGCGCGCCTACCGCGACATCCGCAAACAGAACTCGAAAATCACGGGTGCTTTCAACGAGGGCATCCTCGGCGCGAAGACCACCAAGACGCTCGTGTTGGAAGAGAAGAATTACGCCGATTTCGACTACCTCACCTCCCGCATGAAGAAACACTCCGTCCGGGCGGCGCTTTTCGCGGGACTCTATTTCCCCACAATCCTTTTCCTCGCTTCCATCGCGACCGCTCTCGTCCTCTATTTCGGGGGGCTAGACGTCAGGGACGAAGTCATCCAGGTCGGTCTGCTCTATGTCTTTTTGAGCTATATCAGCCAGTTCTTCGAGCCCGTGATGCAGCTGGCGAACGTGCTCGCCCATTTCCAGCAGGCGCAAGCGAGCGCCGAGAGGGTCGTGAGCCTCATCGACCAAGAAGTCGAGATCGACGACACGGCCGGCGTGAAAGAACACTACGGCACCATCCTTGAGCCGAAACGGGCGAATTTCGCGAGCATCACGGGCCGCATCACCTTCGAGAACGTTTCCTTCCGCTACACGAAGGGCGAAGAGGTGTTGAAAGAATTCAGTCTCGACATCGCCGCAGGCGAGACCGTGGCCCTGGTCGGATCGACCGGCGCCGGCAAGAGCACGATCGTCAATCTCGTCTGCCGTTTCTATGAGCCTTCTTCGGGAAGGATCCTCGTGGACGGCGGGGATTATCGCGAACGCTCCTTGAGCTGGCTGCATTCGCATCTCGGCTATGTGCTGCAGACGCCGGAGCTCTTTTCCGGCACCATCCGCGAGAACATCCGCTACGGGAAGCTCGACGCCACCGAGGAAGAGATCGTCCGGGCGGCGAAGATGGTCGGCGCCCACGATTTCATCGCGACCTTCCAAAAGGGCTATGACACCGAGGTCCAAGAAGGGGGCTCCAGGCTCTCGGTCGGGCAAAAACAGCTCGTCTCCTTCGCGCGGGCCCTGATCCGGGATCCCGCCATCCTCATCCTCGACGAGGCGACAAGCTCCGTCGACACGACCACGGAAAAACGGCTCCAGAAAGCGATCGAGACGATCATGGCGGGACGCACCGCCATCGTCATCGCCCCCAGGCTCTCCACCGTGACGGCCGCCGACAAGATCCTCGTCCTCGAACACGGCGAAGTCATCGAGGCGGGCACCCACGAAGAACTCCTCGAACGGCGCGGGAACTATTTCAAGCTCTACACGAACCAGTTCGCGGATCTCTCCGCCTAAGAGAAGGGGGGCGATACGGGTGTATCTCCCCCGATTTGATGGTATAATGTGTGCGAAGGGGTGATCGAGATGCGTGTGATCATCATCGGTGGCGACGCCGCCGGCATGAGTGCGGCGAGCAAGCTCCGCCGGCTCGACGAAAAACCGGAAATCTTCGTTTTCGAACGAAGCAAGGATGTGAGCTATAGCGCCTGCGGCATGCCCTATCACATCAAGGGGGGGATCGAAAAAGAAGCCTCCCTCTATGTGCGGAAGCCCGAAGATTTCACGAAGAAAAACATCCGCATGCATCTTCATCACGAGGTCACGGCGCTTGCAGCGAAAAAGAGGGAAATCACCGTCAAAGACCTTTCCAACATGAAAACATCCACCCACGCCTACGACAGACTCGTCATCGCCACCGGTGCCGACGGCATCCGTCTGGACCTTCCCGGCACAGACAAAAAGAGAGTCCTCACGTTCAACGACATGGAAGACATGCGGCGCTTGAAAAGACTTCTCGAAGAAGAAAAGCCCAAGCGCGCCGTCATCGTCGGCGGGGGTTTCATCGGCGTGGAACTCGCCGAGGCCTTCCGGGGAAGAGGCATCGAGACGACGATCCATGAACGCGAAGCGGAGATCCTTCCGCAACTCGACGCCGATTTCGGAAAAGACGCCAGAAAAG
The DNA here is from genome assembly GCA_003568315.1 of Mollicutes bacterium. GTDB lineage: Bacteria > Bacillota_I > Bacilli_A > Izemoplasmatales > Izemoplasmataceae > T1SED10-81. The sequence continues at coordinate 7,318 of PWYL01000015.1, read as the reverse complement.
AAATCGAGCGCCACGGCGGAAACGTCGCGAGAGGATCGGTCGTCAAGGGCTATGAGGAAAAGGACGGACGGTTCTTCGTCCTGACAAACGCGGGCGAAGAGGAAACGGATTTCGTGATCGAGGCGGTCGGCGTCAAGCCGAACACGGGATTCTTGGCAGGAAACGATCTCGATTGTTTGCCGAATGGCGCCATCCGCGTGAATGACGCCATGGAGACTTCGCTTCCCTCTGTCTTTGCGGCGGGGGATGTCGCGAGCGTATATCATAGGATCCTCGAGCGCGACGTCCACATCCCCCTCGGTACCCACGCCAATAAGACCGGCCGGATTGTCGCCGAGCGTATCGCGGGGCGTGCCGCGCATTTCCCGGGCGTCCTCGGATCCTTCGTCGTGAAGATTTTCGACAAGACCGCCGCCAAGACGGGAATCACTTTGAAAGAGGCGGAAGCGGCGGGGATCGGGGCCGAAAGCGTCACCATCGAGGCGCCCTCGCGGGCCGGCTATTATCCCGGGGTGGAAAAGATCAAGGTGCGGATCGTCTATCGGCGAAAAGACAAAAGACTCCTCGGCTTCCAGCTCTTCGGCGCCGACGGTGTCGCCCAAAGGCTGAATGCGGCCGCCGTGGCGCTTTGGGCGAAAATGGACGCCGCGACCTTCCGCCAGACGGACTTTGCCTATGCGCCGCCTTTCTCGCCCGTCTATGACCCGTTGTTGATTTGCGCCAACCAGATCAAGTGAATCATGAACCATAAAATATATTGTTGTGAGGTGTCCACATGAAAAGGAATGTCGGAAAAGTCGACCAATCCATCCGCTACATCCTCGCGATCATCCTCATCGTCCTCGCGGTCATCTTCCAGGGTGTATGGTACTGGCTGCTCTTGCCGGCCATCATCCTCGGTTTCACGGCCTCGGTGTCCTTTTGCGGAATCTATCGGGTCTTCGGCATCAACACCTGCAAGTTCGACAAAGGTGACAAGTCGGATTGATTGACGGGCCCCGCACAGGGCCCGTTTTTCATGAATGCGAAAAGTTGTATTATAGATTGTTCCTTTTCTTCCCCGCATATGCTATAATGACACACAAGAAAGGACTACCACCACGTCGAAACAAGGGGGGAAGAACCGTGACCAAGACGAAAAGCCAAAAGGTCTACGACTATATCGAAGGACTCGTCATAAGCGGCGAGAAAAAGCCCGGAGAGCGTCTGCCCTCGGAAGCGAAGCTCGGCGAGATTCTGAACGTGAGCCGCGTCTCCGTGCGGGCCGGCATCGAGAAACTCTCCGCCATCGGTCTCGTCACGAAACGGAAGGGCGGCGGCACCTATGTGAACCAGCCGAAGAACGAGAACTACCTTTCCGTCTTCACACCGACGCTTCTGCACAACACGGACTATCTCGAACTCATGGAGGTCAGAAGGGCGCTTGACGCCCTTTCGGTGCAGCTTTGCGCCCAACATGTCATCGCCGGGGAGAAGAAGCGTCTCGGGCGGATCATCACCCGCATGGAGGAACTCGAGGAAGAGGACGATTTTTTCGAACTCGACAAGAAGTTCCATCTCCTCGTCTCGAAATACTCGCGCAACCGTTTCCTCCACAACGTCCACATCATCATCTGGGACGTCTTGCAAAAGACGCTCCGCCCGAAATACGCCATCGTGACGAAAGACTCCCTCGCCGAAAACATCGCCCATCACAAGCGGATTTATGACGCCATCATCCATAGGGATGTCGACTTGGCCCGCATCTATACCGTGCACCATCTCGAGAAGGTCATCGACAATTTCAAATGCGTCTATAACGAGGCCTATCGCGCGGAGAAGGACAAAGCGCAAAAAAAAGGAACGTGACCATGTTCCTTTTTGGCTGATATTTGTTATAATGTCTGTAGACAAGCCAGCATGGCGGAATGGGTAGACGCGCCAGACTCAAAATCTGGTGGCCGATGAGGCCGTGTCGGTTCGAGCCCGACTGCTGGTAGAACTAGTCTTCCAACTCCTCGACGAACGCGTCGAGGAGTTTTTCGTCGTAATAGGTGCCGCGATGGCTGATGAGTTTCGCGAGTGCTTCCTTCTGGTTGTGCTTTTCGCCGCTTTTTCCGCTCATGAGGTCGTCGTAGTCGTCGAGGATGCGGAAGATGCGGGCGGAAAGGGGAATCTCCTCGCCCTTCAAGCCGAAAGGATAGCCCGAGCCGTCGACATGTTCGTGGTGGGTGAGGATGGCATAGGCGACGTTTTTCAGTCTGGGCAGCGCATTCGCGATGCGGTAACCGATTTCCGCATGGCGGGTGAATTCCTGCACGAGTTCGGGATCGGCGGAAGCGGCGTCACTGAAAAGGCGCTTGTCGAGGCTGATCTTGCCGATGTCGTGGAGGGTGATGAGCCGGAAGAGTTCGCCTCTCTCGTGCCGGTTGAGTTCCAGCCTTTCGGCCATCCGTGTGCCCAAGGACCTGAGTTCCTGCAAATGTTTTGGCGTCTCGTCGGTCCGTTCGTAGAGGTTCTCGAGGAGCGTCTCGGTGACGCCTTTCGTCTGGCGGTTGTATTCGTGGATCTTGTCCTTGTAGAGCATGTTCTCGGCGGAGAGGAAAGCGTGTTTCAGTGTGTGGTTGTCAACCTTTTTGCTGTAGCCGAAGGCGGCGGAGAGGAAGGGGATGTCGCTCGCGCCCCGGCGGATTTCTTCCTTGATGGCGCGGATGGCCTCCTTCACGTCCTGGACGTTGAAACGCTGGATCACGGCGACGAACTCGTCGCCTCCGAGACGGGCGATGACGCTCTCTTTCGGAAGGTTGTCTTTCAAGAGGCGGGCGAAACGGATGAGAATCCTGTCGCCCTCTTCATGGCCGAAGACGTCGTTGACAAGTTTCAGCCCGTTGATGTCGGCAAGGAGGATGCCCATGCCTTTTTTGTTCTTGTAGAGTTCGCTCACCTCGTTGAAATAGCGGCGGTTGTAGAGTTCGGTCAAATCGTCGTGATAGGAAAGATGCGTGAGGCTCTTCTCCCTTTCTTTCTGTTCGGTGAGGTCGATGGCGATGGTGGCGATGACCCTGAGGCCCCTTTCGTCCCTGCCGATATAGACGGAATAGAGGTCCCAAGTGAGCTTCCGGCGGTGTTTCGTCATAATGGTGAAATTTCCTTCGAACACCCGTTCCTCGATGTCGTAGGTCTTGGCGATGTGCTCGTACATCTCGTCGTGTTTGCGGTTGAAGGCCTTCTCGACCCAGGCGCGGATGGTGGGGATGTCGCTTCTCGTATAACCCGTGCGTTCGGTAAAATGCTTGGAGAGCCGCACGACCTCTTTGTTTTCCGCATGCAACATCACGGGAAGCGGGGATTCGTCGATCATGTTGTAAAGGAGCTGTTTTTGCATCGACAAGAGCTCGGCGAATTTCTTCCCTTTATCTTCGCGTTTTTCCAAACTCAGCGTGAGGGTTTCGTTCCGGTGATGCTGATAGATGAGAATGGAAAAGATCACCGCCGCCGAGATGGCCACATACATCAACCCCTTGACGACGCTGTAATAGACGAAAGCGTCGATATCGGGCGCCACGCGGAAAAGCAGCCAATCGGAAAAAAGGATCCACGTGATGCCGAAAATCGTATAGATGGCGGTGACAAAGAGCGCGTCCTTTTGTCCCTTCTTCATGTCCTCACTCCCCGGATGGTCGTTTGCGGCCTTCTTTTCAATTTTACCACATCGGAAGGATTAATCAATATCGGGGGAGTTTCGCCGGGACGATTTCCCGCTCCGTACTGCTTGCGAAAGTGCTTACAATGGTCTATAATTAGTAGATGTTGAAAGCAACCACGACTAGAAAGGATGACCTCCATGAAACGGACCCCGCTTTATGACGAACACGTGCGTTTGCACGCCCGCATGGTCGAATACGCGGGCTACGAGATGCCTTTGCAATACACCTCCATCAAGGAAGAACACCACGCCGTGCGAAACCGTGCCGGCGTCTTCGACGTCTCGCACATGGGAGAGATCCACATCCAGGGAAGCGAAGCGACGGACCTTCTCGATCACATCTTCACGAACCGTGTCCGGGCGATGACGGCCCAAGAAATCCAATACGGCTTCCTCACGAACGAAAAAGGCGGCGTGGTCGACGACCTCCTCGTCTACAAGGTGAACGACGAGTTCTACCTCCTCGTCGTGAACGCCGCGAACAAGGACAAGGACTTCGCATGGATCAAAGAGAAGAACAACTTTGATGCCACCGTCATCGACAAGACCGATTCCTATGCGGAAATCGCCCTGCAAGGGCCGAAAGCGGAAGAAATCCTGCAAACATACACCGAAACGGACCTTTCGGCGATCCGTTTCTTCACCTTCGCCGAATTCGAAATCGCGGACAAGAGCTTTCTCGTCTCCCGCACCGGCTACACGGGAGAGGACGGCTTCGAGATCTATGGCGAGAACGACGATGTGAAGATGCTTTTCTCCCGCCTTTTGGCAGAAAACGAAAAGCTCCTTCCCGCGGGACTCGGCTGCAGGGACACGCTCCGCTTCGAGGCGGGACTGCCCCTTTATGGCCACGAGATCGACGCCGACATCACCCCGTTGGAAGCGGGCTATGGCTTCGCTGTCGATTTGCGCAAAGAGCGTTTCCTCGGCCAAGACGTCCTGATAAGACAGAAAGAAGCGGGACTGCAACGCAAGGTCGTCGGTCTCGAACTCTTGGACAAGGGCATCCTCCGTGAAGGCTATGATGTCTATCACGAGGATGAGAGAATCGGCAGGACCTTGTCGGGCTATCTCTCCCCGACTCTCGAAAAACCCCTGGCCACGGCCATCGTTCCCATGAAAAACGCCAAGAAGGGAACGATTGTCACCGTGAAGGTGCGCAAACGCATGCTGCAAGCCCGCGTGCGCAACAAGATGTTCTATAGAAGAAAGAAAAGTTGAAAAATCAGGAATAGGATAGTGAGAACATGAAAACCCCGAAAGACCTCCGCTACACCCAGACCCATGAATGGGTGAAAGTCGAGGACGGCCACGCCTACATCGGCATCACCGATTATGCACAAGACCAACTCGGCGAGATCGTCTTCATCGAACTGCCCGAGGAAAGCGACGACCTCGAAAAGGGCGAAGAATTCGCCGCCATCGAGTCCGTCAAGGCCGCAAGCGACGTCATGGCGCCCGTCAGCGGTGTCGTCAACGCCGTGAACGAAGCTCTCGAGGACTCCCCCGAACTCTTGAACGAGGACCCTTACGAGAACTGGATCGTCAAGGTCGAACTCGAGGACGAAAGCGAACTCGAAGGGCTCATGAGCGCCGAAGAATACGAAAACATGAGCAAAGAATAGGGGGATAGCCATGCACAAATATCTCCCGCACACCGAAAAAGACATCGAAAAGATGCTCGAAAAAATCGGCGTCTCTTCGATGGACGACCTCTTCGCGGAGATTCCCGATGCACTCAAGGGAATCGACCTCGACCTTCCCGAGAGTTTCTCGGAAATCGAGCTCCGCGAGCATTTCGAGCGCCTCGCTAGCCAAAACGAGCCGCTCGTGCCTTTCATGGGGGCCGGAGCCTATGACCACTACACCCCGAGCGTCATCCCCTATCTCCTCGAGAGACAGGAGTTCATGACCGCCTACACCCCCTATCAGCCCGAAGTCTCGCAAGGCACGCTCCAATACATCTTCGAATACCAGACGATGATCACCGAGCTCACCGGGATGGACGTCTCGAACGCCTCGATGTATGACGGGGCGACGGCCACAGCCGAAGCGATGTTCATGGCGGTGAAAAAGAAAAGGAAGAAGGTGCTCGTCGCCAAGACGGCGAACCCCAATGTCTTGAACGTGCTGCGCACCTATGCGCATCCGCGCGACATCGAGATCGTCCTCGTGGATGAGGCGGAAGGCGCCTTGGACACGGCCGATCTCGAAAAGAAACTCGATGCGGAGACCGCCGCCTTCATCGTGCAGACGCCGAACGTGTATGGCGTCATCGAGAACCTCGAAGGCGTCGGCGACAGACTCAAAGAAAACAAGTCCCTCTTCATCATCAACCAGGACCCCTCGACCTTGTCGCACTTGAAGACCCCCGCCGAATGGGGCGCCGACATCGCCGTCGGCGATTGCCAGACCCTCGGTGTGCCGCTTGCTTACGGCGGTCCCTACATCGGCTACATGGCCACGACGAAAAAGCTCATGCGCCAGATGCCCGGCCGCATCTGCGGTGTGACCGAGGATGTCGACGGCAAACGGGCGTTCGTCTTGACCCTGCAAGCCCGCGAACAGCACATCCGGAGGGAGAAGGCCAAATCGAACATCTGTTCGAACCAGAGCCTCATGGCCCTCCATGTGACGATCTATCTCTCCCTCATGGGCAAGAAGGGCCTCAAGGAAGTCCAAAAGACCTCCTACAACCACGCCCATTACCTGAAAAGCATGCTGGAGAAACTCCCCTCCTTCGAGGACCCCTTCGATAAACCCTTCTTCAAGGAATTCACCCTGCGAACGACCTTGGATCCCGAACGGATCAACCAACTCCTCCGCGAGAAGGGCTATCTCGGCCCCCTCTCGCAAGGGCGTTTTTGTGAAGAGAAGAAGAACCTCGTCACCTTCGCCGTGACGGAAAAACGCACCAAAGAACAGATGGATGAGATCATCCGCATACTGGGGGCGATCTGAATGGCAAAATACTACGGAGACCTCATATTCGAAAAATCGGTACAAGGCCGCAAAGGCTACAGCCTCCCGAAATCGCCCATCAAGGACTACGAGATGGATGAGACCCTCCTCCGCGAAGAGGAGGCCGACCTCCCCGAGGTGAGCGAATTCGATGTCGTCCGCCACTACACCAACGTGAGCTTCAAGAACCACGGCATCGAGAAGGGCTTCTATCCCTTGGGAAGCTGCACCATGAAATACAATCCGAAGATCAACCTCGAACTTTCGTCCGATCCCCGTTTCACATCGCTCCATCCCTACCAGCCCGTCGAGACCGTGCAGGGGATTTTACATATCTATTACGAGACACAGAAGATGCTTGCCGAGGTGAGCGGCCTCGACACGTATTCTTTGAATCCTTTCGCCGGCGCCCACGGCGAACATGTGGGCCTCATGATCATCAGAGCCTATCATGAAGCGAAAGGCGATTGCAAACGCAAAAAGATCATCGTGCCCGATTCCGCCCACGGCACCAACCCGGCGAGCGCGGCCGTCGCGGGCTTCGAGGTCGTCGAAGTGAGATCGAACTGCGAAGGCGACGAATGCGACGGCACCGTGGACATCGACCATCTCAAAGAAATGCTCGACGAGGAGGGCGCGGGCATCGAGTACGTGCTCAACGACGCCGCCTAC
>PWYL01000006.1 GCA_003568315.1 Mollicutes bacterium | reverse complement strand
GGATAATCGACCATGAGACTCACCTCACGTCCAGTCTACCACAAACACCGCCCGCCCCATATGGAAAAGGTTCACAAAAACCCCGTCTCCGTTTCGGCAGTACACCGACTTTGTGTTATAATACTCGCGAACATCCATATCACATCGCCCGGGAGGCGAAAACATGGCCCGAATCGACTTCTATGCACTCGGGGGTCTGGGCGAAGACGGCAAGAACATGTACTGTCTGGAGATCGACGGCGACCTCTTCATCCTGGATGCGGGGTTGAAATACCCCACCGACGAGCTCCACGGCGTCGACGCCATCCTCCCCGACTACGAACATCTGAAAAACAAAGGGAAGAGCATTCAAGGCCTTTTCCTTTCGCACGGCCACGAGGACCATATCGGCGCCGTGCCGAAATTCCTAAAAGAGTTCGACGTGCCGGTCTATGGCACCTATTTCACCTTGGCGCTCTTGAAGGACGCCATGGAAGAAGAAGACATCAAGAAACGCACCTTCCACGAAATCGACAAGGACACGGTCCTCACGTTCGCAAACGTCAAGGTCTCGTTCTATCGCACGACCCATTCCATCCCGGGGAGCGTCGGCATGGCTTTCGAGACCCCCGACGGCATCGTCGTCTACAGCCCCGACTACACCTTCGACCAGAACGTCGACAGGGCGTATGCGACCTCGTTCGAACGCCTCGCCCACATCGCGCGCAGAAAGGTCCTCGCCCTCATGACGGAGAGCCTCGGCGCCGAACAAAGCGGCTATTCCCACACGGGACGCGAACTCGACCACGAACTGAACCGCGCCTTCTTCGCGGCCAAAGGCGAGCGTGTCATCGTGAGCACGTTCTCGACGGACATCTTCCGGATCCAGAAGGTCGTCGACATCGCTTTGAAACATGACCGGAAGATCGCCATCATCGGAAGGAAAGCCCAACGGATGGTCGATATCGCCGTGAACCTCGGCGTGTTGAAAATCCCGAAAGAGAAACTCTTGAAACTCCGTTTCATCGACGATAAGAACAAGAACGAGCTCCCCGATGCCGTCGTGCTGGTCACGGGAGACCGTCACGAGCCTTTCTACATGTTGCAGCGGATGGTGCGGAAACTCGACCGGCTCATCCATCTCGACGAGAACGACCATGTCATCATGATGACCCCGCCCGTGCCGGGCACGGAAAAGATCGCCGCCCGCACCCTCGATATTCTTTATCGGAACGACATACGCATCCTCCGCATACCGAAGGAGATTCTCCCCGCCGCCCACGCCAAGAGCGAGGATATCAAGCTCTTGAACAACATCCTCAGGCCCAAGTATTTCGTGCCCGTGGTCGGGGAACACCGGCATTTCTACGCCATGAAACAGATCGCCAAGAACCTCGGATTCGCCAAAGAAGAAGTCCGGACACTCGAAAACGGGGAAGTCCTCCGTTTCGTGAACGGTGACTGCAAGGGGGTCACGCACACGGTGAAAAGCGGTGACGTCCTCGTCGACGGCATCCTCGAGGGCGATGTCGGCGACGTCGTGTTGAAGGATCGGGAAATCCTCTCGCAAGACGGTCTCATGGTCGTCATCGGCCATATCGACACCCGCCAGAAGAAAATGGTGAAACCGGCCGAAGTCGTGAGCCGTGGTTTCGTCTACATGAAAGAAAATGAACCCTTGATCCAGAAGGTGAAAGAAATCTACGAGGATGTGGCCCGCACCGCACTGAACAAAAACCGCGTCGATTTCCGTTCCTTCAAAGAAAAACTCCGTGAAGACGTGAGCCGCTATTTGTACAAGACCACCGATAGAAGACCCATCGTCATCCCCGTCATCATCGATGTCGACAAGGAGTGATCGGGTGCTTATCGAAATCCGTCAAGAAGGTCATGATTCCGCCAACACTGAAAGACTCCCGAAAAACGAAGGCGCCCGCGCCGTCATCGTCCGAGACGGCGAAATCCTCCTTCTGTATCTCCAGAAGCAGGACCGCTATGTCCTCCCCGGCGGCGGCGTGAAAAAGGACGAAGAGCCTTTGGAGGCTTTGCAGAGGGAAGTCAGGGAAGAAACCGGCTATGAGGTCGAAAACGCCGAAAAGACGCTCCTTTTGAAGGAGTATTTCCCGGATTCCATCTGGAGCCACCACATGTTCAAAGCGCATCTCGCAAACGCCCCGCAAGGACGACAACAACTCACCCCCGAAGAACGCTCGCTCGGTGTGGAGGTCGTTTTCCTCCCCTTGGAAGAGGCATTGCGTCGTCTTTCGGAAGAGACCGACGATGTCTTCACCGCCAACATCCACCGCCGCGAACTCATCGGCATTCTCCACAGCATCTGAAAAGGCGCGAAACGCGCCTTTTTTCTGAGAAACGCGAATCTTCAGCGGAGCGGTTTACAATCATTCTCCATGTGTTATAATTGGTAGGAGTCAAAATTAGGAGGAAAAACATGGCTAAAATTGAAGAATTGGGAAAATCACGTGTGAAACTCGAAATCGAGGTCTCTCCGGAGAAGTTCGAGGAAGGACTCGATTACGCATTTGAACGCATCAAGGACGACGTGGAGATCAAAGGTTTCCGCAAAGGCAAGGTCACCCGCAAAGTCTATGAACAACACAAAGGCGTAGAAGGCCTCTATGAAGAGGCTTTGCAGCATGTCATCCAGCAGACCTACATCGACGCCGTCAACGAGCATGAACTCCCCGTCGTCAGCCAACCGAAGATCGACCTCGACGTGAACAAGGTCGAACAAGGCAAGCCTTTCACCTACACGGCCACCGTCGCCATCCGCCCCGAGGTCGAACTCGGCCAGTACAAGGGCTTCACCTATGAGAAACCGCAAGTGGAAATCGACGAGGAGGAACTCAAGAAAGAACTCGACCGCCTCCGCGAACAGAACGCCGAACTCGTCGTGAAAGAGGAAGGCACCGTCGAAGAGGGCGACACCGTCGTCTTCGATTTCGAAGGCTTCATCGACGGCGAGGCCTTCGAAGGCGGCAAAGCCGAGAACCACGAACTCGAAATCGGCAGCGGCAGCTTCATCCCCGGCTTCGAAGAGAAGATGGCCGGCATGAAGGCCGGCGAAGAAAAAGAGATCGAAGTCACCTTCCCCGAGGACTATCAAGCCGAACATCTCGCGGGCAAGGACGCCGTTTTCAAGGTGAAACTGCATGAGATCAAGAAAAAGGTCGTACCCGAACTAGACGACGATTTCGTCAAGGATCTCGACCGCGACGGCATCGAGACGGTCGACGCCTTGAAGGAAGACACGAAGAAGTCCATGGAAGAACAAAAGGAAGAAGCCAACAAGAACAAGGCCATCGATTTCGCCGTGGGTGAGGCCAGCAAGAACGCCGAGATGGAGATCGCCGACGAGATGATCCAGGAAGAGAAGAACCGCATGATGGACAACACCAAGCGGCAAGCCCAACAATACGGCATCGACCTCGACACCTATCTGCAGCTCACCGGCATGGACAAAGAGGCCTTCGAGAAGAAGCTCAGCGAAGACGCCGAAAAATCCATCCGCTACAACCTCACCATCAACGCCATCGCCGAGAAGGAAGAAATCGAGGTTTCGAAGGAAGAAATCGACAAGAAGGTCAAGGCCCTCGCCGACCAGCACAACATGGATGTCGAGCAAGTCAGAAGCCAAGTCTCCGACTCCGCGATCGAGCAGGAAGTCATCATGAGAAAGACGATCGATTTCCTCGTCGACAGTCTGGAAATGGAAGAATCCCAAACAGAGGGAAAAGAAGAAGAAACAGAATAGACCCGCCGAAAAACACTTCTTCGCGAAGTGTTTTTTGAGGAAGTGAAAACCCCATGATACGACTCGCCGTGTTCGATTTGGACAACACCCTTCTCACCCCCGAGAAGGACATCACCGACAGGACCGCCCATGCTTTGGGAACCCTTAAGGAAAAGGGCGTGCGCGTCGCGATCGCGACCGGTCGCACCGTCGCCCTCGCTCGTCCTTTCATCGAGCGTCTCGCGCTCGAAGGCCCCATGATTTTCAACAACGGCGCCTTGATCGAGGATGAAAAGGACAGGATTCTCGTGGAACGTCCCCTCCCCGAAGGCCCCAAGCGCGCTCTTGTGGAATACGCCCTCGCCGAAGGACTGCCCTTCGTGCTCTATGACAGAGAAAGCGTGAGCGGACCCGAGAACGACCGGATGGCCTTTTTCCGACAATGGAACGAGACCCACCCTTCCTCTTTGGTGCAAATCAACCCCGCCAAGGATGCGGAATCCCTCATGAAGGGCACGGCCCACAAGATGCTCGTCCTCCGACCCGAAGGCAAGAAACGGGACGAATTTTTGGCGCATGCGCACTCGCTCGAAGGCATCCATGTGACAATGAGCCAGGCGGGCTATTACGACATCATGGAAAAAGACGCCCACAAGGGCAAGGCCCTCGAGGCCCTCATGGCCCATCACGGTATCTCCCGCGAGGAGACCATGGTTTTCGGCGACAACGACAACGACGCCGAGATGTTGGAGGGGGCGCGTTTCTCCTATGCGATGAAGAACGCCACGCCTCGCGCCAAGAAAGCCGCCGCTTCCGTGACAAAAGAAAGCAACGCTGACGACGGGGTCGCAAAGACCCTCTTTGCGACCCCTTTTTGGAAGGATGCGCGCGCGAACGAGACGGAATGAGTGTCGAAGACCCCGGGAAAAATGAATCTCAGCCCCCGCGGTGCGCCCTTCCGGGCGCACTGTTTTACTCTTCCGGGCGCACGGCTCGTGCGTTTTCGCCGATTCCGCGACATCTTTTTCCCGCACAGGGTGTTTGGATTGCTAAGAAGCGCAAAATGCGGTAAAATATATGTGACAAGAAATCGAAAGGCGGACCGCCCCTTCGGGATGATTGCGGTCCGCGACAAAAAGAGGTGAACAACCATGTTCGATGCGGAAAAACAAGTGAAAGAAACGCTCCCGGCCATCGCCATCAGAGGCTTGGCGCCTTTCCCGAATACAGACGTCCGCACCGAGGTCGGACGCTCCATTTCGAAAAGCGCCCTTCTCGAGGCGGAAAAGAACCATGAAAGCCATGTGCTTTTGCTCGTGCAGAAGAACCCGAACGTCGAGGACCCCGGAAAAGATGATATCCTCGAATGGGGTGTCGTGGCCAAAATCGGCATCAAGATCAAACTCCCCAACGGCAATTTCAAAGTGAAATTCGACCCCATCGTCCGGGCCGAAATCAAGGAATTCACCGACAAGGACCCCTATTTCCTCGTCAATTTCGAGACGCGTCCCCCCACACACGAAGACCAGGATGAAGAGATCGCCCTGGTCAGGATGGTCGTCAAGCAGGTCATGGAGAACGCCCAATCCATCCTGAACAACCCCAAACAGAGCATCGAAGCCGTCCAAGCGGGCATCTCCAGCGACAGACTCGTCGACAAGCTCGCCAGCAACCTGAAAATAAGCGAGAACAACAAGTTCAAATACCTCACGACCGCAAGCGTCGAAAAACGCTTGAACTATCTCTTGCAGGACATCGAGAAAGAACGCCACATGAGTGAGATCGAAGAAAAGATCAACCGCACCGTCAAGAAGAACATCGACGAGAACCAGCGCGAATACTATCTCCGCGAGAAGCTCCGCGCCATCCAGGAGGAACTCGGCGACAAGGCCAAGAAAGAATCGGAGATCGAAAACCTCCGGAAGAAGATCATCGAGAGCAAAATGCCCAAGCACATCGAGGAGAAAGCCCTCTATGAGCTCTCGCGCTACGAGACGCTCCCCTCCTCTTCCGGTGAGAGCGGCGTCATCCGCACCTATCTCGATTTCCTGATCGAGCTTCCCTGGTTCGAAGAAAGCGAAGACGAGACGGACATCAAGAAGGCCGAGGAAGCGCTTGAGGAGACCCACTACGGACTCGAGAAGGTCAAGGAGCGGATCATCGAGTATCTCGCCGTGAAACTCCTCACCGGCAAGAACCCCCAGACCATCCTCTGTCTTGTCGGACCGCCGGGTTGCGGGAAGACCTCCCTCGCCCAATCGATCGCACGGGCGCTCGGCAGACAGTTCGTCAAACAGTCGCTGGGCGGCGTCAAGGATGAAAGCGAGATCCGCGGCCACAGACGCACCTATCTCGGTGCCCTTCCGGGAAGGATTCTACAAGGCATGCGGAAGACGAAGGTCGTGAACCCGCTGTTTTTGCTCGATGAGATCGACAAGCTCGGCGCCGATTACAAGGGTGATCCGAGCGCCGCGATGCTCGAAGTGCTCGACCCCGAACAGAACAAGAACTTCAGCGACCACTATCTCGAAGACCAATACGACCTCTCCAAGGTCCTCTTCATCGCCACCGGCAACTATCTCGGTCACATCCCCGCGCCTTTGCGCGACAGGATGGAGATCATCGAACTCTCGAGCTACACCGAAATCGAGAAGTTCAACATCGCGCGGAAACATCTCATCCGCAAACAGCTCGACAGCCACGGACTCAACAAGGACAAGTTCGAGATCACAGACGAGGCCGTCTACATGATGATCCGCGAATACACCCGCGAGGCCGGTGTGCGTCAACTCGACCGTCTTGTCGGCACTCTGGTGCGTAAAGCCATCAAGATCATCCTCGGCGACAAGAAGGGACAGGTCGAAATCACCATGGAAAATCTCAAGGACTTCCTCGGGAAACCGAAATACACCCATCGCGTCGCCGACAAGGAACCCCAGATCGGTGTCGCGACCGGGCTCGCCTACACCCAATTCGGCGGCGACACTCTCGCTGTCGAGGTCGCCTACTACCAAGGCGGCGGAAAACTCTCCCTCACGGGTCAGCTCGGCGATGTCATGAAAGAATCCGCCGAGGCCGCCCTCTCCTATGTCAAGGCGAACCACGAACACTTCGGCATCTCCAAGGAGAGGTTGGAAAATTCGAACGTGCACATCCACGTCCCCGAAGGATCGATCCCGAAAGACGGCCCCTCCGCCGGCATCACCATCGCCGTGAGTCTGATCAGCGCGCTCACGCAGAAGAAGGTGGACCCCTCCATCGGCATGACGGGCGAGATCACCCTCCGGGGCCGCGTGCTTCCCGTGGGTGGGTTGAAAGAGAAGGCCATCGCCGCCCATCGCGGCGGACTCAAGAAAATCCTCATCCCCGAGGAGAACCAACGCGACATCGACGACATCCCCAAGGAGGTGCGGGACAAACTCGAGATCCAATCCGTCCGCACCGTCGACGATGTCGTCAAAGAGACACTCATGGAAAATTGAGGCAATCTCCGGATTGCCTTTTTCTTTTTCTTGCAGTAGAATGACTTTGGACAAAGGAGGGACGCCATGCATTTTCAAAAGATCGAAGGCCCCGTGCTCGCCGTCGACGAGGAGGGGTTCCCGAAAACGAACCATCCCGAGTTCCTCTTCATCGGCCGCTCGAATGTCGGCAAATCCACCGTCATCAACAAGCTCCTCGGAAGGAAGAACCTCGCTTACACCTCGCAAAAGCCCGGCAAGACGAAGACATTGAATTTCTATCTCGTGGATGATGTCTTCCGGATTGTCGATGCGCCGGGGTACGGTTATGCGAAGACCTCGAAAAAGCGGCGGGCTTTTTTCGGTCACATGTTCGAGAAATATCTCACGAAGAGAATTCCGCTCCGTCACGTCTTCCTATTGATCGATTTCCGTCATCCGCCGACCGAAGACGACAAGACCATGGCGGGTTTTTTGAACCACTGCGGCCGGCCCTTCACGATCATCGCCACAAAGACCGACAAAGTCTCCAACAATAAACGCGCGAAACACTTGAAGACGCTTGTCGAGACACTCCGACTGGACGAGACGAGGGAAGTCATCCTCTTCTCGAAAGAGGAAAAGGACTGTCGGGAGCCGCTTTTGGCGAAACTCGGCGAACTTCTCGCCGGGTTATCTTGAAAAGACGAGGAAGCTGTGGTAAACTTGTCTCAAATACGAGGAACGGGAAGAGTACCCGTGAACACGCCCAAAAGAGAGCCGGTGGTGCTGCGAACCGGCGGCAAAACACGGGGAAGGTAGCCCGGGAGTAGGTCCGGTGAAACATGAGTAGTCGGTCCCGTCGGCGGCGTTAACGCCCAATGGAGCGCCAACGCGAGTTGGAAATAAGGTGGTACCGCGGAACTTTCGTCCTTATGGCAGAAGCCATGAGGATTTTTTTACTTGAACACGCACCAAAAGGAGGTCGCAACCATGGAACTCTCGAAGAAGTATGACCACAGAAGCGTCGAAGAAGGCAAGTACGAATGGTGGCGGAAGAAAGGGTTCTTCGCTTCGGGGGATGAGGCCAAGAAACCCTACACCATCGTCATCCCGCCCCCGAACGTCACGGGCAGACTCCATCTCGGCCATGCCTGGGACAACACTTTGCAAGACATCATCATCCGCAAGAAACGGATGGAAGGCTATGACGCCTTGTATCTTCCCGGCATGGACCATGCCGGCATCGCGACCCAGGCCAAAGTGGACGAACTCCTCCGGGAGCGGGGGATCGACCGTTTCGAACTGGGAAGGAAAAAATTCCTCGAAGAGGCGTGGAAATGGAAAGAGGAATACGCCGCATTCATCCGCGAACAGTGGTCCGCTCTCGGCATCAGCCTCGATTATTCCAAAGAGCGCTTCACACTGGATGAAGGACTTTCCCACGCCGTGAAAGAGGTCTTTTTCCGTCTTTACGAAAAGGGACTCGTCTATCGCAAGGAAAGCATCATCAACTGGGATGTCGAGGCGAAGACCGCCCTTTCCAACATCGAGGTCGAGCACGAGGAAGTCGAAGGGGCGTTCTATTATTTCCGGTATTATCTAAAAGACAAGAGCGACTACATCCGCATCGCCACGACACGCCCCGAGACGATGTTCGGCGACACGGCGGTCATGATCCATCCCGAGGACGCGAAACGTCAACACTTCCTCGGCAAGAAAGTGCTCATCCCCGGCACCGATGTGGCCATTCCCGTCATCCCCGACCCCTACGTCGACACCGAATTCGGCACGGGCGCCGTCAAAGTCACACCGGCGCACGATCCGAACGATTTCGAGGTCGGCGAGCGCCATGGCCTCGACATGCCGCTTTGCATGGACGAGGACGGTACGATGAACAAGAAAGCCTTCCGCTATGAAGGCATGGACCGATTCGCATGCCGGAAGGCGCTTGTTGCCGATTTGAAGGAAAAGGGCCTTCTCGACAAGGTCGAGACCATCCGCCACAGCGTCGGTCATAGTGAAAGGACGGGCGTCGT
>PWYL01000068.1 GCA_003568315.1 Mollicutes bacterium | reverse complement strand
CATGATGATTTGTATTGTTTCCATCAGGAACCCTCCTCGACCTTGTTCAAATCGATAATGAGCGCTTTTTCTTCGGAACTCCAGTTGGCCTTGAACTTCGGGGTGTGACTCGATAGGTCCAGACCCAGAAAATCCGCGACATCATGAACGAAGCGTTTATTGCTGACACGCGCATAACTCGGTCGCACGGTGATTTTGTGTCGCTTCTCAGTGGAGATGGCGCCGCGCTGCCATTCCTGTTTCGAGATCGGCTTGATCGCGATGCGTTTGTTCTCGCGGTCCAAACCCAGAAGCACACTGTAGGCGTTGTCAAAATGGGAACTGGCACTTTTGTTCAAGGTGATGTTGGTGTCATAGAGTGTGGCGATTCCCTCGCGGGGCTTTCGGGAAATCCACTCAAAGCTCATTGGTGACCACCTCCTGGGACGTGTGCCTCAATTGTAAACCACATTTCAATAATATTCAAGAAAATTCAATATGATTATAAAAAATTACAGGAAACCCGACCCGTTACGGTTGTGCGGACGGACCGATTGTCTTATAGTATAACGTGTTTCGAGGTGATTTGCATGTCAAAGGCCCGTGATGTTCAAAAAGACGTGGTGAAGAAGCATCGGCGAGAGCTATGGTCGAAATTCGTGCGAGCGGTCCGACAGTTCGACCTCATCGAAGAAGGCGACCGTATCGCCGTCGCCATGAGCGGCGGCAAGGATTCGCTGCTTTTGGCTGTCATGATGAAAGAACTCCTCCGTCATCCCCTTGTCGATTTCGACGTGGTCTTCATTGTCATGGACCCGGGTTACACCCGGGCACACCGGGAAAAGATCGAGAAGAACGCGGCGGCCTTGGATATCGATATTCGGGTGGAACAAAAACGGGTCTTCGACGTGGTACAAGAGAAGACTCCCGACAATCCTTGTTTCCTATGCGCCCGCATCCGGAGAGGCGTCCTCTACAATTTGGCGGAAAAGCACAGCTGCAACAAGCTCGCGCTGGGACACCATTTCGATGATGTGATCGAGACGACACTCTTGAACCTCTTCTATTCGGGCACGTTCAAGACGATGCTTCCGAAAGTGGCATCGAAAAACTATGAAGGCATGCACCTCATCCGTCCGCTCTTTTTCGTCCGGGAACAAGAAATCGAGAAACTCATGCGTCGTCATGGATTAGAGACCCTGGATTGCGCATGCCCTCTCGGAGAAAAACAGGATGACTCCAAGCGCGAGGAGATGAAGCGGGTCCTTTCGGAACTGAAAAAGAGGAACAAGGATGTGGAAAAATGCGTCTTCCGTGCCGCTGACAACGTCAATCTCGACTATGTGCTGGGCTGGGAAAAAGACGGTAGGAAACGACGGTTCGATGAAGAGTAGTCATTTTCCCAGACAGAACTTGGAGAAGAGCTCGTCAATAAGAGCTGTATCTTTGCTCTCGCCGATGATGTCGCCGAGAGCTTCCCAGGCGTTTCGCACATCCACCGCCACCAGATCGACGGGTACGAGTTCTTCCGCGGCCTGCACCCCGTCAGCAAGCATTTTCTCCGCCTGCCGCATCTTGGCGATGTGTCTGGCGTTCGAGAGGTAGGTCTCGCTGGCGACATCGAAATCCTCATGCAAGAACATCTCGCGGATCTTCGTTTCGAGTTCGTCGATGTTCGTGCCTTTGAGAGCGCTAATCTGGACGCTGTCGGCAAAAGTCCTGTCGATTTTGCTTTCGAGGTCGATCTTGTTGATGATGACGATCCGCTTCTTGTGTTCGGTCATCTCGAGGAGTCTTTCATCATCCTTGCTCAGGGGTTCGTTGTTGTTGAGGACATAGAGGACGAGTTCCGCCTCCTCGATGATCCGCCGGGTCTTCTCGATGCCGATCCTTTCGATCAGATCGTCGGAATCCCGGATTCCCGCGGTGTCGAAAAGGTTCAAGACCACACCGCCGATGTTCATCTCCCCTTCGACGACATCGCGGGTCGTGCCGTGGATTTCCGTGACGATGGCCTTGTCCTCTCTGAGCAAAGCGTTCAGGATACTCGACTTGCCGACATTGGGGCGGCCGATGATCGCCGTCTTGACACCTTCTCTGAGGACTCTTCCCACGGAAGCCTTGTCGAGAATGCCATGCATGTCTTCACGCAATTTTTCGAGTCTGGAAAGAAGGACTCCGGTGGTCAGCTCTTCCACATCGTCGTATTCGGGATAATCGATATGGACCTCGATATGGGCGATGATGTCCATCAGACGTTCGCGAAGGCCGGCGACGAGTTCGTAAATCCTGCCGTCGAGCCCCTTGTTCGCCAAAGCGAGGCTGTAGTCGCTTCTCGCCTCGACGATGTCCATGACGCTTTCCGCCCGGGTGAGATCGATTCGCCCGTTCAAAAAGGCTCTTTCCGTGAATTCGCCGGGGCGGGCGAGCCGCGCGCCCTTGGAAAGAATCAACTCCAGGATTTTCTTGGCGACATAGGCGCCGCCGTGGCAGTTGATTTCCACCATGTCTTCCCGGGTGAACGTCTTCGGAGCCTTGAACACGCTCAAAAGAACCTCGTCCAGCACCTCGTCATCGTCGACGATTTTGCCGTAACGGATGGTGTGCGAGGGAGTCTTTTCCGGATTCTTCCCCTTGAACACACTTTTGGCGATGGCGAGAGCGTCATCGCCGCTCATTCTCACGATGTTTATCGCGCTTTTCCCCAAAGCCGTCGAAATGGCGGCAATCGTGTCGTCTTCCATGCCTATCACCCAAATTGATTATATCATAATGACCTGTTTTATAGTATAATACGGTATGAGTTGCCCGGGTTGTGTTCTCATTTTCATATGTACATCTTCTGCGATAGTCCGAACCTGCCCGGGCTTTTAAGGGTATCTTCAAAACGAGGTGTTCGTGATGGCATACAAGGCGCTCTACAGGACCTACCGGCCCAAGGATTTCGATGAGGTTGCCGGTCAGGAACACATCACAAGGACATTCAAGAACGCGCTGAAACAGGGCAAACTTTCGCATGCGTACTTGTTCAGCGGTCCCCGTGGGACAGGAAAGACGAGTGTCGCGAAGATCATCGCCAAGGGTGTGAACTGTGAAAACGCGCCGGTAGAGAACCCCTGCAACAGTTGCGACATATGCAAGAGTATCGACAAGAACACCGTGAACGATGTCATCGAGATCGATGCCGCCAGCAACAACGGTGTCGATGAGATCCGCGAACTCCGGGACAAGGTCAAATATCTGCCCGGTCTCGGGAAATTCAAGGTCTATATCATCGATGAGGTCCACATGCTTTCCATCGGTGCTTTCAACGCGCTGTTGAAGACACTGGAGGAACCTCCCAAACACGTGATATTCATTCTGGCGACGACAGAGCCGCACAAGATACCCTCGACCATCCATTCGCGTTGTCAACGGTTTGATTTCCGGGGTATCCAGAAGGCGGAGATTCTCACCCGTCTCGAGGAAATCACGGAAAAAGAGGGGTTCGATTGCGATGATGAAGCTCTCGAACTCATCGCCGAAGCGGCCGAAGGCGGCATGAGGGACGCCATCAGTCTCCTCGACCAGGTCGTCTCCTACAGCGAAGGGACCATCACCACGGATGACGTGCATGCCATTCGCGGCTCCGTGGCCGAGGCGGCCGTCATGGATGTCGCTGATGCCGTGCAAGCGAAAGACGCCGTCAAGGCGTTGAACGCCTTGGACCATCTCCTCGAGGAAGGGAAAGAGAGTCAACGGATCGTCGATGACCTGTTGACGTTCTACAGGGATGTACTCATCATGAAGAACACCGAATCCGAGCCGCGCAAGCGCTACCAGACCAGGGAACAATTCAAACATCTCAAGGAGTCGCTATCCAATCCCATGGTCTACCACTATATCGACATCCTCTCCGAGGCCAAGCAGAACATGCGGTTCGCGACCCGGGGCAAGCTGCATCTCGAACTGGCGTTCATCAAGATGGTCGATGAATCGACAGAGACCGACACGAGAAGTCTGGAGGCCGTCAATGACCTCGAAGAGCATTTCCGTCTTCTCGAACAGAAGATGGAGAGTCTCGAAGAGGACATTTTGCATCTTTCCAGCAATGCTCCCGGGGATGAAGCCGACTCGGGCCAAAGAGAACGCACACCCGCCGACGACGCCTTCGACCGTTTCGAGCAAGAGGAGAAGGAACAAAGCGAGAAAACGGACGAAAAGGAGTCCATGGAGGAAAAGGATGCTCCGGAGAAGAAAGAGGAGGTCACCGACGAGACCCGCGACCACTATCGGTTCCTCTATGACAAATATTCCCGGAAACGCTATGGCACCTTCGACATCAAATTCGTCGAGGACGTCCTGAACACGGCGGACCGCGGCGTCAAAATCGACATGGTCAAAAAATGGTACGACATCGAACGCTTCGCCGACGACAAACAACTCGAATACGCCAAAATGATCACCGACGGGAATCTCGTCGCCACCAACGGGGTAATGGTCATCGTGACCTATGAGACCGCCGTGGTTTGCAACCGGCTCATGAAACCCCAGGTCAAATCGCATATCGTGGATATCCTCGAAGCCTATTTCGAACGTCCCATCATGTTCCTCGCCCTGCCGCAGGAAATCTGGGAAGGAATCTCGAAAGAGTTCATCAAGAAATTCCGCGCCCGGAAGAAAGACGACGAATTCATCCGGTTGAGCCCCATCGAACACCCGAGACTTGTGGAAATCCCCGACACCGGTGAGAACTATGACGATGTGGCGAGCGATTCCACAAAAGAGGCGAAAGACCTCTTCGGAGAAGAGATTGTCAAGGTCAAGAAAGGAGATTGACATATATGAATCCCGATATGGTGAAAAAACTCCAACAAATGCAAAAAGAGATGCAGAAGGCGCAAAAGGAGCTTGAAGAAAGCATATTTTTCGGCCAGGCCGGCGGTAAGACCGTCGAGGTCGAATTCAACGGCGCAAAGGAAATGCAAAAAATATCGATCGACCGTGAGGCCTTCGACCTTCCCGAGGACCTCGAAATCCTCGAGGACACCATCACCGCCGCGGTCAACGACTGCATGAAGAAGATTGACGAGGAGACCAAGGAGACGCTCGGGCAGTTCACACAGGGTCTCGGTGGAATGCAGGGATTGCTTTGACCAAGGGGACGAGCAGGTATCCGGAACCCATCGAGCGTCTGATCGAGCAATTCATGCGCTATCCCGGCGTGGGAAGGAAGACGGCGGAGCGCTTCGTCCTCTATACCATCGACCGGTTCAAGGAGGACGACTATCTCGCTTTCATGGACGCGCTTCATCGCACGAAGACGGACATCCGTCCCTGCACGGTCTGTGGACATCTGACGGATGATGACCGTTGCGGCGTCTGCAAGGACGACGCCCGCGACGAATCCAAGATCCTCCTTGTCGAAGAGAGCAAGGATGTCCTGGTTGTCGAAAGGACCGGCACCTATGACGGTCTATACCATGTCCTCGGTGGGGTCCTCTCCCCCGCGAACGGCGTCGGACCCGAGGATTTGCGGATCAAATCCCTTCTGGAACGGTTGAAGGATGAACGACACAAAGAACTTATTCTGGCCACCAATCTGAGCGACGAAGGAGAGACGACAGCGCGCTACATCCAGCGTCTTTTACAAGACACCGACATCCTTCTGACCCGCATCGCTTACGGAATGCCGGCCGGGGGGAATATCAGTTATGCGGATGAAATCACGTTGAACAAGGCGCTCGAGGGCAGAAAAAAAATCTAGTTTTTTTACCAGAACCACGGATTATCCGTTATAATGTAATTGATTAACTAACCGCTTTCCTTGAACGATGTTTCCAACGCTGGCTTTCATCAAACTGTGAGAAGGGTGATTGTATGTTCAACCTGCTCGAAACTTTTACTCCGCGTCTGCTTGCGGATATTCCTATCATCGGTCCCATCTGGGACGCCATCCAAAGGGCGTTGCCACTCCAGTCGTGGATCGATTCCGCTTATCAAGTCATTTCGAATCTAGCCTATTGGGAAAAACTCGTTTTTGGCATCTTGGCCCTGTTCATCGTGATTTTAGGTGTCATCGCCTTTGTGAAAAAACTTTCGAAACTCCTTATTGTCGTCGCCATTCTTGTGGGACTATGGCTCCTTTACAATCAAGGTGTGTTCGGTTGACAGACCGGGGTGCCGACCCCCCTCCGTCCTTTTTCCATACCCCCCTATTCGTAAACCGCTTGAAATAGCGCATGTTGGCGTATGCGAAAATTCGATTTGAAAACGGTTATGCCTTGTTGTATACTAAAGTGTTGGAAATGGCGAGACACATTTCTAAAAGACAATCATTGCATTAGGGAGAGTAATAGACTATGGAAATCACATTGCAGAATCTCACGAAGGTCTTCCAGTCCAAAAAGGAAGACGAGGTTGTCGCGGTTGACAACCTGGATATCGTCATCCCTTCCGGCAAACTCTATGGTCTTCTGGGTCCTTCAGGGTGTGGTAAGTCTACCACGCTTTTCATGATTTGCGGACTCTTGAAGCCGACCGAAGGGCGCATCTTCTTCGGCAACGAGGATGTCACCCCCGTTCCTCCCGAAGAGAGGGGAATCGGTCTTGTCTTCCAGAATTATGCCCTCTATCCGCACATGACGGTCAAGCAGAACATCATGTTCCCGCTCGAGAACATCAAGATGGACAAGAAAGAGGGTCTGAAGAAGGCGCAGGATATCGCCGACCTCGTCGGCATCGGTCATCTCATGAACCGTAAGCCGGCTCAATTGTCGGGTGGCCAGCAACAACGTGTGGCCATCGCCCGTGCTCTGGTCAAATCCCCGCGCGTGCTTCTTCTGGATGAGCCGCTCTCGAACCTCGACGCCCGTCTCCGTCTGCAGACGCGCGAAGAGATCAAGCGGATTCAGAGAGAGACCGGCATCACCACCATCTTCGTGACGCACGACCAGGAAGAGGCCATGAGTATCAGTGACGAGATCGTCGTTCTCGACGAAGGCGTCACACAACAGGTTGGAAGACCACAGGAAGTATACAACAAGCCCAACAACCTGTTTGTCGCGAAGTTCCTC
Source organism: Mollicutes bacterium (assembly GCA_003568315.1). GTDB lineage: Bacteria > Bacillota_I > Bacilli_A > Izemoplasmatales > Izemoplasmataceae > T1SED10-81. The sequence goes on along the minus strand of PWYL01000068.1, from coordinate 2,740 downwards.
GGTACCCCGCCGATCAACATCTTCGATGGACGTATCGAGGATGGTCGCCTGATCATTGGTGATGCGAACATCGGCAAATTCGAAGCCCCGGACCAGGAAGTCACCATCGGCATCCGTCCGGAAGGTTTCAAGATTGCCGAACGTTCGAGTTTCCAGGTCGATGTCGAGTTCGTCGAGACGATCGGCCGCGACACGACCCTCATCATCGAACATCCGAATGTCGAGACGCCAGAAAGTTTCGAGGATCCCGAGGATGATGAAGACAAAGTGGATACTTCCGCCATCGCGGACGAATTCGCACCGGACACCGATGATAAAGATATGGATTTCACCCCCAAACAATCCATCCGTTCCGCCAAGACTTTCCGGGCTATTGTTGATGCGGATTACGGTGTCGAACCAGGCGACACCGTCAAATTCAGCGTCAAGCCCCATAAGATGCATGTCTTCAACAAAGAGACCGGGGAGTTAGTCAAGCCAGATGCTTGAAGACAGACATAACATAAAATCCTGGTTCTATCTCGCTCCCGCTCTCGTACTACTCGGCACCTTCATCTTCTATCCCATCTTCAACGCATTCTTCTTGGTTTTCCTCGAGGACTACAACTATCTTCGTGGAACATTTGAAGGATTCACCTTGACCCAGAACTTCAGGTATGTCCTCACTGACCCGAACTTCCATTTGGCCATGGGGAACACAATGCTCATCGCTTTCGTGTCCGTACCGCTTTCGGTCGTCATCGCTTTGCTCATCTCCGTATGGCTGAACGCCGTTCCCATCAAGAGACTGCAAGGTTTTTTCCAGACCATATTCTTCCTCCCTTATGTCACGAACGCCATCGCTATCGGTATGGCCTTCGCATTTCTCTTCAATCAACATTATGGTCTGGTCAACTGGTTCCTCGGTCTTTTCGGCATCAGCCCCATCAACTGGGTCGGTTTGCGAGCGGGCTGGGGAACGGCGATGTTCAGCTTGCTGGTCTATGTGACCTGGCTGGGCCTCGCTTTCAAGATCATGGTCTTCTTAAGCGGGCTTCAAGGTATAGACAAGCAATACTATGAAGCGGCGCGTGTGGATTCGGCCTCCCGCTCACGAATATTCAGGCGTATCACGGTCCCGTTGCTTTCACCGATGATCATGTATATCACGGTCACTTCGTTCATTGGCGCTTTCAAGGCCTACACCGAGATCATCGGCATGTTCGGTGAACGACTCGGTCCCGCCGGTAATGACCGAGCGATGATCACGATTGTTGCACTCGTCTACGACGCATTGGACCGTTCAGGCACGACGGGAGCGCTGAGTGAAGCGGCCGCCGCCGCACTGATTCTCTTCGGCGTGACACTCATATTCACGTTCATCAACATGCAAGTCAGCAAAAAACGAGTGCACTACGGTTAGGAGTGTAAACCATGGAACAAGCTGTATATGGTAATGAAAAGCAGATAAAACGTCGTCGCCGGATACGCCTGGGCATTGTCTACGCTTTGCTCGTATTCTTCGCGATATTCATTCTCATTCCTTTCTATTGGATGATCCTGACAGCCATCAAGGTGGAAGCCGATGTGCTTCGTTCGCCCCCGTTGCTCTGGGTGTCGCCGACGGAATGGCAGTTCGCGAACTTTTCGCTCGCACTGGAAAGGGCGCCTTTCGTACGGTTCATCATCAACACGGTCGTCGTGGCCGTCATATCGACGATCGGAACCGTCATCACGACTGTGCTTTCGGCCTTCGCTTTCGCCCGGTTGAATTTTTTCGGACGTGATATACTCTTCTTCATCCTTATCGCCACTATGATGATTCCCGGCGAAATCTTCGTCATCACGAACTTCATCACGGTCGTCAACTTCGGCTGGATTCGTGAGCAGACCTACTTTAATGCCATTCTGGCGATGACTGTCCCCTTCATGACGAGTGTGTTCTACATGTTCTTCTTGCGGCAGGCCTTCAAGCAGGTTCCGGATGAACTGTACTATGCCGCCAAGGTTGATGGCAAAACGGACCGTCAGTATCTTTGGCGCATCATGGTACCCATCGCCCTTCCCACCATCACGACCATCACAATCTTGAACGCCATGAACACCTGGAACGCCTACATCTGGCCGCGACTGGTCACACAGAGAGAGGAATTCCGTCTTGTGTCGAACGGTCTGCGTGATGCTTTCGATGAAGGCATCGGCCCCCCGCTCTATCATGAACAGATGGCCGCGGCCCTCATCGTCACCGTTCCGCTCATCATCGTGTTCCTCATGCTCAAGAAATACATCATGCGCGGTGTTTCGCGTAGCGGCATCAAAGGATAGGTTCTGTTTTCTGCAACTCATGGTTCCACCGTTCCGACAACAAGCCTCATGACTTATAGTCATAAGTACATGAGGAAAGTGCATAAAAAAATAAAGGAGGAGAAATTCCCGATGAAAAAACTGTTTGCTTTTGCACTTGTTTTGACATCCGCGTTCCTGGTTACCGCATGTTTGGGCCCCGAAAGGGGAGCGGATGTCGAAGTCAACATCCCCGATGAACTCCCTGAGGAGGACATCACCCTCACCATGTGGCACGCGTTCGGAGACGCCAACATGGCATTGCTCCAACAAATCTTCGATGATTTCGAAGAACTCTATCCGAACGTGACTGTCGAACAACTTCCCCAAGGTGGTTATGACGGACTCCGTGAATCCACGGTCCAAGGCATTGTCGCCGGTGTCACACCGGACATTGTCATGGGTTATCCCGACCACT
>PWYL01000013.1 GCA_003568315.1 Mollicutes bacterium | reverse complement strand
GTGATTTCTTTCGTCAAGAAATAGAGTCCGACAAGCAAGGCGGAGGCAAAGAGCATGAAAGGGATCTCGCGCTTGATGGTGCTCTCTTCGACACGCATCGGCAAAAACACCGCGGCGAGACCGAGGATGAGGAGGCTGTTCATCATGTTCGAGCCGACGATGTTGCCGAAGGCCATGTCGTTGAACCCCCTGATTGCCGCGGTGATGGAGACGGCCGCTTCGGGGGCGCTCGTGCCGAAAGAGACCACCGTCAGACCGATGACGAGCGGAGAGATCCTGAGTAGCCGGGCGATGGCGCTCGCACCCTCCACGAAAAGATCCGCGCCCTTGACGAGCACAACGACACCGACAATGAGTAAGATGACATCCATGTCATATCACACTTTCTGTGGTTTTTCTCCAATTCCATTATATCATCTCAAGGCAAGAAACACTCCCTTGGGTCCATGGCGCGAGCGAATCAACCCTCATCAAGGAGAAGACGGTGCATCCGCCAGCCGATCAAGAGGAGCAGGGCCGGGATGAAACCAAGAAGGACCAAGAGATTCACAATCGGGAAGGCGTCTTCTGTCATGATCATCATCGCATGTGTCGCGGGGAGGATGTAGCCGATGGCCGAAAGCGCCCCCGGCAACATCTCGAAAGGGAACATGATCCCCGACAGCAACATCGACGGAAGAAAGACCGCTTGGGAATAGATGGTGAGCCGGGAGGCGTCCTTGGCCAAAAGGGGGAGGAGGATGCCGACAAGGAGTGTCGGTGCGAGAAAGAGGAAGTATCCCCCGAAAAAGACGGCGTAACTTTGGGGATGTGCAGCGTTGAAAGCCAAAGGGGCGACGAACAGGATGAAGAACGTGACGATGAGGAGGTTGATGAGACCGGCGACGAAGGTGGAAAGGAGGATGGAAGAAAAAGGGATGCCGGCCGCCTTCAAGGATTTGCGGGTGGGGGTCTCGGTGTAGGGAAGCAGTGTACCGCTCGTGCCGATGAGGGCGCCCATGGTCGCGGTGAAGATGACCATGGTCGGGATGAGGGTTTCTTCCGTCTCCGGCATGACGGCGGTGAAGACGGCGCCCACCACGAAAAAGAAGATGATGGGGACAAGAAAGTGGGTGATCCAGATTTCCGACGAACGCCAATCGAGTCTCGTCTTCAGATAGATGGTATAGAGCCAGGGTTTCATTCGGCATCGTCCTCCTTCGCGATCGCGATGAACCTTTCTTCGAGGGTCTGTTTTTTGAGGGTGATGTCCAATAGTGCCAGGTCGTTCTTTTTGATGTGTCCGAGAATCTCGAGAAGCCCTTCGAGTGCGTCTTCGGTTTGCCATTCGACATGGCCTTCGGCGCTTTCGCCGTGACGCTCGGCGTGGGTGAAGACGGGCCATTCATGCGGCGTTGCGAGTTTCACCCGGATGATGGTCTCGCCCGCCACCTCATCGACGATCGCTCTTGGCGAGCCGATCTTCTTGATGCGGCCCGAAACGAGAATCCCCACCCGGTCGCAGAGGCTTTCCACTTCAGCCATGTCGTGACTGGCGAGCACCATGGTGAGTCCTTTCTTCTTCATGTTCTTGATATCTTCGTGCAAGGCCACCCGGGCTTCGACATCGAGACCCGCCGTGGGCTCATCGAGAAAGAGGATCCCGGGTTCGTGCGCCAAGGCCAACGCGAGATGCAGACGCCTCTTTTGGCCCATCGAGAGATGCTTGTAGGGCTTTTTCATCTCTTTTTCCAGACCGAAGCGGGAAAGAAGGTCGGTGCGGACTTCTTGATTCCGCCAACGGCAAAAAAGCGTCATGGCATCGAGCGGCGTCATCACCTCCGGCAGGGACGAAGACTGCAGCTGCACGCCGAGGATACCCTTCCGGACGGCTTCGGCGGGGGTGTGTCCCATGATGTCGATGTGTCCTTCCTCTCTTGTCCGCAGGCCCTCCATGATTTCCAGCATGGTGGTCTTTCCGGCGCCGTTGGGTCCCAACAGACCGAAGATCTCGTTCTTTTCGAGCGCGAGGTCGATCCCCCGCAAGACGTGGTTGGCGCCGTAGGATTTGTGCAATCCCTCGACTTTGATCATGTTTTTCCTCCTGGGTTTTGGATTGTTTTCCGAGCGCTCCTTGAAACGGCCCGGCTGCCTATTTCGTTTCTTGGAAGAAAGAAAGATGGGTCTTCAGACTTCGCAGTTCCTCACGATAGAAAATCAAGAACAAGCCGATGATGATCGCCGCATAGAGGAACGCGGCGAAAAAATGGGGGAAAAGGGCCGTCACCAAGATATACAATGTGAGCCCGCCGAAAGCGAAGAGGTTGTTCTTGCGCCAGGGGGTCTTCTCCCGCCATGAGAGGACGGTCTCCAAGACGAGATACCATAGGAAGAAGCCGAAAAAGAGCGTCCATGCCAAAAGGCGGAGGTCACCATAGGCCCACATCACAGCCATGCCGGCAAGACTCGTGAGAAAAAGGAAGAACACGCCCGACGAGACATAGAGGGAGCTTTTCCCTTTGAAACGACAATAAAGGAAGTGTGCCGTACCGATGGTGCAGCTGAAGACCAAAAGGCCGAGAAAGACCCGCCAAAGGGGAAGCGACGCTTCGAAAGCAAAGAGATAGCGCGGCACGGTCCAAAGCAGCGCGTAGTAACACGCCGCACCGACAAGGGTGAAAAGCGCGACGACGCCCTTGAAGAGGGATAAGCCCTCTCGTTCGGCATACATGAAGAGTCTTTCCGTCCCTTTCTCGAGCTTCTTCGTCGCCGTCGAGACGGAAATCGCGGCGAAGACGAGCATGTTCGCGGCGAAACCGTGTATCGCCATCTTTTCGACAGAGCCGAAGACAAAGACCGCGTGCATGGAGAAAGCGACAAAGAGCAAAGGGAGCGAATACACGACAAGCACCGGAAATCCTTGCTTGACAAGTTGAACGACACCCGGATGCGTATGGGAAGGATGCGACACCTTCTTGAAGACGAGGCGGCGATAGGTGACGAGCCTTGCGAACATGACGAGATAAGCGCTTGCGACAAGCATGGCAAGGAGTGTCTGGTGGTCTTCGATCCCGAAAACGTGGACGAGACCGACGACGGCGATGACAAGAAGGGAAGAGAGGAGCCGGAAAGGGGTGTCCCGGTCCTTTTCGTGAAGCGCCGCTTGCATGTTTTCGAGATACCTTCCCGTCAATTCGGGAAAGGCCATGGCGAAAAGGGCGAGGAACACCGCGCGCATGCCGCCTTCGAAAAAGAAAAGAGCGAGCGCGAAAAAGACCATGGCGACGAGGATTTCCAAAAGGAAAACGACCGCGGCCCAAAGGAGTGGTCGTTCTTTTGGAATCTGTCCTCGCGCTTTCTTCAAGGCAAAATATACGCCGTCGATGAAGCCGAAATGGACGAGGCCGACATAGATCAAGAACAAGGCGAACACCCGATAGTGGCCGAAACTCTCGATGCCGACGAGTCTCGGCAGGATGAAACCGAGCAAGAAAGTGGCCGTGATCCGACCCATGCAGGCGAAAAGGGTGAGCGGCGCGGGACGGGCGGTATTCAAAAGGGTCCGCATACGATTCCTCCCGGCTTTCGATATCCCCTTCATTGTATCATGGCTTGTATCGGTTGCGACACCCCGTTCGGTCAAGAAGGGGGAAACAAAAGGTGCGCAAAAGGGGCGTCAGGCTTTCCGCACCTTCATGAAGGCGTTTTCTTTTGCTTATTGCGCCATATTGTGTTACATTGTTTTCAAAGCGGGGCGGCATCCGCTTCCCGCCGCTTATCCTCATTTTCCGCCCTTGTCGTTTCTTCTCGATGATCGAGATGAAAAAACCTGAAAGGATGGAATATTGATGCAAGGACTAGACCAAGACGCCTACACCATACGCTTCGCCCGCTATTCCGATTGGAAACGTGTGAATAGCATCATGGAGAAAATGGAGGAAGAGATCGACGACACGAACATCTTCGTCGCCGACGACAGCGATTTCATCAAAAACCACATCGAGAAAGAGGGGTTCATCGTCGTCGCCGGCCACAAAAAGCGGATCGCCGCCTTCCTCATCGTCCGTTTTCCAAAAGAGAGCGAGGACAATCTGGGCTACGACCTCGATTTCTCCGAAGACGACCTCATGCGCGTCAACCACATGGAGAGCGTCATCGTGACCGGAGACCACCGGGGCAACGCTCTCATGCGGCAACTCATCGAGTTCGCCGAGCCCGTCGCAAAAATCATGGGCTACACCATCGCCATGGCGACCGTCTCCCCCGACAATCCTTACAGCCTCAACAACTTCCTCGCCATGGGCTATAGGGAAGTCATGAAAAAGACGAAATACGACGGGGTCGAACGCGTCATCCTGCGCAAGGACCTTTGAGCCGTTCCAACGAGACAAAAACGAATACAAAAACGCCGGAGTCGCAAGCGTGAAGGCTTGCCGTGCTCCGGCGTTTTATATCGGGAACAAGGTTCATCCCCACAGAATGTGTCCTTCGCTACGGACGGACCACTTGTCACGGCTTTTGCCGATGCCCGCCGTACAAACGGGAAAGAAAGCAATATTACAAAGGTCGTCTTTGCCCTGAGCGGTTGCCGAAGACGGATGTTGGCGACGCTTTGGACAAAAAAGAAGCCTTCGTTTTCGAAGGCTTCGATCAGATGCTCAACTTCTCACTCGCATACAGGTCCAGCTTCTTTTTGGGGGAATGTGAACGCTTGCCACCGCGGGCGAGAAAGAGGATGTGATAGGCCCAAAGGAGGAGGAGATTCGCCAAAGTGAGTGTGCCGAGACCCAAAGGATACATGGCGGCATAGTGATACATGCCGAAAAACGATGCCCTGCCGGCGTAACGGCCGAGGATGCTTCCTCTATCCACCGTGACACTGCTCATGCCGTTGTAGGTGAGCCGGACAGATCCTTCTTCGATATCGATGTCCACAACCTCCGCGACAACAGCCACGGTATCGTCCGCAAGCGGGAGCAACCTTTCCCCCGCGCCGCCAAAGACCACCAACTCGCCCACGGAGAGTTCCTCCAACCGCGTCTTTTCGAGGCGTATCACGGCCGTGTCGAGACGTTCAAGGTTTTGAACGTCTTGAGCGGGCAATACCGCCACCATGTGGGTGTAAGAGAAGATGCGATAGTCATAGTCGGAATCGAGATGGCGCAAGAAGGAGACAAAGAGGTTGGCGAAAAGAACGATCGCCAGAAAGAAAAAGAGGATTTCAGCTTTCCTTCTTGTTTTCGTCCTTGGATTCTCGCGGGATGTATGTTTTCCCTTCTCCATTTTCGCCACCTCCCGCGGCGTTATTGTCTTTCTTCTTATCATGATGCAAAAGCGAGAACACAGCCAGGACCACGAGTCCGTTCACCGCCAAAGCAACGATGCCCGGCGGACTTTGGAGATAACGGATGGCAAGTCCTATGCGCGGGATGGTGAAGGCGTGTTGGCCGAGGATGTCCGCTTCACGCAAAAGCCAGGTGTCCGGACGGATGTCCGCAGATTCCGCGAAGTGCCGGCGTGTTTGGATGATCATCTCCCCGGCGCTGTTTTCCTCGAGGGAATGGATATAGTGGGTGACGACGTTCTTCTGTCCGTCATAGTTGATGTCGGCCAAGAAGGTGATGATGTCGCCCTCTTCGAGAAGGGCGATGTCGGTTCCGGTCACGATGACGACATCATCGACGCGGATCACGGGTTCCATGCTTCTTGTGACGACCACATAAGGTTTGAAGCCGAAATACGTGAGGGTCGCTTGCGGCAAGAAGGCCTCGAAGAGGATATAGAGCAGGAGTGTCCCCGCCACCGCGAAGAAGATCACGGAACGGGCCACTCGACGTATGGTCTTTTTGCTGTTTCTTTCTTTCATCTTGATTCCCCCCCAAGGACGGAGGGCGGCAGGATGCGTCGGCACGATTCCTTGCCGCCTATTTTGTCCTTAGTGTCATAATGCGTCCCAATCCCGCTGCCAGCCGCCATCAACGCCCGGCTCTCGGATCGGGTTTTCCCGCCTGGCCTGATAGAGCACGCCGTTGTAGCTCACGATGTCGCCCTCGCTGTAGGTGGCGTCAGGGTCCCATTCGAGCAGGAGGCTCCATTCACCGATGGTGAGATCGGGACTCGTGAAGGCCGAAAGCTCGACATCAGACCAGTGCGCGTGCGTCCTCGATACAAAGAACAAGCTCCAAAGGGCCATGAAGACGAAGACGGCGATTGTGAGGATGGTCTTTTTGTTCATGGGATCTCACATCGTTTCTGGCTAAGTGTGATCCGACTATTCGCTGGCCGGATCGGTGATGGTGAAGATGACATCGAACGTCACGCCGTCATTGATGATCGCATCGTAGTCAGCTTGGTTCGCGGGTTCACCGAGAGTGACGGTGATGGTCACGGTGAGCGTTTGGCCCTGGGTGATCTCTGCACTCGCGGGAGCGGGTGTGATCGCGAAGTTCAGATACGTTTCCGCAGTGGCATTGGAGATGTTGGCGATTTCGATGTCGATGGCGGATGTTGCACCTTGGAGATTCGTCGAGTCGTCCAACCAGTCCACATCGAAGGTGAAGACGATTTCTTCCACGGGATTCGGGTTGGAACTGTTGTCGAGTTGACCCGCAGGCACGAGTTCTCCCGCGCTTGTGGAATCGAGTGTTGCGGTGACCGTAGCGGTCCGACCTTCACCGATGGTGACGGTGGAATCTGTGTTGGTCGCCTCGAGATCGACATTCGCCCAATAGGCGAACGTGAACGAGCTCACGACCAAAGCCAATGTGATCAATGCACCGATGACAAAACCTTTTGTTTTCATTTCAATTGCTCCTTTTTCTTTTTTTTATCTATAGTCAATTTTCTTTGTTGGCGGAATTTTCATTGAGCGTGAAGCGAAGACGGAAGACGATGTCTTGGTTCTTGATGGCCCGATAGGCCTCTTGCGAAGAGGTCACGTTCGCGGAATCCTCGGTGAGACCTCGTAGAAGCACCTCTTCTTCGTCTATGGGCTCTTGCAAAGTGATGGAGACCAAGACGAGTATCGTGTCTTGTGTGAAAAGTACGGTGGCGTCAGCACCCTGTCCGGAGATGTCGATCTTTACAAGATGAGCATAAAGCGCATCGTCACCGATGGTGACATCGAAGGCTTCGATACGGAGGTTCGCCTCCTTGATGCCCTTTGCAGCGACTTCGACGGCATACATTCGCTCGATGATCTCCACATCTTTCGGGAAGTGGCTTTGACCTTTGGGGACGAGAACGACCTCTTCCCCTTCCGGGCTCAAATCGGTGACGACGAGTTCGATTTCGTCATGCACCAGGATGACATCCACGGTTCCGACGGCGGTTACGGTTCGCCAATGGGCAAAGGCGGTAGTCAAGGTGATGAAGAAACTCAGGAAAATCAAAAGGAGAATGATGATCTGTAGAACGGTCAATTTTTTCAGCAAGGTCTCCACCTCCTTTCATCGAGTCTTTCCTCCTCCCTGAAGACAAAGGAGTAAAAAAAACAGCCGGTTGCACGAGGCAACCGGCTGTCTACGAGAGACCCTTTGGCTTTCCGTGGCCGGGTCGCCCCGGCTTTGGCTTTCACATGTCATTTGTATTGTCTTCTGTATTGTACTCATTACAATTGTGTTTGTCAACATAAACACCTCTAAAAACACAAATTTTTTTTATGTTAGGAAAAACGCCTTGAACAAGCCGTGATAAAGAAATAAAAAAAATTGTTTTATGGAATCGCATGTCATTCTTCTTTTCCTTTATATGATATATATAATATTTTTGTGAGTCCGGGAAATCGATACAGTCGTCAGGACCGCACTTCTTTTCTTCGCCGCGATATGATAGGATATATATACAGGAAACAAGGGGGATAATCATGGATAAAGGACATGAGAAGGAGATCAGAGAGGCTTTTTTGTCATATCTGGATGACTATTTCCATCAAAGGGATTTCGAAAGGACCATCGCCCATTTCGGAAGACACATCAGTGGCTTCGGGTCGTCGCGCGATGAGAACACCTACACCTATGAACGCTGTTATGAGACGTTCAAACGTGATATCGAGGAAGTCCCGAACCGTATCGACTATGAGATCAAAGAACTGAATATCTCGTCACCTCTTGAGGATATCGGTTTTTTGTCCTGCGAACTCGACATCTGGACGACGATTCGCGGACAGACTTTGCGTTTCAACGACCTCCGCTACACCCTCGCATTTATCAGAGAAAAGGGTAGGTGGCTGATCGAACAAAAACACCTCTCTCTTCCGAGCACGGAAAACGAAGAGGACGAACCTTACCCGATCAAGGAACTCGAAGAGCGGAACAAAGTCCTGCATCGCATGGTCGACGAGAAGACGAAGGAGCTCAACTCCTCGTTGGAGACCATCTCCGAACTCGCGAACAACGACTATCTGACGGGCATCGCCAACCGCTACCGCATCAACAAGATCCTGAAGGGTCTCATCGAAAGAGTTTCCGAAGAGTCGGGCGCTTTCAGCGTCATCCTCATGGACCTCGACGATTTCAAATCGGTAAACGACACTTCCGGACACTTGACCGGGGACGAATTCCTGGTGAAGACCGCCCGGTTCCTGGAGAAACACTGCGGTGAGGACGGCATCGTCGGCCGCTGGGGCGGCGACGAATTCATCGTCATCTATCCGGACAAAACGGAAAAAGCGGCCTTGGTGTATGGCGAGAAACTGCGGAACGCCTACGAAAGAGCCTTCTGTGATGAAGGATATTCTCTCACCATGAGCCTCGGGGTGAGTGAGTATTGTCCCGGCGACAACATCGAGACCATCATCTCGCGCTGTGACCGGGGTGTCTATGCCGCCAAGGCCAAGGGCAAGAACAGTCTCTGTGTCGAGTGATCGACTTGTTGACGCTCCGATGAGGGGCGTCTTTTTTATGAGAGACCTCCTTCAAAAAACGAGACGAGAAGAAAACAGGAATTGTCCTGAACGAAAACGAGCACGAAACAAAGACAAAATCCCCGGTTTCCATGTGCGCATGTCGTTCGCCAAGCATGATTTGTTGCGTCGATCGGAGATCTTGTCCTTAACTCTCCCTGTGTAAGCATTTTACGGGGCATATCGCTATAAGCCTTCTTTGATTGATGCTATGATGAATACAAAGAAAGACCGCTTACATTGTCTTTCACACGGGAATGGACATCAACGTTTCATGAACATGAAGAACTTACGCGGAGCATACGACCACACCATACATTGAAAATGACTTTATCCGCTGAAAACGTTTTTGTTCGCAATATTTGTAATACATATTTGTTGATTTTTTCTTCCTGTCGTGCTAGGCTATAAGTGGTTGAAAAGGAGACCAAAAATATAAGGAGGGTCACCATGTACGAACTCAAGAACAAGGTCGCCATCGTCACCGGCGGCGCAAGCGGCATCGGCTATGCGACAGTGAAGGCATTTTTGGAAAAAGGCATGAAAGTCGTCCTCTCGGACTACAACACCGAAGGCGGGGAGAAAGCGACGCAGGAACTTTCTGAATACGGCGAAGTCATTTTCATGTTCGCCAATGTCGCCAAGGAAGAGGATGTCAAGAGCCTCGTCGAAAAGACCGTCGAAAAGTACGGCCGTCTGGACGTCATCTTCAGCAACGCCGGCATCGGCGCCATGGGTCCGACTGAAGAACTTTCCACAGAAGACTACAGCAACGTCATCAAGATCAACCAGGACAGCATCTTCTTCGGGGCGAAATACGCGGTCCCCGAAATGCGCAAAGTCGGCGGCGGCGCCATCATCAACAACGCCTCCATCCTCGGACTCGTGGGACAAGCGCAAACCCTCGCCTACAACGCTTCGAAGGGCGCGGTCAACCTCATGACCAAATC
>PWYL01000058.1 GCA_003568315.1 Mollicutes bacterium | reverse complement strand
TTATAGCACACCCGCTCACAACTTATCCAAAAAGAAAAAACGCCTTGGCGTTTTTTCAGTCGTCTGCTTTTTCGAAATCCTTCTTGGCGCTGATGAAGCTCACCTTCTCCGCGATCACTTCGGGATAGCTGAAGGATTTCTCCTTGTCGATTTCATAGATCCTCTGCTGGAGTCTTCCCTTGATGCCGATGGTCATCCCCTTCTTGCAGTGGTTGACCGTGTTCTCGGCGATGCCGCTCCAGAGCGTGCATTTGATGAAGTCCGTCTCATAGGTGCCGCTTTGGGCGCTCTTGAAACTCCTCTGCAATGCGAGGGTGACTGTCGCCACCTTCTTGCCGCTTTCCAAGGTTCGCAGTTCCGGATCATAGACGAGTCTTCCGACCAGGACGATTTGGTTCACCATGTCGCATCCTCCTTTTTGCCCCGAGGATAACTCATTGTCCACATGGCGTCACTTGGCATTGGCGGACCATTTTGCGAAAATCCGTCATTTCCTGCCCGCAAGCGGATTGTTCCATGAAAAAAAAGCGGGTGATTTTCCCACTTTTTCTCCTTTGCACGCAAGAACGAGAAACAATGCAGATTTTCAACTCTTGAAGATCTTTCTATTCAGTTTCAGCTCGTCGACAATCTCCCGGATGATGTCCACATCCCGCTTGAAGGTGTCGATGAGCTTTTTGTTCAAGGGGGCGAAGAGTTTCAGGCTGAAGGTGTCTTTGAAATTGTTGATGCCGAAATAGAGTTTGCTGTCGATGAAGGAGAAGCTGAGCAGTCCCGGGTGGTTCCGTTCGAGCCGCATCAAGGCTTCCATGAAATGGGGCGTGAGGATGTAATAGGCGGTATGCGCATTCGTGGCGTAGGTCCGGAATTTCTCGTTGAACCGGATGCTTTCCATCTTCACCTTCTTGTAGGGACGCCGGGTGGTCGGCGCGGTGTCTTCCAAGACTTGCAGGACGCCTTCGAAGCGTTTGTTGAAGTCGAAGATGAAAAGACGGCCCCGGAAGTAGGTGTGATAGTAGGTCCTCGTGCCGTAGCGACCATACTGCACACGGCGTTCTTTCAACTCGAGATCGCTCGAGACGAAGGCGACGCCGTCGATGGCGCCCGAGAGAAAATCCTCGCTCTTGAAACGGTCCGCTTGTTTCAAGAACTCCGATTCGTAGGCCTGTTTCATCGAGAGACCGTTCTTGTGGTCGTAGTGGCAGTTGTCGATCCATTCTTTGAGGGTCCTTTTCAAGAAGCGCCCTTTGAAATCCTCCTCGAGCTGGGTGAAAGCGGCGTAACCGAAAAACATGAACAGCGCGCCGGCGATGCCCAAGGGCAAAGCGACGACACCGAGGTCGAAGAATATGAACAACAGCAAAGCCCCGATGAGAAGGATGCCCCCCAGAAGGACCGCGACCTCGATTCTCGTCTTCCGTTTTTGGAACTTCTCGAGATGTTTCTCCATGACGACCACCCTTCAAGATATCATTGCGGTTTCTTCCATTATACGCGAAAACAAAGTCTTTGTGAATCAACGCCTTGTTCTTTCGGGCACGGCCACGAAACGGCTGACATGTTCTTTTCTGATCGTTTTGCGGAGGTCGAGCACTTCTTCTTTGGTGATGGAACGCGCAATCGCGAGCATATCGTAGTAGGAAATGTCGTGGCGGATGTATTCGCCGTATTGGTGGGCCAGAGTCTCGAGGTTGTCCAATGATTGGATGAAGCCGCCGTAGAGTTGCCGTTTCACCCGGAGGAAGTCCTCGTCGGCGAGGTCTTTTTCCCCGAGGTTTCCGAGTTCGGCGAGAATCCTCTCCTCGAAGGCGGAGACCGCTTCGGTCTCCGTGCCGATGAGGGCGTGCGCATACGTTTCGCCGAAGACGAGGTCGACGCCGTAGGAGTCGTTGATCACACCCTTGTCGAGCAGCTCCTCGTGGACATCGCCCGTCTTGCCGAAAACGATGTCGAAGAGGATGGCATAAGCAATGCGGGCCCGGAGCCTTTTTGGGAAGGGCTCGAAGGGAGAGAAAGGGAGCTTGATGCCGAAAAGGACGCTCGGTATCATGATGTCGAGTTCTTTCACCGTCTTCTCTTGTTCGACCGAGAAAGGTTCCTCGGTTTCGAAAGGCAAGGGACGGGCCCTCGTCTTTTCGGGAAGCACGTCCGCCTTTTCGAGATGCTCTCGCAAACGATGGGAATCGATATCGCCGACGATGACCATGACAGCCTGTTCGGGCTTGTAGAAGGCTTTGTGGATGTCGAGGAGATTCTTCGCGTCCATCGACTCGATCGATGCTTCGGTGCCGAGGATGTCGTCTTTCAGGGGATGTTTTCGATACATCGCCGCCATGAGTCCCCGGTATTGCGCGTAATAGGGGTCGTCCTTGTGGCTGGCGAGTTCCTCGAGGATGACATTTCGCTCCTTCTTCACCCCCGCGGGGGTGAACTCCGGAAAGAAGAACATCTCGCAAAGACGGGTCACATTCGTATACAAAACGTCTGTCGCATGGAAGAGATAGGTCGTTCTGTGATGGTCGGTGAACGCGTTGATATCGGCTCCGTCGAGAGAGAAATCCTCGCTCACATCACGGCCGCCTTTCTCGAAAACCTTGTGTTCGAGGAAATGCGCCGCACCGGGAGGAACGGATCGCTCTTTACCGTCTTTGTCTTGAAAACGGGTGTGGACGGAGCCCAGCGGGACCGAAAGCGTCACATAGACCTGGGAATAGGACGGCTTTTGGATGATGTGGACGGGGAGTCTCGCTTGCAGGCGGAAATGGTGCACGACTTCGCGGAAGTCGTCATAGCGTCTCTCATCCATCCGTCTCGCCCCCCAAGGTGAAAGTGAAGATGAAAGAACTCGATGCAGCGATACGCTCGATGTCTTCCTTCCGCACGGAACGGATGGAGGCGATCGTCTCGTTTTCGTCCAAGGGGGCCGAGAGGAGTTCATTGCGGAGCGCGAGGGCCGAGAGCCCCGAAGGAGAGTCGAATGTATGTTTGACGGAGCGGACGAGATGATTCTTCGCCCGCTCGAGGTCGGCGTGGTGGAAATCGCCCGTGTGCAAGCTCGAAAGCGCACCTTCGACCCGTGCTTTCGCTTGTTCCACACTGTCTTTCTTCATCGCCGAATGGATGGTGGCAAGACCATAGAAGGGCAAATAGCGGGAAGAGATGTGATAGGCCAACGAGTCCTCGATGCGGACGCGGCGGAAAAGGAGGGATTCGGAGCCTTCACCGAAGAGCGTGTTCATGACCAAAGCCGCATGGTAGTCCGCATCACCGTAATGGATGCCCGTGGAAAGCGTCATGAAGAGACGTTCCTGTTGGAGGCGCATCGTCTCGCGGACTTCTTCTCGCGCTACAAAGGGGCGTTTGTCGAAGAAGCTCGCGGGAAGGACGCGCTCGTTCGCGAAAGGGAGTTTCTCCTTGACGAGCGCATGGGTCCTCGCGACATCGATATCGCCGACGACGCCGACGAGGATGCCGTTCTCGCGAAGCATGCGTCTGTGTGTCTTTTCGATCTCGGAAAGCGGGACATCCTCGATTTGTTCCGGCTCGCCCATGGCATGCGCCCGGGCCGGGTGGTCGGAAAAGAGATGGTCGTGATACCGTTTCACCGCATAGCGGTCCTTGTCGGCGTATTCGGCGCGAAAATGGTCGGCGAGGAAACGTTTCTCCTCGCGGAGCGTCTTTTCGTCGAATGCGGGATGAAAAAGCATCTCCCGCAGCACGGAAAGCGCTTCTGTCAGTAGCTTCTCGCCGTTGGCATAGAAGGGATTGATGAGATGCAGGGTGAACTGGTTCACATGGACGTTGCCCATCTTGAAAGAATGCGCGGAGAGACTCGTGTCATAGAGGGATTCGAGGTGTTTCTCCAAGAATCGGCGCGTCGGATGGGAACGTGTTTTCGCCTTGAGCATGGACAAGGCGAGATGCCGTTTTGTGGTGGTCTCAACATCGAGGTCGTCGAAAAACCGGACGGCGACCTGCATGGTCTTGAACTGTCCGGTTTTGACATACTGGTAGACGGTCTTTCCTTCTTTCTTGGTCGTGAGGTTCATGTCGATGCCTCCGAAACGAGTGTCCGAAAGGAACTCATGCGAGCCTGAGCGCGATCTCCATCATCTTGGTGAAGGATTTCTGGCGCTCTTCGGGGCTCGTCGCCTCTTTGGTGACGAGTGAATCCGAGACCGTGAGGATCGCAGCCGCCCGTTTGCCGGTGATGCGGGCGTTGTGGAAAAGGGCGAACGCTTCCATCTCGACGGCGATGGCGCCTTTCTCGTCACGGATTTGTTTGTAATCGGCGAAGTTCTCGCGATAGAAGACGTCCGACGAATGGATGACGCCCTTCCTCAAGGGGATGGATTGTTCTTTGGCGATGGCCTCGATCCGTTCGTTCAGCTCACGGTCGGGATAGGTGTATTCCCCTTCGTGGCCGCCTTGCACGTTGGCATAGGTCGACTCGCTGTAGGCCTTTTCGGTGAGGAGCACGTCATAGAGGTCGATCTCGTCGGTGTAGGCGCCGCAGGAGCCGATGCGTACGATGTTCTCGACATCGAAGAACTTGAAGAGTTCATAGGAGTAGATGCCGATCGAGGGCATGCCCATGCCGCTGCCCATGACGCTTATCCTCTTGCCTTGGAATGTCCCCGTGTAGCCGAGCATGTTGCGGACGCTGTTGAACTGTTCGACATCTTCGAGATAGGTTTCCGCCACGTGTTTCGCCCGCAAAGGGTCGCCGGGCATGAGAACGGTCTTCGCGATGTCTTTCTTTTCTGCCTTGATGTGCGGAGTGCTCATGGAACTACCTCCTCAATAATCTTCTTTCGACGTCTCGCCCTTGACAAGCTGGACGCCGCTGCTCGTTCCGATGCGGGTGGCACCCGCTTCGACCATGTTTTCGAAATCCTCACGGGTCTTCACGCCGCCGCTCGCCTTGACTTCCTTGTCGCCGGCGGCTTCCTTCATGATGCGGACGTGTCCGACCTCGGCGCCGCCGGTGCCGAATCCGGTGCTCGTCTTGACAAAATCGGCGCCGCCCTTCACCGCCGCCTCCGTTGCGAGGCGGATTTCCTCGTCCGTGAGATAGCAGGTCTCGAGGATGACTTTCAGCGTGCGGCGCTCACACTCTTCCTTGATGGCACGGACCTCTTTCTCGATGAGGTCGAATTGCCCCTCTTTCGCCCAAGCGATGTTTTGGACCATGTCGATCTCGTGGGCGCCGTTCTTCAAAGCGTCACGGGTCTCGAAGACCTTCGTGCTCGTGGTCGAGGCTCCCAGGGGAAAGCCGACCACGGTGCAGACGAGCACGTCGGTCTTTTTCAGACTCTCGGCGCAATAGCTCACCCATAGGGGGTGCACGCACACGCTCTTGAACTCGTGTTCGATCGCCTCTTCGAGGAGACGGTCGATCTCTTGTTTGGTGCCGAAGGGTTTCAAGTAGGTGTGATCGATCATACGGGCGATTTCCATGTCTCTTCAATCCTCCTGAAAAGTTTTAGATAGAATCTGATCAGCGGTCCGGCGAGCAAGACGATGACGATCGTGCCGAAATAGAGGGAACCGATATGGCCGCGGAAAAGCCCCGTCAAAAGCACGCCGATGGTGACGGGGGCAGCCTCCATGAGAATGCGGACGAGAACGAGATTCTTGGTCTTGAATATTTTCATCAAAAGCAACATCAATTCCTCGAAGACCCCCGCCGGAAAACGGGAGATGATAAGCAGCGCCGCCCCGAGAGGGATCGTGAAAAGACCGATGAGGAAGACCGCGAGCCGGCCGGTTCCGTTCGGGTCGAAATCGACAAAGACGATGAGATTGAAGAAGTCGATGAAAATCCCCACGAGGATGATCGGCACGGACATGAAGAAATAGCGCACTTCGCGGCGCATGATGATGATGAAACCCGTGATGAAAAGCGTCACGACGATCGCCGCGGTCCCCACCGTCAAGGGGGTGACAGTATCGAGCGCCACATAGAGCGTATCCCAGGGACTCGTACCGAGGTCGCTTCTTATCACCCACACAACGCCGAAAGCGACGGCGAGGCTGCCGAAGAGATAGGTGGATATGTCAAATATCGTTCTTGCGAGAGTGTTTTTCTTCTCCTTCATAGATGACACCTTTCAACCATCGTAATTGCGTCGCGAGTATCGGGGCGATGAGAACGGCGAGCACAAAGCTTCCGAGGTTCACGGCACCGAAACGGATACCGGCCGAGAAACCGAAGACGGTCGCCAGCATGATCGCGAAAAGTTCGTTCGAGAGTCGGACCGCTGTCACGCTCTCGGTCCGGAACAAATCCATGAAAAACAACATGACCTCGTCAAAGACCATCGCGGGATAGCCGCTCTCGATGATGAGAGCGAGACCGAGCGTCAGCACGAAGGTCCCAAAGACGTAGAGGAGGGCGCTCAACGCGAAGGGGTTTTCCATGAGCCTTCCTTCGAGGAGATGCGCATCCCATAAATCGAGCGAAACACGGATGCCATAGATCGGAATCAGAACGAGGAGGAAACGCCATTTCCGCCGGACTGCGATGACGAAGGCCAAGACCGCGCTGTTCACGATGAAACTCGCCCAGCCGAGGGAGATGCCCAGAAGCCGGCTCAGATTGTAGGTCACGGCATCCCAAGGGCCGGCCCCGAGGTCGCTTCTGATGATGAGAACCACACCGGCGCCGGTGACGAAGAACCCCAAAAGATACATCGCCAGCCGGATCGGGGTTTTGCGGAAAAAGGCCCTTCTCATGGTATCATCGCCGTTTTGTCGTATTTTCGCTTGCCCTTTCCATTCTACTCCAGATGAAAGGAAAAATCAATGACGGTCGTTGCCGGCGAGTACGTCCTCGCAACGCGAACAGACGCCTTCATCGTTCGTCGCGCCGATTTTCCAGCACCGCTCGCACTTGGCCCCTTCCGCTTTCTCGACATCCAGTGTGAGTGCATCATGCTTGTAGGCGCCTTCGCCTTCGGAAGCGATCTCCGCCTCGCTCACGATGAAGAGTCGGGCGAGATCGTCGACATTTCGCAAGAGCTCTTCTTCTTCGCTTCCGGCGGGATAGAGCTTGATGCGCGCTTCGAGGCTGCCGCCGATCCTCTTTTCGTTCCGGGCGTCCTCCAAAGATTTCAAAACTCTGTCGCGGAGCGCCATGAAAGCGTCATATTTCTTTTTGAGGGACGCATCCTCCGGATACCTCCGCTTGGGCATGTTTTCGAGATAGACACTTGTTTCGTCCTTGTTCGGGAAGTGCTGATAGGCCTCTTCGGTCGTGTGGGGGATGATGGGTGTGAGGATGCGCACAAGCGCAGAAAGCGAGCGATACACGACGGTGAGGGCGGAGAGGCGCCGCTTGTCCTGTTGTTTCTCGATGTAGACGATGTCTTTGATGATGTCGAGATAGAAGGCGGAAAGATCGTTCGTCACGAAACGGTTGACGATGCGCATGACATCGTCGAACATGTAGCGGTCGTAATAGGCATTGGCACCATCGACGAGGTCGTCGAGTTTTAGCAGGATGTAGCGGTCGAGTTCGTCCATCTCTTCATAGGCCACACCGTCGCGCTCGATGTCGAAGCCGGAAAGCACGCCGAGCATGAAACGGAAGGTGTTGCGGATCTTGCGGTAGTTCTCGGCGATCTGCTTCATCATCTTGTCACTGATGCGGACATCCGCCTGATAGTCGACGGAGGCGACCCAGAGCCTGAGAATGTCGGCTCCGAGCTCGTCCATGACCTTCAGGGGGTTGACGACGTTGCCCAGGGATTTCGACATCTTCCTGCCTTCGGCATCGACCACGAAGCCGTGGGTGAGACAGGTCAGATAGGGGCTTTCGCCGCGGGAGGCCACGGCGGTCGAGAGCGAGCTGTTGAACCAGCCGCGGTACTGGTCGCTTCCCTCGAGATAGAGGTCGGCGGGGAAGGGGAGTCCCTTGTCCGTCATGCCGCCCTTGTGGGAAGTTCCCGAGTCGAACCAGACATCGAGGATGTCGGTCTCCTTGGTGAAGCGGCCGTTCGGGCTCTTTGCACTCGCGAAGCCCTCGGGAAGGAGGTCTTTCGCGTCCCATTCGAACCAGATGTTCGAGCCGTGCTTCTCGAAAAGACGCGCCACGTGGCGGATGATGTCGGCATCGAGGATCGCTTCTTTGTTCTCGTGGTAGAATACGGGAATCGGCACGCCCCAGGTGCGCTGGCGGCTGATGCACCACGATTCGCGGTCCTTGATCATGTTCTCCATGCGGACCTTGCCCCAGGAAGGAATCCATTCGATCCTTTCGACCTCCCGGAGCAAATCCTCTTTCAGACTCTCCACGGAAGCGAACCATTGGTCCGTGGCACGGAAGATGACGGGTTTCTTCGTCCGCCAGTCATGCGGGTAACTATGCTCGATCCATTCCATCTTGAGGAGGTTGCCCTTCTCTTCGAGGTCTTTCACGACCTCTTTCGAGCATTTTTCCACGAACATGCCTTCATAGCGGCCCGCCTCTTTCGTCATGTGCCCTCTCTCGTCGACGGGACAAAAGACCTCGAGGCCTTCCCTTTGGCCGATGAGGAAGTCGTCCTCCCCGTGTCCCGGGGCGATGTGGACGAGGCCGGTGCCGCTTTCCACACTCACATGGTGGCCGCTGACGATCGGGCTCACCCTGTCGTAGAGCGGATGCTTGTAGGTGAGACTGATGAGGTCTTTGCCTTTGACATGGCGGATGGTCCGCATCTCTTGGAAGCCGAGTTTCTCTTTGATTTCTTCTTCCAGGGCCGCCGCGAAGACATAGACCTCGCCGTCGGCTTCAGAGAAGACATAGTCGATCTCTTCGCTCACGGCGGTGGCGAGGTTGGCGGGAATCGTCCAGGGTGTCGTCGTCCAGGCGAGGAATTTGAAATTCTTTTCATAGACTCCCGTATCCACGGCGTCGAAGGTGAAATAGATCGCGGGCGAACGCTTGTCGGCATACTCGATTTCCGCCTCGGCGAGCGCCGTCTCGCTCGAAGGCGACCAATACACCGGTTTCAACCCCTTGAAAACGAGCCCTTTTTCGACCATGTCGGCGAAAATCTCGAGCTCCGAGGCTTCATAATGCTTGTCCAGGGTGAGATAGGGGTCCTCCCATTCGCCCAGGATGCCGATGCGCTTGAACTGGGCCCGCTGGTTGACGACCTGTCCGAGCGCATAGTCTTCGCATTTTTTCCGGAATTCGGCGACGGTCAAGGCCTTGCGGTCGACGCCCTCGTTCTTGGTGAGCGCGCTCTCGATGGGTAGCCCGTGCGTGTCCCAGCCCGGCACATAGCGGGTGTAGAAGCCGCGCATGCTCCTGTCACGGACGATGATGTCCTTCAAGGCCTTGTTCATGGCGGTGCCGATGTGGATGTCGCCGTTGGCATAGGGCGGGCCGTCGGGAAGCGTGAAGGTCTCGTTGCCCTCATTCTTCGCGAGACGCTTCTCGTAGATCTTGTTCTCTTCCCAGAATTTTTGTCGTTCCGGCTCCCGTTTGCCGAGGTTCCCCCGCATGGGGAAAGCCGTCTTCGGCATATGGAGCGTGTCTTTGTAGTCTTTCATTGCGGATTCCTCCTTTTATAAAAAAAGAAAAAGCAACCACGGGAAGGACGGACTTCAACAATCCGCGGTGCCACCTTCATTCCGGTTGCCCAGCTCTCGGTATTGGTAACGCCTTCCGGCGGAGGGCCCTCGTCGAACCCCCATCTCCACGGTGATATTCCCGCATCCTTTGTCCAAGTTCGCAGCGACCACTTGGTCTCTTTCACAGAGGATTCCGGGAACGCGTCCGCTTCAAAGATGTTCACATATCTTTGTTTATGTCATTATAATGCGAAGTATCGGAAATTGCAAGCATCCATCAAAGGGAGGCGACGAACTCGGCGAAAGCATAAAGTCCGAAGCGATAGATCAAAAAGCCCACAATCGGGGTGAAATCGAAGGTCCCGACCACGAGAAACCCCCGGAAGAAACGCATGTAGGGGTCGGCGAGCCGGTGCAGATAATAATAGAAACGGCTCTCCCGGATGGTGGGGAACCAAGAAAGCAGGATATAGGCGATGAGGATGAAGAAATAGACCTCGAGCACCGTGAGTAATATCGAAAGAATTGTTGCGAACATGCAAACTACTCCTTGTATTTCTTGATGAAGGAACGGAGACTCTTGTCTTTCAGATCCTTTTTCGTCGCGAAGGCGAAGATCTTTTCGCGGATGACTTCGACATCGCCGTCAAGTGCATAGGCGACTCCGGAAAGGAAGATGATGAAGCGGTTGCTCTCGACGGTGTCGAAATCCTCGAAGTTCAGAATGAGGGGTTTCCGGTAGAGAAGCTTGTCGGCGAGTTCGAAAACATCGACATCCTCGTCGACTTTGATGAACTCGGTGCGTTCGTAGGCGCTTTGTTTATCCTTCTTCCTTCTCATCGAATGCCTCCCTCAAGAGGATGCGCCCGAGTCTGAGGATGGTGGCGCCTTCGGCGAGCGCGAGCTCGTAATCGCCGCTCATCCCCATCGAGAGTTCCCGGATCTCGGGGTGCTTCTTTCGCGCTTCGTCACGCAAACGACGCAACAAAGCGAATTGTTCGCGGATGCGGTCTTGGTCCTTCGTCAACTCCGCCATTCCCATGAGACCTTTCACGCGGATTTTCGTGAGAGAAGAGAGAAAATCCAAAAAGTCGGGGATTTCATCCGGGGCGATGCCGTGTTTTTGCTTTTCGGCGGAGATGTTCACCTGCACGAGACAATCGAGAGGCTCGTCGCGCCTTTTTTCGATCTCTTTGGCGAGGCGGGCGCGGTCGAGACTCTGCAGGCAGTCGATGCGGTTGATGATCTTTTTCACTTTCTTGGTCTGGAGCGTGCCGAGGAAATGGCGACGGAAGGAAAGGTCTTCGAGAAGCGGCGCTTTCTTCAGGAAATGCTCCACGCGGCTTTCGCCGAAATCGCGGATGCCTGCGGCATGGAATATGCGGATGCCCTCGACATCCAGATATTTCGAGGCCATGACAATACGGACGCCATCAAGGCGGAGGAATCTTTCTATGAGCGGCTTGTTCATGGGATTCACTTGAAGCGGGTTTTGAGCCAAGAGGGGATGTTCTCTTTCTTCGGTTCCTTCTCCTCTTCTTTCTTCGACGCCTCTTCGGCCTTGTTCTTCTTCTTTTTGTCAGCTTTTTTCGCGGGTTTTTTCGAAGACTTCCCTTGCGGCTTCGGCGAATACTCGGTCTCGACGTATTCGCTCTCGCCGAGCTGGTCGATCTCGATTTTCTTCTTCTCGTCGAAACCGGTGGCGATGACTGTGACGATGACCTCTTCCTCGAGGTCCTCGTTGATGGTCGCTCCGTGGATGATGTTGATTTCGGTGGAACTGGCGGCCTGGATGGCCTCGATCGCTTCGGTGACTTCCCATAGCGAGATGTCGGTACCGCTCGTGACGTTCACGATGGCATCCGTCGCACCGTCGATGTTCGCATCGAGAAGCGGCGAGTGGATCGCCTTCTTCGCGGCCTCGGTCGCCCGGCCTTCGCCGGAAGCGATACCGATGCCCATGAGGGCGGTACCCTTGTCTTTCATGACGGTCTTGACATCGGCGAAGTCGACGTTGATGAGGCCGGGCACCGTGATGATCTCGGCGATGCCCTGCACACCCTGACGGAGGACGTTGTCGGCTTCGCGGAACGCCTCGAGCATCGAGGTGTTGCGGTCGACCACATAGAGGAGGCGGTCGTTGGGGATGATGATGAGCGTGTCGACATAGGGTTTCAAGGCGTCGAGCCCTTCGAGGGCGGTCGCGACGCGGCGTCTTCCTTCGAACTTGAAAGGTTTGGTGACGATGCCGATGGTCAGACACCCGCATTCACGGGCGATCCTGGCGATGACCGGCGCGGCGCCCGTTCCGGTGCCCCCGCCCATGCCGGTGGTGAGGAACACCATGTCGGTGTCGTTGAGGAGGTCGCGCAGTTCGTCTTCACTTTCCAAAGCGGCCCGGCGGCCGATTTCGGGGTCGGCGCCGGCACCGAGTCCCCGTGTGAGACTCTTGCCGATCTGGAGGCGGATATCGGCATGCGAAAGACGGAGGACCTGGGCATCCGTGTTGATGCCGACGAATTCGACCCCTTTCACCTCGTTCTCGATCATGCGGTTGACGGCGTTGCCGCCGCCACCGCCGATGCCGATGACTTTGATTGAAGGTTTTTGGGTGAAATGGTCGTCTTTTTCGAACATATTATGACCTCCAATTGGGCTCCGGTTGACTTAAACCCATTATAACGCATATGCGGGGATAATGAAACACCAAAGCGGACAAAGTTCAACGCCCGCCGGTGCGGTAATCTTGCAAGAAAACGGTCTTGAAGGAGAGATAGCGATCGTCCGCGATCGCTTGTCGCGCCCGGGCGAGGAGGGTTTTCAAAAAATGGAGGTTGTGATAGCTCACAAGCCGCTGTCCGAAGGTCTCACGCGATTTCAGCAGATGGCGGATGTAGGCCCGGGTGTAGTTTTGGCATACGAAACAGTCGCATTCGTCCAAAGGGTCAAGGCTTTCGGCATGGACGGCGCTTTTTATGTTGATGCGGCCCCTTTTCGTGTAAGCGCCGCCGTGGCGGGCGAGACGGGTGGGGTGCACGCAATCGAACATGTCCATGCCCCGTTCGATGCTCTCGAGGAGATAGACGGGTGTGCCGACCCCCATGAGATAGCGAGGCTTCTCTTCGGGGAGGAGAGGCGCGAGGAAATCGAGCACCGCCAGCATCTCCTCTTGCGTCTCGCCGACGGAAAGCCCTCCCACGGCATAGCCCGGGAAGCCGATGGCTTGCAACCCTTCGAGGGAAGCGGCACGGAGGTCTCTGTGGCCTCCGCCCTGGATGATGCCGAAAAGGGCCTGGTCTTTTCGCTCGTGGGCGGCTTTGGAACGCTTTGCCCAGCGGAGGGTGCGTTCGACGCTTTCTTCCATATAGTCGCGGGATGCGTCAAAAGGCGGGCATTCGTCGAGACACATGATGATGTCGGCACCCAAAGCCTCCTGGATGGCGATGCTTTTTTCGGGGGAGAGAAAGAGTCTTTCACCGCTCTTGTGGTGGCGGAAATGGACGCCATCATCCGTGATTTTTCTCTGTCCGCTCAGACTGAAGACCTGATAGCCCCCGCTGTCGGTAAGCAAAGCGTGCGGCCAGTTCATGAAACGTCCGAGTCCGCCGTGAGCACGGATGATCCCTTCCCCGGGCTCCAACCAGAGATGGTAGGTGTTGCCGAGGATCAACCCTTCGCTCGTCTCATATGCCTCTTCCGGCGAAAGGGTCTTCACCGTGGCTTTCGTGCCGACGGGCATGAAGACGGGGGTGGGGATGTCGCCATGGGGGGTTTTGAGAATCCCCGTCCGGGCGTGACATTCCGCGGACGACTTCTTCTTTGTGAAAGCGAAGGCCATCTCAACCACGCCCGCTTTCGAAGTTGCGGAAGGCGTTCGTGATCATGAGCGTGATCCGGTTCAGCTGGTTGATCTTGGAAGCGCTCGTGTCGTAGTCGATGGGAACGATGTTGCTTTGGGGGTAGTGGCTCTTGAGCTTCTTGAGCATGCCCTTGCCGACGATGTGGTTGGGCAGACATCCGAAAGGCTGCGTGCAGACGATGTTCGGGGCGCCATGCTCGATGAGGTCGACCATCTCGGCGGCGAGGAGCCATCCCTCCCCGATGTGGGTTCCAACGTCGATGAACCCGTCGGAGAGGCTTCGGAGTTTCTTGTAGGAGATCGGCGCCTCGAAACCGCTCTTGCGGATCTTCTTGCGGATATTCTCCCGCCAGAATTCGATGTAGGCGACGAGGAACTTCAAAATCCAGCGCTCACGGCGGGGACCGCCGTAGCGTTTGATATCGAGCGCTCGCGAATCGAAACTGTAAAGGAAGAAATCGTAAAGCGGGGGAATCACCACTTCGACGCCTTCTTTCTCCAGTGTCTGCTCGAGGCGGTTGTTGCCGAGGGGGGAATATTTGACATAGATCTCCCCGACAATGCCCACTTTCGGCCGCGGGGTCTTTTCCACCCCGATACTCTTGAAACGTTCGATGATGGACATGCATAGTCTTATGCTCTTCCCCCAGGTGAGGGGGAAACGGTGTTGGAAATACGCTTCGACTTCCTTGTCGATTTCTGCTTTCAAGCGTTCAGTCGCGCCTTCTTCCTTCTCGTAGGGGCGAATCTGGTGGGTGAGGGTCATCATGGTGTCGCCGAAAAGGAGGGCGTCATGCAGCTTGTGAAAGAGACGGGGCGTGATCTCGAAACCGGGGTTCTTCTCAAAGCCGCTCGGATTCACGGAAATCACGGGGACGAATTCCAAACGCGCCTTCTTGAGCGCTTTCCTAAGAATTTGGATATAGTTGCTCGCCCTACAGCCGCCGCCCGTCTGGGCGATGACGAGGGCGACCTTGTGCACGTCATGTTCCGTCTTCTTGATCGCGTCGATGAACTGCCCGATGACGAGCATCGCCGGGACACAGATGTCGTTATGGGAATACTTCATCCCTTCATGGATGAGTTCATAGTCGTCGTTCGTCAGAAGTTCGGCCTTGTAACCTTCGCTCCGCATGGCATAGATGAGATAATCGAAATGGTAGGGGGCCATCTGCGGCGCGAGGATGGTGTATTCCTCTTTCATCTCTTCGGTGAAGAGGAGTCTGCCGTCTTCGTCGTATTCAAGCTTCGCCATGGCCTTCAGCCTCCTTTTTCATTGTCGAGAGGAGACTCCGGAGACGGATGTTCACGGCACCGAGGTTGGAAATCTCGTCGATCTTGATCTGGGTGTAGAACTTGCCGTTTTTCTCGAGGATGTCTTGGACCTCGTCGGTGGTGATGGCATCGAGGCCGCAACCGAAACTGACGAGTTGCACGAGGTTCACCCGTTCCATGTCCTTGATCGCTTTCGCGGCATCATAGAGACGCGTATGATAGGTCCACTGGTTCAAGACCCCCAGACGTTCCTCTTGGGCGAGATGGTTCACGGCGTCTTCGCTCACGAGTACGACGTTCAAGCTCCGGATGAGTTTCGGGATGCCGTGGTTGACCTCGGGGTCGACATGGTAGGGACGGCCGGCGAGGACGATGGTGTTGAGATTGTTCTCCCGGGCGTAGGCGAGTGCGCGTTCGCCTTCTTTCTGCACATCCTCCCGGAAGGCCCCATAAGCGGCCATGCCCTTGTCATAGGCCTTTTTCAGCGCGGTTTTCGTGACCCTGAGATGGGGGGCCAAAGCTGCGTGGGCGACATCGATGAACTTCTTTCTATCGTTCAACGTGAGATAGGGCTGCAAGAAACGAACGAGATCGAGGTGGTCCATGTTGGCGTTGATGACTTCGGGATAGTGGGCGACGACGGGACAGTTGAAGTGGTTGTCGGCATGGGGGGATTCGTTGAAGTTGAAGGGGATGTTCGGGTAGAAGATGAAATCGGGATTTTTTCGCTCCAAAGATTCCATGTGTCCGTGCACGAGTTTCGCGGGATAGCAGATGGTGTCGCTCGGGATGGAATCCTGTCCGTCCTCATAGAGTTTCTTCGTCGAACGGTCGCTGTAGACCACGCGCACATCCAAAGCATCGAAAAAGGGCTGCCAGAAGGGGATGTTCTCGTACATGTTCAAAACGAGTGGAATGCCGACGGTCTTTGCGTAGTCCTTGTCGGGATCGCTTTGATAAGAGAGGACCTTGTCGTATTTGTAGAGATAGAGGTTGGGCAGCTCGTCATAGCCCTTCTCGAGGCCCGCGCCCTTCTCGCAGCGGTTGCCGCTGATGTAGCGGGAACCGTCGCCGAAAATGTTCACGGTCAAGGCGCAGAGATTTTCGCACTTCCGGCACGTCGCACGACGTGTGTCATAGGAGAATTTTTTCAGCTCTTCCGTGTCCAAAAGCGTGCTGTGGTTGGCGGGATGGGCGGCCTTTCTCGCGAGGAGCGCGGCACCGAAAGCTCCCATGAGGCCGGCGATGGCGGGTCGCGTCACTTCGACACCGGTTTCCCTTTCGAAAGCGCGGAGCACGGCATCGTTCAAGAACGTGCCGCCCTGCACGAGGATACGATCCCCGTACTCCTCTTTGACATCATGGGCGCGGATGACCTTGTAGAGGGCGTTCTTGATGACGCTCATGGCGAGGCCGGCGGAGATGTCTTCGGTTTTCGCGGCTTCTGACTGGGCCTGCTTGACGCTCGAATTCATGAACACGGTGCAACGGCTGCCGAGATCGACGGGTTCGCGGCTTTTCAGCGCGAGGCGGGCGAAATCCTTGATCTCATAACCCAAGGATTCCGAGAAAGTCTCCACGAAGGAGCCGCAGCCGCTCGAGCAGGCCTCGTTCAAAATGATCGTCGTGATGACGCCGTCGCGGATCTTGAAACATTTCATATCCTGTCCGCCGATGTCGACGACGAAATCGACCTCGGAATCGAAATATTTCGCGGCGTTGTAGTGGCAGATGGTCTCGACCTCGCTTCCGTCCAAGCGGAAGGCGTTCTTGATCAACTCTTCACCATAGCCCGTGCTGAAGGCCTTTTTGATGATGATGCCTTCATGGAGGGAATCATACATCCTCTGAAGGGCCCGGCGCGTCACGTCGACGGGGTTGCCGCGGTTGTGGGCGTAATATTCGTAGAGGATCTCCTCATTCTCGCCGATGAGAAGCATCTTCGTCGTGGTACTGCCGGCGTCGATGCCGAGATAAGCGTTCCCCCGGTATCCGCCGGAATCGATACGCTCGAGTGAAGCCTTCTCATGGCGCTTCCGGAATTCCTCATAATCCGCTTCGGAGCTGAAAAGGGGCTCGACGGTCTTGCGGATGGCATCCTTGTGGCGTCGGCGATACGCCTTGATCCTCTCGATGACTTCTTCGATCCTGAACGGCGCTTCTTTCGCCTCGAGCGCGGCGCCGATGGCGACGAAGACCTCTCCGTTCTCGGGCGTGTAGACGCCCTCGAGGTTCAAGTATTCGATGAAGCGCTTGCGGAGTTCGCTCGAAAAGGTGAGCGGTCCACCCAAAAAGGCGACCTTGCCCCGGATTTTCTTGCCTTGGGAAAGACCGCCGATCGTCTGGTTGACGATGGCCTGATAGATCGAGGCGGCGATGTCCTCCTTCCGTGCACCCTGGTTCAAAAGCGGCTGGATGTCGCTTTTTGCGAAGACGCCGCAGCGGGAGGCGATGTCATGGAGTTTCTCGTAGTCCTTGGCAAGCTCGTTCACCCCGGCGGCATCGGTGTCGAGAAGGGAGGCCATCTGGTCGATGAAAGCGCCGGTCCCGCCGGCGCAGGTGCCGTTCATACGCTGTTCGATATTGGCACCGTCAAAAAAGATGATCTTCGCATCCTCGCCGCCGAGTTCGATGCAAACATCAATGCCTCCAACATGATGTCTGAGCGCCGTCGTGGCGCTGATGACTTCCTGTGTGAATTGAGCGCCGATATGCTTGGCGAGGGAGAGCCCCGCGCTTCCAGTGAAGTTGAAACGCATGGGGATGTCGCCGAACCGTTCCTCGAGTTTCTCGAACATCGCCTTGAGCGAGATGGAAATACTGCTCATGTGGCGGTCATAGGTCTTGTGGACGATCCGGTCCCTCTCGTCGAGCACGACGGCCTTGATGGTCGTGCTCCCGATATCGATGCCCACACGATATTCTTTCCTACGCATACGGGTCACCTGGTTTCCTTCTTCTTGCTCTCAATATTATATACGATATGGGGATAAATTGCCACAGGTACACCACCAAATTCCGAAAGCGCGCCGGCGTACGACTCGAAAAATATAACATTGTCTAAATTTATATAAAAGGGGGTATTAAATTAATTTTATTAATTGCAATATTGATTTTTATAACTTATGTGTTGACATTCATGGTCAGATACCCTATACTGACAGTGTATTCCTGCAAATCCGCCGAGCCCACGACTCTGGAGGTGAGGACTTGGAAACCGTGAAAATCCTCGAAGACCTTTACGAGGGTCGCATCGACCTCGACAAAGCGAACGCGATCCTCGGAAAGGAAGATGAGCCTTCCGCACCGGAGGGAATCGACAAGAAAAATCTCAAGCGGGCCCACTTCGTAAAAATTTCGATCCGGCTCCCCAACGAACCACGGAGAATCAATTGGCTCGTGCGAATCCTTTTCGCTTTTCCCATCCCCGTCAGTATCGTGAACCTCTTCGTCCGCATCGTTGGAAGCAAGATGGAAAAACAACTCGAAGAGACCGGCTTGGACGCCAAGGACATCCGTGCCCTCGTCCGCTACGCCCGGGGCACCCGTGTCTTCATCGACTCGGAAGATGCCCGCCTCTCGGTCAAAATCGTATAAAGGAAGTGATTCCATGCAAAAGCACGTCATCGGCGAATGCCCCATCTGCAGCCACGACCTCTTCGTGACCAAACTCGAATGTTCGCACTGTCACAGCGAAATCAGCGGACAGTTCCAGCTTTCCAAGTTCAACTACCTCTCCAAGGAGAGACTCTATTTCATCGAACTCTTCATCAAGAACAAAGGCAACATCAAACAACTCGAAAAAGAACTCAAAGTCTCATATCCGACCGTCAAGAAGATGCTGAAGGAAGCCATCGAAGCGCTGGGCTACAAGGTCGAGGAAGACGACACCGACGAACGCGACCGCGACGAGATCCTCGACAAACTCGCCAAAGGCGAAATCTCTAGCGAAGAAGCCCTGAAGCTTCTCAAGGAGTGATTCCCGTGAGCCAGGAGAAACTGAAAATCCTCGAAATGATCCAAAACAAGACGATCACCCCCAAGGAGGGGGCCGATCTCCTCGCCGCCCTCGAGGACAAGAAGGATGCCAAACCGCCCAAGAAACAGGCGTTCAAGATGTTCAAGATCCGCATCAACAGTTCCGACGGCGACAAAGTCAACGTGCAGATCCCCCTCGAATTCGCCAAAGTCGCCCTCAAATCGAAAAAGGGCATCCCGAAACTCGAGAAACTGCAAGAAAGCGACATGGACATCGACCTTGAGGCCATCCTCGAGATGATCGAGTCCGGTATGGACGGAAAACTCGTCGACATCCAATCGGATGACGGCGACACCGTCGAAATCTACATCGAGTAGATCTCTCCCCCAGTAGAAACAGCCACTTCCGTCGAAACCGGCGGGGACACCGCCGGTTTCTGTCTTTAAACTTATCGTGTGTGACACAGAAAAGAGGTGTGTCATGAAATCCCTTTTCAAGAACAAGAACTTCACCCTGCTTTTCAGCGGGAACCTCGTGAGCCAGATCGGCAACACCTTCTACAATTTCGCCATCAGCTGGTTCATCCTCTCTTTGACCGGAAGCGCCTTCCAGGCGGGGGCGTATCTCGCGTTCGGCGCCATCCTGCAAGCATTGAGCGTACCGCTCGCCGGCGTCTTCGTCGACAGGCTGCCGAAAGTGAAAATCCTCGTCGCGACGGACGCTTTGCGCGGCATCGCGGTCCTTTTGGCCGGCTTTTCCCTCTTTGTCCTGAACCAGGACGCCTTCATCCTTTTCACCCTTTACGGAGTCGCTTTCATCCTTGCCGTGAACCATGCGTTCTTCTCGCCCGCCGCCATGGCGCTCAGACCCGAGATCGTGAAGGACGAGGAACTCAACCAGTGCAACGCCCTCTTCAGCATCATCGGCAGCGTCCAAGCGCTCATCGGTGTCCTTCTGGGCGGAATCCTCTACACGTTCCTCGGCATCGAGCTCATTTTCATCCTTAACGGGGCGACGTTCCTCGCAAGCGCCTTGAGCGAGACGTTCATAAAGACACCGCACAAGAAAGTCCCCCTCGAGATTCCCGAAGCCCAAAAAGAAAGACCTTCCTATCTGGAGGACTTCAAGACGGGCCTCGCCTACATCCGGGCCAAACGCGGTCTCATGGAATTCATGGTGATCGTGCTCGTGTTGAATTTCACGTTCGTGCCCCTTTTCGCGAATGTGCTCCCCTATCTTTTCAACCTCGAACTCGGAAGGCGACCGCTCGATCTTTCTTTGGCGCAAATGTCCTTCTCGACAGGCGTTCTCGCGGGAAGTCTCATCGTCGGAGTGGTCGGCAAGCGTCTCATCGTCAGAAACGCCCTCCGCCAAGGCTTGACAGTGCAAGCCGTCTTCTATCTCGTCATCGCCGTCCTCATCCATCTCGTGACGACGGACGGCCTTCCCTACCATGTCTTTTTCGCGATTTTCGCCACCACGAGTTTCTTTTTCGCCATCGCGAACATGTGGGTGAACATCCCCTTCAACACGGGGATGCTCCGGGCGATCGACGCCGATGTCCGCGGACGGGTGCTTTCCCTCCTCGAGACCCTCTCGGGCGGACTCGTCCCGTTGGCCATCTTCATCGGCGGGGTGGCCATCGACATGCTTCCTCTCGGCGTCGTGGCGCTCATCCTTTTCACGTTGAGCCTCATCCCCTACAGCCTCATCATGATGAACGGACGAGTGGATGCGCTCTTGAAGACCCTTTGAAAAAGCCGGGCTTATCGCCCGGCTTTTTCATCACAGTTCGTCCGTCAAAAACATCGCATCGCCGAAAGAAAAAAATCGGTACTCCTTTTCAATCGCCTCTTTGTAGGCTTCCAGGATGATCTTTCTTCTCGCGAAAGCCGAGACCAACATGAGCAGCGTCGATTCCGGAAGATGAAAGTTCGTCAACAGGCAATCGACAACCTTGAACCGGTATCCCGGCCGGATGAAGAGATCGCTTCTGCCGCTTCCGGGCGCGATACTTCCTTCAGGAGTGGCGACGGTCTCCAGCGTCCTCACCGAAGTCGTGCCCACGGCGATGACGCGTCTTCTTTCCCTCTTGGCGCGGTTGATCGTTTCGGCCGCATCCTCGCTCACGACGTAATATTCCTCATGCATCTCGTGGTCCTCGATGTTCTCGACGGACACGGGACGGAAGGTCCCGAGTCCCACATGGAGGGTGAGTGTCGCGAACCCGATTCCCCTCTCCTGCAAGAAACCGAGATAGTCTTTTGTGAAATGGAGCCCCGCCGTGGGTGCGGCGGCGCTCTTTTTCTCTTGCGAATAGACGGTCTGGTAGCGGTCGGCATCCTCGAGCTTCTCGTGGATGTAAGGCGGCAGGGGCATCTCGCCGAGTTTCTCGAGGAGAAAATCGAAATCGCCTTCGTACTCGAGACGGAAGTCGCGCAATCCCTCTTCGCCGATGCCGACACATTCCATCTTGAGAAGACCGTCGCCGAAGACGAGACGGGTGCCTTTCCGCACCTTCTTCGCTTTCTTGGCGAGGGCCTCGAAAACATCCCTTTCCTTCTCGCGCAAAAGGAGCACCTCGATGGTGCCGCCCGTCTTCTCGTTTTGCCCCGTGAGCCGGGCGCGGCGCACGGCGGTGTCGTTCAAGACGAGGACATCGCCCGTTCGCAAGTGTTCGTGGAGCCTTTTGAAGCGGGTGTGGTGCCTCGTCCCGCGGGTCTTGTCGACCACAAGAAGCCGCGACTCGTCGCGACGTTCGATCGGGCGTTGCGCGATGAGACGCTTCGGGAGGTCGTAGCGGAAATCCTTGGTCTTCATTCGAAAAGTCCGCCCTGATAGGACTTGCCGAGATGCTTGTAGGCTTTCTCCGTGGCCATGCGTCCCCGCGGGGTGCGCTTGATGAAACCCAGTTTCAAGAGATAGGGTTCATAGACGTCCTCGATGGTCGTGACCTCTTCGCTTATCGAGGAAGCGAGGCTCTCGACACCGACGGGGCCGCCGCCGTAACCCTCGATGAGGCCTTGGAGATAGTCGCGGTCCTTGCTGTCGAGGCCGATGGCATCGATCTGGAGTTTGTCGAGGGCCTTCTTCGTGACGGGTAGGTCGATCTCGCCCTCGTTCAAGACATCGGCGAAATCGCGGACCCTCCGGAAGATGCGGTTCACAATCCTGGGGGTGCCGCGGCTCCGTTTGGCGATTTCGCCGATCGCTTGTTTGTCGATGTTCGCACCATAGATTTTCGCTGTCCGCGCACAGATTTTCGCGAGGGCGTCTTCGTCGTAGTATTCGAGTTTGTGTACCACGCCGAATCGGTCGCGCAAGGGCGCGGTGAGGTCACCATAACGTGTCGTCGCCCCGATCAGCGTGAAAGGCGGAAGGTCGAGGCGGATGGCTTTCGAAGTCTCTTCCTTGCCGACGATGAGATTGATGACATAATCCTCCATCGCCGGATACAGGACCTCCTCCACAACCCTGGGCAAACGGTGGATCTCGTCGATGAAGAGGATGTCGCCGGGCTCGAGGTCCGTCAAGAGTACGGCGAGGTCGCCGCTCTTTTCGATGGAAGGGCCGCTCGCGGTCTTGATGTCGGCTCCGACCTCGTTGGCGACGATGTTGGCGAGTGTTGTCTTTCCCAGCCCGGGAGGACCATAGAGCAAGACGTGGTCCAAAGCCTCGTTGCGATTTTTCGCGGCCTGGATGAAAATGGCCATCATCTCTTTGACGCGTTCCTGCCCGATGTATTCGTCGAGTCGTGCGGGGCGCAGACGGATCTGCTCGATGTCTTCTTTTTGTTTGTCGGCACTGACGATTCGTTCGCTCATCGGTCACTCACCTCTTCTTCTGATTATACACCATGGAACGCGATTTACAACCGTCTTACCGCTCGTGGATCCGGAGATCTTCTCCCGGGAACCGGCAGAATCGTCAAAATGTTCGTTTCGGGCGTCCCGTGCGTTGTCTTTGCGCTTGGCCTGTGATAAAATGATAGGGAGAATTGTGTGTCATACACCAAGTCGGGAGGTGCAAGGATGGAAAAAGGCAAGAATGGCGCCGCCACGCTCGAACAGAAGCTCTATTTGATCGAGCGCGAATACAAAAAGCGAATCGACCCCGTCCAAAGCACCCTCGACGGCCTCAAAGAACGCCAAGAGGCTGTCCTCTCCCGGGCGCAGAAAGAGTTCGAGACCAACGAAAAAGAACACCAGGTCGAAATCCAGCGGATCGAGAAGACACATGCACGAAAAAAACGCGAACTCGAGAAGGAATATACGGCCAAGATCGACAATCAGACCGCACGTATCACCGAAGCGGAAAGAAACGTCCAAAAAGAGCTCGAGGCGATCAGTGCCAACCACGAGAAGACCGCCAAGGCTCTCAAGAAGGAAATCGAAGAGATCGAAGGCGAGATCGCAGGTCGCATTTCCCGTATCGACGAGAAGCGCCAAGAGAGCACCAAGGTCTATGAAGAGAAGATCGACCTCTACGAACAGAATCTCGAAACCAACAAGAAAGCGTGCCGCGAGATTCTCGAAGAGGCCCTCGAGAAACTGAAGAAACTCTATTCGGAAGATAGACGCCGCCTTTCGGAATTGGAAAAGACGATAGAAAAAGCCTTCCGCCCGCTGGAAAAGCGCCTCGACAAGAACACAGAGGACGTCAAGGCGGCCATGAAACGCGAGGACAACGCTCTCCAGCACCGCATCAACACAGTGAGAAGGGACTTGAACAAGACCATCAAGGAGATCACCACACTCCTGACGGAGATGGAACAGCGGCTCAAGCGCCCCTTTTTCGATTTCGAACAGTCCCTGAATGACGTCACCGCCTTTTTCAAGGCCTATGAGGAACGTTTCCAGAACCGGCTCCGTATCGATGTGAACGCCGAACGCACCCGTCTTTCCAACCTCGCCAAAAAACAATCCAAAGAAGGCGGCGAGGAGCCGGACAAAGAATTGGAAAAGCAGATCGAACTGAACATCGAAAGGCAGAATGCCCTCAAAGACCACACAGCCGCACTGAAGAACGCCGTGGAAAAGACTCTCGACATGTTCAAATCGATGGCGGGGAAAACCCGCGAGACCATCGAGGAGACCCTCGAACAGCACGAGAAGCTCATCAACGAACACCAGACGAAACTCAAACGGAAGTTCGACCTCTTCCAAAACCAGAGCCCGAAACTCGTCGCCGCCGTGAGCGACCATATCGACAAGCAGTCGCCGAGCGACGACTTGGATGCCTTGAAGACCTTTTTCCATTCCCTCTTCAAGGCTTTTTACGAGTTCGAAACCGAGCGGTTGAAAGCCGTCGCCGACACCACACGCTCGCTCGTCCCCTTGTATGCGGAAGCTGATGACATCCGCTATTTCCTCGATGTCAAGGATGCGCTCAAGGAGATTCGCATCCGCAAAGAAAGAATCGAGGCTGAAAAGCGCGAGGCCCGGTGGCGACTCGAGATGAAGAAACTCCAAAAAGAGCACGAAATCCGCATCGCCCGTCTCGAACGCGA
Source organism: Mollicutes bacterium (assembly GCA_003568315.1). Classification (GTDB taxonomy): domain Bacteria; phylum Bacillota_I; class Bacilli_A; order Izemoplasmatales; family Izemoplasmataceae; genus T1SED10-81. The sequence continues at coordinate 9,527 of PWYL01000058.1, read as the reverse complement.
CTACGCCCTCGAGGAGAAACGGCTCTTGAACCACCTCCATGTGGAAAAGGAAAAACAGTACCTCGCCGATTTGAAAGCCCGGCGCATCGCCGCGCTTCAAGAACTCGGAGAGAAAAGGGACGAAGAACTCGCCGCCTGCCGCCACGAACTCAGGAAAAAGCAGAACGTCGCCGACAAGGCGCAAATCGAGAAACGTCACGCGCTCGAGAAAGAGCGGCTCGATGCCATGGAGACAATCCGGCTGCTCGAGGCGGAACGCGACGCGGAACTCCATCGAGCCGAACACGAAGAGGGAAAGACGAGCGAACGCATCGCCCTCGAACTCGAGATGGAAAAGACCAAGAAGCGGTTGAACCGTATCGATGCCACCATCGAGCGGTCAAAACGGAAACTCGAATCCGAGCTCGCCGAAAAGGAAAGGGAGCTCCAAAACGCCTACCGCGAGAAAACGGACGTCGTCGAGAAAAAACTGAAAGACCTCGAACAAGAACACGAACGCCAAATCGGATTCATCGACAAGGCTCTCCGGCGGGAAACCGAAAACGCCAACGCGAACATCGAAAACGTGAAAGAGATGGCGAGGAACCGTCTGGAGCCGCTCGAAGAGCGCGCGAAGGAAATCCTCGACACTCTTGAGGACCACCGTGAAAGCCTGCAAAAAGAAGGTGCCTCGCTGAAGGAACTCCTCGCCGTCGCGGCTGCTTCTTTCCGCGAGCGTTTCGTCCAGACGATCGAACTCGGCTGTGGCACGCTGCAGGACGCAGACAATTTCCTCTTCCGTTTGGCCGAAAAAGAGGCCGCCGAAGAGATGCCCGACGAGAAGAAACGTAACGCTCACGTCGAACGGCTCGCCGCCATGAAGGAGCGGTCGAAAAAGAACCACAAGAAAGAGGCCCAAGAGATCATCGACGACTTCACATCGGCCCACAAAGCGGCGGACAAGGAGCTCCGCCGCCACAAAACCCAATCCATAGACCGGATCCGGAATGTCCTCTCCCCCTTGAGCGATAAGGCGCGCACCCTGGTCGAAGACTATGCCTCCCATGTCGATAAGACCCTCGAGAAACTCTTCTACCCCCTCATGGAGAGCGATGTCGAACTCATCGAACGCGCCGAGAACTCGAGTCTCAAAGCAAAAGAGGAAGCCCAAGAGCGTCATCGGGAAGAAAGAATCCCCCTGGAAAAAGAAGGGCGAAGGATCCAATCGGAACGCGACAAAGCTTTGCGAGTCCTAAAGGAAGAATACGACGCGAAAATCTCCGAAAGCCGCGAACCCGTCGCCAAAGAGCAAAAGGAGATGCTCGCACGATTGGAAGGGCTCGAGAAAAAAATCGCTCAAAACGGCGCTCCCGCCTTCGACGAGAAGAAAGAACGGGAAACACGGGGAACGCGGGTGCGCGAACAGATGGATGAGAGACGCAAACGTCTCGACGAGCATTTCGACGCCATGAAGAAGAAAGTCGACGAGCGACTCGACGACGCGCTGGTCATCAACGAGAGTGCGAAAGAGAACGCGGAAAGCGCCCGCGAGGAGATCGAAAACACCCTCGAGACCACCTTGGAGGCCAACCAGGAGGCCTATGACAAGGCGTACCGGAAGATGCAGGACGCGTTGGACGACCTCGGCGCCGAAAAGAAGACCGCCATCGAAGAAGAAAACGGACGCATAAAGAGAATCACCGCGGACCACGAACAAAGAGCGCAATCCGCTTCCGACGAATTGGACGACCGGATCGAGGATGTGAGCCGGAAGATCGAGGATGAGGCGCGCATCAAGCGAGCCCGCAAGGAACATCTCGAAGAGATCGTCGGAAAGCGCGAGAAGGAACTGCAGGAATCGCTCCAGAAAGCGTGCGACCGCCTTGGCAGCATCGTGGTCGGAAAGCTCGAAGAAGCGCCTTTCGAGGCCCTTGACCATACAAGCGCCCTGGATGAGCTCTTCGACGAACAAGACACCCTCATCGACGCCTATGTCGAGGAGACGAAACGCGCGATCAAGACCAAAAGCTCCGTATGACCCACGACGAGGACGAAGGGAGTCACCTCTCATGGCGAAGAAGAAATACGACCTCACAAACGAATCCGCGTCCAAGAAGAACCTGACTTCCTTGGTCGATGCGAATCTGCAAAAGGAATCGAGACTTTTGCAGAATCTCATCCAGGAAGTCGTCGAGGCCAACCGCAAGGTCAAGGAGTCCCACAAAAAACGCCTCGAGGAGACCGACGAGAAACTCCGCATTTTGAATGCGGAGATCGACCGTCTCAAGGAGGAAATCAACCAAAAGGACCAAGAGACCACCATCGCGCAACTCACCTATCTTCTCGATTCCAAGGACCGGATCTTCCGGGCCCTTTCCGACATGCGCGCCCGTTTCACCGAGACCTTCCTCTCAAGAAACAGGGAAGAAACCGGCGAAGCCCTGAAAGAAAGGCTTCTTTCCGTCCTTTCCGAAAAAGCCGAAGAGAGCCCGGACGGCGATGTCTTCCTGCAATCCTTCCGGAGCGCCTCGCTCGAGTTCATCGAGGAGGTCTTCAAAAAGAGCGAAACCTATTTCTGCCGGCACTATCTCGAAAAATCACGGACCGAACATATCCTCGAACTTTTTGACAACCAATCGAAAGCCTTGGCCGAGGCGTTCGACGATTTTCTCCCCGCTTTGGAAGAACTCGTCTCGGAACGTTTGCATATGCTCAGGACCGAAGACGATGAAGAGACGCTCGATGAACGCGTCAAGCGTACGCACGAAGAGCGCAAGGCCGAACTCGCCGAAGAGGAAAAACGCCTCAAGAACGAGCTGAAGAATGCCATGGAAGCCTTCGACGAGCGGCGGGAGAATTTGGAACAGACCATCCTTGATGACTTGCAGAAGCGGCACGAGAAACACCTTTCAGCAGAGAAGGGCCAAAAAAAGGTGGTCGAGCAACAACTGAAGGAACTCAAATTGAAAATCGTCGCCGCGGAGAAAAAGGGCGCCAAAGAAGAACTCAAGGAACTCTGGGCGGATTACGCGAAGAAAGAGCGGGCCGCTTCCTCTTTCCGGGAGAAAAAAATCGAAGAACGGACCCAAAAACGCCTCGGACCCGAATTCAAAACAATCGAGAAGGAACGTTTCCAAGCCGAGAAGGCCTATCTCGAGAAGCTCCACGACCTCCGTTTCGAGAAAACCAGGGAAGATATCCGTTTCTCCGAGTCGCAAGAAATCTTCAAACTGCAGGAAGACGAGAAGGCCTTGCGGCACGACCTCGCGTTCAACGCCGAATTCGTGAAAACGATGGAGAAGCGTTTCCACGCCTTCGAACAGTTCATCCGCGGCGTGGTGGATTTCATCGCGGCCTTCCACGACCTCCTCGCCGACAAGCACGAGGCCTACCTCAAAGAGGAAATCGCTCTCCTCGAGAAACTGAAACCGCTCCGGAAGAGTTTCAAAAGGGCCCAGTTCGACCTTGCCGAAAAGCTCCGTCTCCGACACTTCTCCCAGCGCGAGACGGCCGCCCGCATCGAACACACCATCCGCGAGCATGCCCTCCGGGTCCAACACCGCCAAAAACTCGACAACATCGACAAATCCCTCACCGACATCAAGAAGACCTCCACGATCGAGAGACTGAACGCCGAAGAGCAGGCGAAAAGCGAACTCATCTACCAGAAGGCGCTCATCGACCTCGCCGACAAGGAGCATGAACTCCAGCTCTTGAAGATCGATTCCCTCTATGACAGTGAGATGAACCTCACCAAGGCGCAGACGGAACGTCTGAACATCGGCCAGAATGTCAACGAGGCGATGGTCGGAACCACCATCGAGAGCCAGATCCATTTCGCCGAACAACAGATCGACTTCGCCGAAAACGAATACCACCTCCGGCTCGAGAACATCGACAAGGCTTTCCAGAAAGAACTCGAATATGCCGAGGAGAAGCTGGCCACCCACCGGCAGAAATATCTCTCCGACATCCGCGAGCTCGAGGAAGAACGCGACGACAAACTCGAAGACATCTCCTACCGCCTGGCTCTCTTCACCGACGAGAAAGACAGACGGCGACTGAAAGAGCGCGAAGAAATCATCAAGGCCGAATACGGCGAAAAAATCGCCGGCATTCGCGCGAAAGAGGAGAACGACCCCTACGTCCAACGCTACAAAAGGCAGCTCGAAGCCGCGCAAGAACGGGCGGACAAGGCCCGTGAGGACGCGAAGAAACTCCGCGACCGCACAAAAGAGACCTTTGAGACCATGTTGGAGACCAACAGGGAGAAACTCGAGCAGTTCAAAAAGAAGGACACCGCCGAACACTCCCTCGCCCCCTATATCGAGAAAGAGGCCGGTAAGACCGCCAAGATGCGACATGAAGAGGCTCTGAAAGAAGCAAAAGAGACCTACGAGGAAAAAATCGCCGGCCCCCGGCAGCGTATCGAGGAACTGCAAGCCACCCTCGAGCGTCTGCAGAAGGAAGAAGGCGAGAAGCCCGAGCGCGTCGAGATCGAGGAAGAGACGGCCCGTATCGAAGCACAACGGGAACAAGCGCTGACCGAAGAGAAATCCCGTTATGAGAAGATTATGGCCGAAATCCATGAGGAACGCGACGCGTTCGTGAAGAAAACGGAAAGTCTCCGCGGAGAGCTCGACAAGGACGGTCTCGATACCGGCAAGGAAACGCTCGAGAAACACTTGAAAAACCATATCGCCGACTTGCAAAAAACACAGAGGGATATCCGCAAACGCCAACTTGCCGAACTCGAAGAGGCTCTCGAGGAGCGGAAGAAACGCTTGAAGAACATGCAGGCCGAACTCGACAGCCACATCCGTCCCGCTTTGAAGGGCTATACCGAATTCGTGAAGCGGGTCGCTTCGTCACAGCACATCAAAGAGAAAAAGGCGAAACGGAACATCGAAAGAGAGAAAAGGAAAGCGTTGAAAGACCTCAAAGCCCGCTACAAGTCCTGATGTTTCCGCTTCTTTGCAAAAAGAACCGCCCCTTCACCGAGATTGGTGAAGGGGCGGTTTTTCCATTGACAAAGACACCTCTTTCTATCCCTACCGGAAAGGAAGGTGCCGAAGGCGGCCTTTTTGGGAAGGTGGTGTTCTTTTCCTCAACCGCCGATAAGATGCCCGAGCAAGAAGATGAGCCCTATCAGGGCCGCCACCGCGAGAACGGCCAGCGCCGCATGAACCCATGAGGTGCTTTTGACCCCGTGATTCGTCCTTCTTTCGCCCCGGTCTTTTTCGGTGAGTTTGTGTGTGTAGGCATTCTTGTGCCTGTCGGGGTTGCTGATCGGCATGCATTCCGACCTCCTTCATTCCGGATCGTGGGAAACACGGGTGACATTCGCCGCCATGGCCTTCCCTTCCGAATGGCCTCTCAAAAAGCGGCAAACGTGTCATGAAGCGAGGACAAAGCCCCGCTATGAAGCTCAGTCGAATTCGTCGAGGATACTCTTCCCGTGAGGGGGCAGCTTCACACCGAAATTGTCGGCGATGGTGGCGCCGACATCGGCGAAGGTCTCGCGTTCTGCCAAAGCGCCGCCCGAAAGCGAGGGAGAATACATGAGCAAAGGCACATATTCCCTGGTGTGGTCGGTCCCCGCATGGGTGGGGTCGTTCCCGTGGTCGGCGGTGATGACGAGGAGGTCTTTTTCCCCGAGTTTCTCCATCAGGGGCGGAAGTTTCGCATCGAAAGCCTCCAAGGCCTCCTTGTAGCCGGCGGGATCGCGACGATGACCGTATTTGGCGTCGAAATCGACGAGATTGAGGTAGGCCAGGCCCCGGAAATCCTTGTCCGCGTAGGCGGTGAGATTTTCCATGCCTTCGTTGTTGTCTTTTTGTTTTATGCTTTCTGTGATGCCTTCGCCCGCATAGATGTCCTCGATCTTGCCGAAGCCGGCGACAGTGAACCCCGCATCCTCCAGATAGTTCAAAACCGTCGGGGCATAAGGCTTCAAAGCGTAATCACGCCGAGCAGCCGTGCGACGGAAACGCCCCTTCCCTTCGCCCACAAAGGGGCGGGCGATGATGCGGCCGACCTTGAAGCGTTCGTCCATGGTGAGTTCACGGGCGATCTCGCACGCTTCATACAGGGCCTCGAGGCCCACCTTCTCCTCGTGCGCGGCGATCTGCAGAACGCTGTCGGCGGAAGTATAGACGATGAGATCCCCCGTGGCGAGCTGGTGCTCGCCGAGTTCGTCGAGGATCTCGGTGCCGCTTGCGGCCTTGTTGCCTGTGATGTTGCGGCCGGTCCTCGCTTCGAGGGCTTCTATCAGTTCGGCGGGGAATCCACGATCGGTGAAGGTCCGGAAGGGCTTTGTCACCTTGAGTCCCATGAGTTCCCAGTGACCTGTCATCGTGTCCTTGCCGACGGAAAGTTCTTTCATCCGGGTGTGGCGGCCCGCGGGGGAAGCGACGGGTGCTACACCTTGAATGTCGGCGAGATGGCCGAGACCGAGTTTTTCCATGTGGGGAAGGTGGATCCCGTTTTGGCTCTCGGCGATGTTCTTCAGGGTGTTCGCCCCTTCGTCGCCGTATTCGTGGGCGTCTTCCATAGCCCCGATGCCGACGCTGTCGGCGATGATGAGAAAGATTCTTTCAAACATGTCATTCGCTCCTTTTCGCATGCGGATGATACTTGTCGTAGACCGCGATGAGTTGTTTTTTGTTGATGTGGGTGTAGAGTTCGGTGGTCGAGACGTCGGCGTGACCGAGCATCTCCTGCACATAACGGAGGTCCACCCCCGCCTCGAGCATGTGCGAGGCGAAACTGTGGCGCAAGGTGTGCGGACTCACGTCCTTGTCGAGCCCCGCTTTCATTGTGAGGTCGCGCAAGATCTTGTAAAAGCCCACCCGGCCGATGGGACGGCCGAAACGGTTCAAGAAGACATCGGGAACGGGGGCCTTGGAAAGTTGGAGCCTCCCGTCTTCAAGATAGCGCTTCAAAGCGCTCGCCGCCGCACTGCCGATCGGGACGATGCGTTCCTTGTCGCCTTTCCCCGTGACATTGACGAAACCCTGGTTGATGTGGAGGTCGCGGGTCTGCAGACCGATGAGTTCGCTGATCCTGAGTCCGCTGCCGTAGAGGAGCTCGATCATCGCGAGGTTTCTCTGCGCGAGCGGGGTCTTCCCCTTTGTGGCTTCGAGGATGGCCTCCAGCTCCTCGATGGTGAGAATGTCGGGGAGCCGCTTTTTCATCTTCGGACGGTGGACCTTCAAGATGATGTTCTCTTCCACGACGCGTTCGTCGACGAGGTATTGGTGGAAACCTTTGAGAGCCGAGAGTTTCCTGGATACCGTCGCCGCGGAGGCCTTCTTCTTCCGCAGGGTCATGAGGTAGCGGTCGACCATCGTCTTGGTGATGGCGGCGGGATCGCGAACCTCCCGTTCGGCAAGATAGTCCACATACCCTTGCAAATCGGAAAGATAGGCCCGGATGGAGTTCTTGCTCAGATTCCGCGCCGCTTTCAGTTCGTATTCATACTCTTTCAAGAGTTGTGCCAACATCAAACCACCCCCATCATATCAGAATGAAGACCTCGTTGGCGAGCATGACGCCTTTTTCTGTGAGCCGGAGCCTCCCCTTCCTCTTTTCGAGAAGCCCCGCTTCGAAGGCTTTCTCGAGCTTCGGGAAGAGTTCTTCCGGCATTTTGCCGAAACGGCGGCGGTAGGTTTCGCGATCGATTCCCTCAGAAAGACGGAGGCCCATGAGAAGGGTGTCTTCTTCCGCTTCATAGGGGTACGTTCGGCGGATGCCATGTCCCTTTGTTCTGACGGAATCGATATATGCCCGGACGGAAGGGATGTTCTCCTCGCGGCGAAAGGAATGCTTGCCGTGTGCCGAAACACCGAGGCCGAGGTAGTCCTCGTCCTGCCAGATGATGGTGTTGTGGCGCGAGGAGTGGCCCGGTTTTGCGAAGTTGCTGATTTCATAGTGTTCGTAGCCCGCAGCGATGAGACGGCGGATGATCGTCTCGAACATGTCCGCTTCCGTGTCGCCATCCACGGGGATGATCCTTCCTTCGTCCACCCATCTTTCGAAGCGGGTGTCCTCTTCGATGATGAGGCTGTAGTAAGATACGTGCAAAACATCCAAGGCGAGGAGGTGTTCGATGTCGGCAACAAGGGAATTCGTTGTTTGACCCGGTATCGCGAAAAGCATATCGACGCTGATGTTTTCGATACCCGCTTCTCGCAGAAGGGACACGGCCCTTTCGACATCCTCCCCTTTGTGGCGTCTTTGCAGAAGCGCCAAAGATTCTTCGGAGAAAGACTGCACCCCGAGGCTCACCCGGTCGACGCCGCCCTTTCTCAATGTGCGCGCCAAAGCGGTGTCGACATCCGCGGGGTTGCATTCGAATGTCCACTCTTCGAGTTCGTCTACAAACAGGTCTTTGAGCTTCCGCAAAAGCCTTTCGATTTCGGCCAATGGAAGCGCGCTCGGGGTGCCGCCGCCGATATAGGCGGTCCGCACCCGCTTGTCGGTCTGAAGGCGGTTTTCGGCCTCTATGAGCAGACAATCGACATATTCGCGCATGGTCTTTGCGGACGCCTTCTCGCGAGCGAAGGCGCAATAGGGACAAATACTCTTGCAGAAGGGGATGTGCACATAGACGGCATCCATCGTCTCACTTCCTTCGCGAACGGTTCATGCGGAAACGGGGTTCAGCCCTTTTCCGCCGGGGCGCTTCGGGGGTTGAATTTCATAAGGAGACCCAAAAAGAGCGCATAGAGGACGATGATGATGGCGAGCGTCAAAAAGGTCATGGCCAAAGAAATCGGTGCGATACCCACCAGAAGCAACACCGGGAAGCCGAAGAGGATGGCGGTCGAGGATCCGGTCACAAGGTCGGTCGCGGCCGGAGTGCGGAATTCGGTGTCCACTTCCCTGAGCAATATGACTCCCGTGGAGGCCGTCCCCGTCAACATTCCGAACATGCCCATGGTCGCGGCCATGGGATAGCCCGGATAGACGCGCTTGCAGATGAAGTTGACATAGGCGATGGTCGCGGCTCCGGCGGCGATGACGAGAATGAAGAAGGGAATCCAGAGTCCCGAGAGGTCCTCGATGCGGATGGCGCTTATGGCGGCGACAATCATGAAATCGAAGACGAGCCCGGTAATCCGGTTCAACATGTAGTTGTTCGGGTATTGCCGGGTCATGATGTTGGCGCGACGGAGTCCCAAAAAGAGCTGTTTCGCGCCCAAAGCGAAAAGCATGCCGAAGATGAAGTTGAAGCCCCAGATCAAGGGACGGATGGTGTTCATGCCGAAATCACCCAAGACACCCGTCTCGAGAAAGCGGCTCATGGAATACATGAAGACGTAGGTGAAAAAATAGACCAAAAGCACCAAAGCGATCTGCACGGTGAACTTGTCGATGGCTTCGGCGACGGGAATCTCGTCGGGGGTCTCGATTTCCTGCGAACTCACGAGGCCCGCCTTTTGCGAGGGTTTCTTCGTGATGCGGCCGCGCTTCTTCTGGATGTTCAGATAGACGATGCCGACAAGCGAAGCCCAGATGAAACCGAAACTCGCGATGGAAAGACC